>DATMFC010000385.1:0-12980 GCA_035556335.1 Planctomicrobium sp. | reverse complement strand
CCATCAACGAAACCAATATCTACTATGGGGGAACTCCCAGTACGCCTGGAACGAACGGTCTGGATGGTCGCATGGGATTCAGCAGCAACCATGTGGGCGGAGCCCATTTCGTCCTAGGGGACGGATCAGTCCGGTTTATTTCCGAGAACCTGGACTGGCGCATGGTTGGCGACGGCGGTGCGATCAACTCCACCTATGAACGCCTGGTTGCCGTCAATGATGGGCAGGCCGTTGGAGAGTTCTGATTTTGCGAAGTCTTGTCCCCGAAACGTTGAGCATCTGTGGTCAATCAGCAGATCTCATAAATGTTCGGCGTAGTGAGAAACAAAGCAACGTGATGGGAGTTGATTTCTGACGCTTTGGGAGACAGGGACTCACGTCCCTCGCTTGCATCTGTTCAGAGGGTTTCTCGGTGACATCCTAACCCAAGGGGTATTTTGTGGTCAGTCGCAGGTTGTTTGTCCTGTTCTGTATGGTTGTGGGCAGCTCGGTGACATTCATCGGATGTGGTCGTGGCGACGGCCCGGAGACTGGGGAAGTCTCTGGGAAAGTGACGCTGAACGGGGATCCGGTCAAAGGGGCGACGGTTTACTTCTATCCGGATGGTGGCGGTCGGGCTTCCAGTTCGGTCACCAACGAAAAAGGCGCTTATGAACTCTATTACAAGGGAACCCAAAAGGGAGCCAAAGTCGGGATGCACGCGGTGACGCTGACCACCGGCACGCCAAATACCACTGACGACAACGGCAAGGTGATTAAAGGGATTCCCGAGGTCTTTCCCCCAGAGTACGTCACGGGAGAGGCTGTGAAACGTGAAGTAAAACCCGGTCGTAATGAAATCAATTTCGAGATCACGACAATGTAAACAACCGTCATTCGTCAACCATCGTACGCAAAAGTGCTCCATGATGGGACGGAAAACAGATCATTGTGAATTGAATCTCTGTCGGGTTTTCCTGCAACGATTCCCGGAGTTGTCATGAAGAATGTCTGTCTGGTACTGTCTCTGATATTAATGGTTCCAGAAGTCCTGCTGGCACAAGCGACTCATCCATCAATTGGACAGTATCGACGGGGCAAAGTTCTATTTGCACAACGGGCCTGCGCCTCTTGTCATATTACAGATGGTTCTGTTGAATCATTAGGGCCGGATCTTTCGAAGCCTGAGAAACCATTCACTCGTACAGAGCTACTGGAATCGATCCGTGATCCAAGTAAGATCATCAGAAAAGGCTATGAAACCTCAGCTCTCCTGCTGACAAAAGGAGAGGTCGTCACAGGACGAATCGTCGAGAGAACGGACGAAGCCGTCACATTGACGATTCAGAAAAATCTCGCCGCGGAGAGAGTGACGATCCCTGTCTCCGACATCGAAGAAACGGCGGTACAGAACGTCTCCGCCATGCCCAAAGGACTGATCGACGGACTCAGCACGTCGCAGGTTGATGATCTGCTGGCTTATCTGTCTGCCGTCGGAGATCCGACATTCAAAGAACCGGTGCCGGCAACGATTCCCGTGAAAGTCTCTGGCGTCACACACGATCCTGTTGATGCGGACTCCACTTATTATTCGCCCGAAGAATCAATGAAACGGATTCATCTGCCTGCAGGTTATCGCCTGGAACTGGTCGCTGCGGAACCGATGATTGAGGAGCCGGTTCTGTGTGTCTGGGATGGCAATTCACGGATGTATGTTGCAGAAATGCGAACTTATATGCAGGACGCGGAAGGGACTGATCAGGACCTGCCCCGTTCGCGAGTTTCCCTGCTGGAAGACACCGATGGTGACGGGCGAATGGACAAGGTCACGCGGTTCGTCGATAATATGGTCCTGCCCCGTATGATTCTTCCTCTGGATGACCGCATTATCATCAACGAAACCTATACACAGGATTATTACTCTTATCGTGATACGGATGGAGATGGCGTAGCAGACGAGAAGATTCTTCTCTATAGCGGTGGGAAGGATGGAGGAAATCTCGAGCACCAGAACAGCGGTCTCACATGGGGGCTGGATAACTGGATCTATACAGCCAGAACTGGTGGATTACGGCATCGTTTTATCAATGGCAAGTGGACTTCTGAACGCATCTACGGTGACAACGGACAATGGGGTCTGGCAATGGATGACCTTGGCCGTTTCTTTCTTTCCTCAGCAGGGGGAGAGAAGCCTGCCTATGGTTTTCAGCAGTTACCTCAATACGGAAAGCTGACTCTCCCGAATGAACTGGAACGTCACTTCGAGACCGTGTATCCAATCGTTAAACTGGACGATGTGCAGGGGGGACGCGGTCGAGTCCATCCTGAAAAACAAACACTCACATTGTTCACAGCGTGTGGCGGGCAATCGATCTATCGTGGCGATCAGATGCCTGAGGGATTTAACGGAGATTATATCCTGCCGGAGCCTGTTGGACGTTTAGTCCGACGGGCCAAGGTGACGCAAATCGACGGAAAGACCGTACTGAGTAATGCCTATGAATCGTCTGAATTCATTGCCTCAACAGACAAGAACTTCCGTCCGCTCTGGTCAGCAACCGGACCTGATGGTTGCCTTTATATTGTCGATATGTACCGCGGTATTATTCAGGAAGGGAACTGGACACGTAAGGGGTCGTACCTTCGAGATCGCATTGATGAGCAGGGATTCGCCAAAAATATCGGAAGGGGGCGAATCTACCGCGTGGTTCATGAATCGACGAAACGTTCAGAACAACCTCGTCTTCTCAGCAAATCAACAACCGAGCTGGTCACAGAACTCTCTCATCCCAATGGTTGGCGACGCGATACTGCGCAGCGTCTGATCGTTCTGCGACAGGATGCGAACGTGATTCCAGACCTGGAGGCACTTGCCCAAACCGGGACTTCAGCGCTGGGACGTGTCCATGCGATCTGGACGCTGGACGGGCTCGGGGCAGTCACGAAGCCGCTCATTGAAATGGCAATGAATGACGCCGATCCCCGCGTGCAGCAAACGGCCATTCGGCTAAGCGAGTCTCATCTGGCCCAGGCGCCTGAGCTTGTTGAAAAGGTCGCGGCTGTCGGTTTCGAGAGCGACCTTTCAGTCACAATTCAGGCGATCAACTCGCTCCGTTATGCGAATTCGGACAGAGCTCGTCAGCTCATCGCAGACCTTGCCGGTGTGCATCCGGCGAACGATATCGTCCTGGTCTCCTCACAAGCGAGCATTCGAAACAAAGAGGGGGATGGCGCTCCGACTTTCGCGGAGATGGACCCCAGAACACTCGAAAAGATGAAACGTGGCTATGAAGCTTATACACTTGTTTGTATCCGCTGCCATGGTCATGACGGGAAAGGCGCGTTCGCCAGCGACGGCCTGCAACTGGCGCCGTCTCTGGTGGATTCGAAGCGTCTTCTCGCGACATCGGAACTGCCGGTGCGCATCCTTCTGCATGGATTGATGGGACCGATTGAAGGCAAGACGTATCCGGGACTGATGGAATCGATGAAGCGGGAAGATGATGAGTGGATCGCCTCCGCATTGACCTATGTCCGAAACAGCTTTGGAAACTCCGCCGGTCCGGTTACCCCGGAAAATGTTGCAAGAATTCGACAGGAGACCTCAACTCGAACGCAGCCTTACAAGGTCGAAGAACTCGCCGAGTTCATGCCGGTTCCCAATGACGTTGTGTCGAAATGGACCTTCTCTGCTTCGCTGAATTCCACACGTGCGAGGAATGCGGTTGATGGAAAGCAGGACACACGTTTCGACATGGGCAAACCCCAGGAGCCCGGCCAATGGTTCCAGTTTGACATGGGCATTCCCTACGAACTGACCGAACTTCTTCTCGACACCAGAATCAGCAGGAACGACTTTCCTCGGAGTTATATTGTCCGATTCAGTGACGATGGGGAATTTTGGTCTGAACCTGTTTTGACAGGAAAGGGGACGTCGGCACTGACATCGCTCCGGTTTGCTCCAGGGGCGACGACACGTTTCCTCCGAATTACCCAGACAGGAAAAGCTGATTCCAACTTCTGGTCGATCCATGAGTTGAGCATCTTTGGAAGGCCGTGCCCCTCTCCGGCGGTCATTCCAGTTGAGGCAAACTGACGGGGACTCCCGGTTGGAGCCATTCCATTTTCGTTCGAAGTTGCTTTATTAATGGGGCGGGTTCATTGCTGAACCCACCCCAGGCGTTTTTTAGAGCCGCGAACAAAACCTCTCAAACCATGAACATTTCCTTTCCGCGAGCGGATCGGGGGCAGTTTTGTAAGAGGTTCTTAATTTGCTTCACTGGCGGTGATGTCTACCACGCCCAATCCCGTATTTCTGGAAGATCGTCTCCATATGTCCGGATGTAAGCTCGATGTTCCATCAGCTTTTCATCGAGTTCCTGACGCAGATAAGCATGCTGCTGGGACAGACCGGGGACTTCATCAATCACTGATTTGACGAGATTGAACCGGTCGATTTTGTTAAGGACGCACATATCGAACGGAGTGGTCGTGGTCCCTTCCTCGATATACCCGCGTACATGCAGATTGCGATGATTTGTGCGTTTATATGCCAGACGGTGAACCAGCCAGGGATAACCGTGAAAGTTGAACAGTATCGGTTTGTCTGTCGTGAAGGCGCTGTCGAATTCCGCATCCGTCATTCCATGAGGATGCACACTTTTCGGTTGCAGCTTCATCAGGTTCACCACGTTGACCACGCGAACCTTCAGTTCAGGGATCCGTTGCCGCAGAATGCTGACAGCCGCCAGGGTTTCCAGCGTCGGAACGTCTCCGCAACAGGCGAGCACGACGTCAGGAGATCCCCCATCGTCGTTGCTGGCCCATTTCCAGATACTGACTCCTGATTCACAGTGCCTGATCGCGGAATCGATATCGAGCCATTGATACGCCGGCTGCTTTCCGGCAACCACAACGTTGATGTAGTTTTTACTGCGCAGGCAGTGATCGGTTACGGACAACAGACAGTTGGCATCGGGAGGGAGATAAATCCGGACGATCTCAGCTTTCTTATTGACGACATGGTCCAGAAATCCGGGATCCTGATGGCTGAATCCATTGTGATCCTGTCTCCAGACATGCGAGGTCAACAGGTAGTTCAGGGATGGAATCGGTCGTCGCCACGGAATATGGCTGCAGACCTTCAACCATTTGGCATGCTGATTCACCATCGAATCAACAATATGAATAAAGGCTTCATAGCAACTGAAGAACCCGTGCCGTCCAGTCAGCAGATATCCTTCGAGCCATCCCTGACATTGATGCTCAGAGAGCATTTCCATGACACGGCCGTCGACAGCCAGTTTGTCATCAATGGGAAGTTGCCGGGCGTTCCATGCGCGATGTGTCACATCCAGCACATCCTGCCAGCGGTTGGAATTGTTTTCGTCAGGACTGAAGAGTCGAAAGTTCTTCTGTTTCAGATTGGCACGCATGACCTCCCGAAGATACTTCCCCATGACCCGGGTCGACTCGGCAACCTGTGATCCGGGGGACGTGACGACAACAGCAGATTCCCGGAAGTCCGGCAACTTGAGGGGCTGGAGCAGTTCTCCTCCGTTGGCAAAAGGGGTGGCCCCCATCCGTCTGGTTCCCACCGGAGCCAGTTCCGCGAGTTCCGGAATCAGTCGTCCCTGCTCATCGAAGAGTTCTTCAGGGCGATAGCTTTTCATCCAGTCTTCCAGCAGGGTGACATGTGCTGGAATTGTATGCAGATTGCTAAGTGGAACCTGATGGCTGCGCCAATAGTCTTCACAGATTTTTCCGTCAACCTCTTTGGGGCAGGTCCAGCCTTTGGGTGTTCGCAAAACAATCATGGGCCATTGCGGACGCTTTGTGATGCCTTCTTCCCTCGCTTTGTGCTGGATTTCCTTGATTCTGGCAACACATTGTTCCAATGCAGCCGCCATTTCCTGATGAACCTGCTGCGGATCATGTCCTTCCACGAAAATCGGTTCATGTCCATATCCTCGCATCAGACTGGCGAGTTCCTCATTGGGGATGCGTGCCAGTACAGTCGGATTCGCAATTTTGTATCCGTTCAGATGCAGAATCGGGAGGACGCATCCGTCGGTGGCAGGATTGAGGAATTTATTGGAATGCCAGGAGGTCGCCAACGGGCCGGTTTCTGCTTCACCGTCACCGACAACACAGGCAGCGATCAGGTCGGGGTTGTCGAAAACCGCTCCATACGCATGTGACAGGCAATACCCGAGTTCTCCTCCTTCATGAATACTGCCTGGAGTTTCCGGAGCCACATGCGATGGAATTCCGCCGGGGAAACTGAATTGTTTGAACAACCTGCGCAGCCCAAGTTCGTCCTGTGAGACTTCTGGGTAGACTTCGCTATAGGTTCCTTCAAGATAGACATTCGCAACCAGTCCGGGGCCACCATGACCGGGTCCGGTGATATAAATAATCTCCAGATCATATTGTTTAATAATCCGATTGAGATGGGCATAAATAAAATTCAGACCCGGTGTTGTTCCCCAGTGCCCTAACAGTCGCGGTTTAATATCTTCCTTGACCAGCGGTCTTTTTAATAACGGATTGTCCAGAAGATAAATCTGTCCAACAGAGAGAAAATTTGCTGCTCTCCAGTAGGCATCAATGCGTTTTAATAATTCAGGGGAAAGCACGGAATTGCTCATTATGGTGTCATTCTCTTTATCTGGCATCACCGAGATTCAGTCGGAAATTTTGGAAATCGCAGGAGTCGCAGAAGTTCCTGAGCGATCATGAACTCCTCATTTGTTTCGATCACACGGATGGTTGTTCTGGAATCGTTGCTGGAGATGATCGCAGACTGTGCCCGGTTCCGGCTCTGGTCCAGACTGATTCCCAGGGGAGAAAGTCCGCGGCAGATTTCCTCGCGGATCTCAGCAGACCGTTCTCCAATACCGCCGGAGAAAACCAGAGTATCAAGTCCCCCGAGAGCAGCGAGATAGGCTCCAATCTGCTTTTTCGCCTGATAGCAGAAGACAGAAACAGCTTCATCTGCTCTCGCATCGGTCTCTCGCAGATGTAGCAATTCCTGCATGTCGGAAGTTGTTTCGGACAATCCCAGTAACCCGGATTCACGGGTGACGAGGTGATCAATTTCTGCATGATTCAGTCCGGATTCCCGCATCAGATAAAGCAGAATGCCAGGATCGAGATCTCCCGTTCTGGTCCCCATGACCAGCCCCGCAGTCGGAGTCAGACACATGGAGGTATCAATGCAGTGACCATTCTGGATTGCCGCCATGCTGGCACCGTTTCCCAGATGTGCCAGAACGATATTCCCTTCGGCAACCTGTGAGCCAAGTCGCTGGAGTTCGGACATCAGGTAGGCGTAAGAAATCCCATGGAAGCCAAAACGGCGCAGTCCGTCCCGTTGAAAGCGGCGGGGAATCGGCAGAAGCGCCGCCACTTGGGGCAAGTCCGCATGAAAGGCGGTATCGAAGCAGGCCGCCTGTCGAATCTCCGGAAACGAGTTCTGAAAATGTTCGATCAGCTCGATTTCGCCAGGGAGATGATTGGGGGCCAGTGGCACACATTGCTTCAACGTGGCCATTGCGTTCTCATCCAGCCAGGTGGACTCCCTGAAGGCATTCCCGCCGTGCACGATCCGATGCCCGATGACAGAAATCTGCCTGAGATCAACACGTGCCTGCAACCAGTCGACCAGTCGTTCAAAGTGTGGCAATGACGGATAGCCCACGGGATACTGCGAAATCTCAGAGGATTTCACAGAATTCGACAAGTGGACTTTCTGAAAATTGACGTAATCCAGCCGCTGGATCATTCCAGAGTCATCTGACGAATAAATTGACACCTTGATTGAAGACGATCCCGCATTCAAAGTCACCAGAGTCGCCGACATCGCGAATTCCTCTGCTCTGCAGGTGTTCGGGAATGCAAACGGAAGAGGATGAAACGATCACAATCCGGCACCACGCTGATCAATTCAAAGTGATCAGGTCAGACTTCGCGGTTTGGAAGTAAGGATAAAGGTCCAGATCAATGTGACATTCTGAATTGACCAAAGAGTAACCCGATCATGAGTGATCGTGAAGTCCGAATCTTGCAATTCCCTGTCATAGCAAATGACGTTCACCAAAAGCTGGAAGGTGACTTTACATAATCTTCTTAGAGCCGCGAACAAAACCCATTAAACCATGAAATTTTCCTTTCCGCGAGCGGATCGCGGTCAGTTTTGTCAGGGGTTCTTAAAAACAGTTTCGCCAGCAGAAATATTGAAAATCAGTCCACTCCAGTCACTTCACCAGTAGAAAACAAAGGGATCAGAGTGGTGGAGTGTTCCCCTGAAGCAGCGTGAGGAGATGGTGACTGCCGGAAGTCACCTTGCAACTGTGAGAAACGGTTGAGGTTCTCAAACAACGGGTCTTGAAGAATACAAATTGGACCTATAGGATCGGCATACAATCCACACAGCATCCTGAGTCTGATCAAATCTGCATTCCATACCACAAAGTATGGTGTTGCAACACCGGAAAGAGGAGATGGATTACATCCCAGACGAGAACGTTGTCCAGGGAACGGTGCTTTCCGTGCGAGGAAGTGTTGTGGACGCCAGTTTTCCGGATCAGCTTCCGGAACTGAATTCGGAATTACGCGCTGGGCCTGACAATTCCATGATCATTGAAGTGGTGACGCACCTTGATCCGGAAACCGTGCGGGGTGTGGCGATGACTCCCACTGCGGGACTGGCGCGAGGATCGACAATTATTAATACCGGCCATCCCTTGCTGGTCCCTGTCGGAAGTCGTCTCCTCGGGCGGGCCGTGAATGCTTTCGGTCAGGCGATCGACAACAAGGAAGAACTGAGCGGTGGGGAACGACGGCCGTTGCATCGTCCACCGGTCTCTCTGGCCCGACAGGGGACAACGACAGAAATCTTCACGACCGGCATCAAGGCGATCGATCTGCTGACTCCGTTGGAACGGGGAGGAAAAGCCGGGTTGTTTGGGGGAGCAGGCGTCGGAAAAACCGTGCTGATCACCGAATTGATCAACAACGTCGTCGGCCGGCACGACGGAGTCACGATTTTCTGCGGAATTGGCGAGCGGTCGCGCGAAGCAGAAGAACTGTACCGGGATGTGGAAGAAGCGGGGGTTCTGAAAAGCACGGTGCTGGTGTTCGGCCAGATGAACGAGCCACCGGGAGCCCGCTTTCGTGTCGGCCATTCCGCCCTGACCATGGCCGAGTATTTTCGTGATGATGCCCGGCAGGACGTTCTGCTGCTGATGGATAACATCTTTCGATTCATTCAGGCAGGTTCGGAGGTCTCCGGATTGCTGGGGAGACTCCCCTCACGCATGGGCTATCAGCCGACTCTGGGAACAGAGCTGGCGGAGCTGGAAGAACGGATCTGTACGACGAAAGATGCCGCGATCACCTCAGTGCAAGCCGTGTATGTCCCTGCGGATGACTTCACTGATCCCGCGGTCACACACACATTCGGACATCTCTCCTCCCTGATTGTGCTGTCACGAGAACGGGCCAGCCAGGGATTTTATCCCGCCATTGATCCATTACGTTCTGAATCGAAGATGCTGACACCACCACTGGTTGGCGAGCGTCATTACCGGGTGGCCCGGAACGTGCGTGAAACTCTGGCCGGATACGAGGAGTTGAAAGATGTGATCGCAATGCTCGGACTGGAAGAACTTTCCAGAGAAGATCAGCGGCGCGTCCATAGGGCGCGGCGTCTGGAACGGTTTCTCACCCAGCCGTTTTTCACCACAGGCCAGTTCACTGGCCGCGACGGAAAAATGGTCGATCTGGAAGACACTCTCAGCGGGTGCGAGAGAATTCTGGCCGATGAATTTTCCGAGTACCCGGAACGGGCACTGTATATGATCGGGACGGTTGATGAGGCAAAAAAATCATGAATTTGTCCGAAATCACGAGCATGCATGTCAGGATCGTCCTTCCGTCAGGGGTCTTTCATGAACAGAACGTCACCAAAGTGGTTGCCGAAGCCCGAAATGGATCCTTCTGTCTGTTACCGCGACACATCGATTTCGTCACCGCGCTGGTCCCCGGCATTCTGACACTCACTCCGGTTGTGGATGACAGTGAGCGCGAAGGGAAAGCCGAAGACATTTATCTGGCGATCGATGAAGGGCTGCTGGTGAAGCGAAACTCTCAAGTACAGATTTCGACCTGGAATGCTGTCAGAGGATCTCTTGGAAAGCTGAAGGAAGCGGTTGAGGCCCAGTTTTACGCCCTCGATGAACACGAACAGAAAGCGCGTCAGGCACTCGAACATCTGGAGGCCAGCCTTGTCCGTCAGGTTCTGGGACGGGAAGGACGAAGCCATGGCTAACCGACCGTCGAAGAACCATTCAGACCCGGCCTCTCGTCAGAATCCATTCAGCAGACAGGTCAGCGACAGAGAAGCCAGAAAGGTTCGTGCAGGTCGAAACAAGGATCGGACCCTCTGGGTCGGACTGGGGGCATTTGGAGCCGTCGGCTGGTCCATCGCGGTGCCGACATTGATCGGTGTCATGGTTGGAGTCTGGGCAGATCGTAACTGGCCGAGCACGTTTTCATGGACGCTGGCGTTACTGCTGGCCGGTGTCAGTCTCGGATGCATGAGCGCCTGGGTCTGGATCAGCAAGGAACGGAAATCCATTGATGAAGAACGGGACGAACACTCATGACAGTTGAACAATTCGTTCCTGTAATACTGGCGTGGGGAGCGGGTCTTCTCCTCGGACTCATCTACTTCGGGGGACTCTGGCTCACCATTCGTCAGTTGTCGAATGCGCGTCGTCCAGTGGTGTTGTTCCTTGTCAGTCTGGTTCTGAGATCGGCCATTGCGGTGACGGGATTTTACCTGGTCATGGGAAATCATTGGGAACGGGCCATCGCCTGTCTGGTCGGGTTCATCATCGTCCGACTGATTCTGACGTCGCAACTTCGTCCAGATCGAGTCAATCCGTTGCAGGCATCAAGCTCGTCCACAGCCTGCACAAGCGAAAAAGAGGCCGTCTCCTGATGAATATCACTCCTGACACCATTGTTTACTGGCAGAGTGGCGGGATCACCCTGCATGCCACACTGGTCTTCACATGGCTGGTGATGCTGATTCTGGTGGTCGGCTCCTGGCTGATCACGCGCAATCTGTCGACAGGGACCTCCCTGTCGCGGGGCCAGAATCTGCTGGAAATTCTGATCGACGGCATTCAGTCCCAGATTGAAGAAGTCACTCAGCAGAATCCACGACGCTATCTTCCTTTTATCGGGACGCTGTTCCTGTTCATTGTCACCTGTAATTCCCTGATGATTATCCCCGGTTTTCAGCCTCCCACTGGTTCCCTGTCGACAACCGCCGCGCTGGCGTTGTGTGTGTTTGTGGCGGTGCCGAGCTTCGGGATCGCCAGTCGCGGTATCAAGGCCTATCTGAATGATTACCAGCAACCCAGTCCGTTCATGCTGCCGTTCAACGTCATGGGAGAAGTGACCAGAACCGTGGCACTGGCCATTCGTCTGTTCGGCAACATGATGAGCGGCACCATGATTGCAGCCACCGTCCTGGCAATTGCGCCGTTTCTCTTCCCCATCTTCATGAATGTACTGGGGCTGCTGATCGGTGTGATTCAGGCTTATATCTTTTCAATCCTGGCTCTGGTGTTTATTGCCTCTGCGACCCGTTCCCATGAGGAACTGCTGGCAGCCGGGGCAACTCCCGTTGAAGTCACTCATACTGAATCCACGCATACTAAAACAACTGATCCTGAAGATGGAGATCGTTCATGAATAGCGTCGAGTTGATTGGCATGATTTCAATCCTGACTGCCGGGGGCACCATCGGTTTTGGAGCCCCGTTGACCGCCATCGGAGAAGGGATCGCCATTTCGCGAGCCATGACCGCGCTGGCTCAGCAACCCGATGCGGCTCCCACGATCACACGAACTCTGTTTATCGCCGTTGCGATGATTGAGTCATCTGCCATTTACTGTTTTGTCGTGTCGATGATTCTGATCTTTGCGAACCCGTTCTGGAATCACGTGATTCAGACAGCCGGAGGACAATAAGTGACGATCGACTGGTTCACGCTGATTGCTCAGATCATCAATTTTCTGGTGCTGGTCTGGTTGCTCAGACACTTTCTGTACGACCGGATCATTCAGGCGATGGATGACCGGGAGAAGAAGATTGCAGACCAGCTGAACGACGCTGCCAGAGTGCGTCAGGAAGCGCAGGCCGAAAAGCAGAAGTATCAGACAAACCTGAAGGAACTCGAAGAAAATCGCGAAGAGAAACTTGCCGAAGCCAGAAGCGAAGCAGATGCCTATCGTCAGAATCTGATTGAAAAAGCCCATCAGAAAGCGGACGAAGCACAATCCCAATGGGTCGACTCTCTGAAACGCGAACAGAACGATTTGCTTCAGGAATTTCGCGAGCGGTTAGGAGAGCAGGTCTTTTCCGTGACCCGTCATGCACTCAAGGAACTGGCCGACGCAGAACTGGAACAGAAAATCCTCAGCGTGTTTCTGGAACGGCTCGATACTCTCGAAGAGAACGAGCAACAGGCGATCCAGACTGCTCTGAGCAGGTCTGGTCACAAGGCTGAAGTCCGCACCGCTTTTCCGGTTTCCGAAGAGGGGCGCGAGCAACTCACCCGGGCACTGCATCTACATCTTCAGGAGAACTTCGACATTCAATTCCATCTGGTCCCGGATCTGATTTGCGGAATTGAGCTGCGTGCCCAGTCCCAGCGACTCGTCTGGAATCTCGATTCCTATCTGACTGGTCTGGAAGATCGCGTCTTTCAGGCTCTGGAAGAAAGTGCTCTCAAGTATGCCCAGTCCCGGTAAAACGAATCCTGCTGAAGCGATCACCGAGCAACCGTTGCACAAGGCGATGGACGAGACGTTCTCACTGTTTGAGGACTCTCTGCATGGTTCACAGCCCAAACTGGCAGCGCGCGAAGTGGGACGCGTGATTTCGGTGGGTCAGGGTGTCGCCCGTGTCAGCGGTCTGCCTGG
>DATMFC010000384.1:0-4571 GCA_035556335.1 Planctomicrobium sp. | reverse complement strand
CGTTCACACCTTCAGATTATGGATTGACTCCACCACTGGCGTTGATGAACGGGAAGAACTGCGGAGAGTTCGCTCCACTGTCGATGACCGCGGAATTGGTGATGACAAAGTCCCACTGTTGCTGGAATCTCTGGAAGGCAGTCAGCACGTCTGGGGCACCCCCAGCCTGAGTGAAGACGTTCGCGCTCCAGTTGCTGCTGTAGACGTTGAAGTTTGTCAGGATTTGACGGTTTCCAGGTGACTTCGTCGGGTCTGCATTGTAGACACCACCGACTACAGTAGGATTCAACACCGATCCGATGTTGTTGTCGAAGTCCAGCCACATGTGGGCCAGAGGATCGAGCTGAATGGTCTGCCGGTTTGCAGGAGGAGTTGCCGTCGCGGTCGTTCTGGCACTACTGGTTCCCACTGTTGCAGAAGCCAAGGCATCCTGAGTCCGAGTGTAGAACCCGAATCGGGAGTTCCCGCTCATGTCATTTCCAGCAATGATCGCGTGTCCAGTCGTATTCAGACGGGCATCAAATGTGACCGCACTGACGTCGTTGATGAAGAACGCCGCTCCCGCAAACTCTTCCCCAAGGCTGGTTCCTGCTCCGAGGGCCAGATGCACACCATCGTTGGCGTTGTACCGAATCTGGTTGTTGGTCAACTGCAGATTCGCAATGACGTCCACATAGGTCTGATCAGCAAATGGGGCATTCGGATCGTAGTTCGCCATGCCGACCAACTCTGGATTGTTCCATGTGACGGTATCAGCAACGGCATCGTTGGTCGAATCCCTGTTCGGAATGACCTGGGGACGGTTTGCACTGCCGTTCACACCGCTGGTCAACTGTTCGGCATGCAGACTCATCCGGAATCCATCTCCCTGGTTGTTCTGGATCACGTTTCCGTCGAAGACGAAGTTGGAACCATTGTCCCGAATTTCAATGTCGACACCATCCCCTCCGTTAAAGGAAGACTCGTTCTGTCCAATGATGCTGTTCTGCACAAGCACGTTCAGAGTTCCACCGTAGAATGGATTTTCTCCGGAACCGTTTCTATTCCCTACCGCGGTGTCGAAGAAGAAGTGCATGCCGTCGTCTCCGAATCCGGTGAAGGTACTATTGGCCACCTGAATGAAGGTGTCCGCACCACGGACAATCGCTGTATCGTTGCCGTTGAAGCTTAATCCGAACCGGCTGCCTGTTCCGCTCTGCTGTCCTCCCAGAGCGAAGACGTTATCGATGTTCAACACCAGAATCTCCGTTCCGGTCTGGTTGATCTGAAACGCGTCGATCCCGTTCTGGGCGATAACCACGTTCGGACGGGCAGGCGGAACATTCGATCCCGGTCCTGCTAACGAACTTGCCGGATCCCCCACATTGATCTCCATGATTGAGTTGATCGTGGATGGGTCCAGAAGCTGCTGGTTGGAGTTGTCGTTGATCTGAATTCCGTTGGCACCGTTGTTCATAATCTGCGAGAGCTGGATGTTCCCGAAGATATCGACGAACAGTTGCGAAGTGGCTGCACCGGTGTTTGTCCGGTTGATTTGAACCCCGTTCTGGCTATGGCCGGTGACGACATTTCCGTCCCAGAGAGCATTTGTTCCGGTAATTCCACCGAAGTAGGAAACATCATTCGTGGTCAGGCGAATCCCGTTGACCTGGGTGGAACCGCCGGTTCCGTAGGTTCCCTGGATCACGTTCGCGAGCAGATCGACCCGGGCATTGGCAGTACCGCCGGTGACGATGTCCACTCCCTGTCCGGCGTTTCCTGCGATCCAGTTCTGGCCGACAACCAGACCAATCCCATCGTAGGTTCCATTCAGTACACCCGCAGCTTCAACATAAATCCCGCTGATGCCGTTGTTGACGATCAGGTTTCCATCCTGAGAATCTCCAACACCGTCAGCGGTCCCGATCTGACCGTTGATGATGGCGTCTCCCTGACGGAAGACCTCGATTCCGTTTCGACCGTTGTTGCTGATCTCATTTCCCTGAACCAGCAGACCGGGCGAGGTCGGATCCCCTGCGGCATGAATGTGCGAAGAGCCGTTGGCGAGGACTTCAATTCCGTCTCCGGCATTCCCGGAGATCAGGTTGTTCAGAATGTCTGCCTGGTCCAGAACGGCGACGCTTCCGGTGAAGATTGAAATTCCCTCTCCATCGAAGAGTGTATTCGTTCCATTTCGGGCGTTGATGATCGCGTTATTCTGAACGACCAGACGTGAGATGGTATTCGGCACATCATTATACAGGTTGAGTGCGATGTTGGCATCTGCGTTGTTGTCAAAGACGTTTCCTTCTCCGTCACCCGTGCCTCCGATGGTCAGGTCGATCGTTGCCGATTGAGTGGCCGAGTAAGTCACGCCGAAGCTGCCGTTGTCCTCAATGGTGTTTCCGGTAAAGGTGCTGATGATACTTCCGGAATCCGAATACAACTCCACGTTCACCCCGGCACCTGCGTTGGCCTGAATCACGTTATTCACGAAATCCAGTCCGATCGGTGAGGCACCCGTATCCGGATTGAGCATTCGCACGCCGTCTCCGGTCACCTGATTACTGATCGTGTTGTTGCTGATGATGCCGAGACCTGGACCTGGCAGTGTGCTGGCTCCGGTGGCAATAATGTTGATCCCGTGGAACTGGTTATTGTCGATCAGGTTGTTGTTAATGGTCATCTCGGTGATGTTTGACCCACTCGCGGCATTGATCTCAATACCGGTTCCATTGGCATGGTCGTTGATGATGTTACGACTGATGACAAGTTCGTTGATGGAACTGTTGGTCAGTTCGATGTTCACCCCGTTGAGACCGTTCGCCTGAACCGCACTCGGAAGAATCACGGAAGGCATGCTGCTGGTATTTACCACTGGTGCAGTGGTGTGACCAATATGAACCGGCACTCCAGTCGGCGTCGGTGAACCAATAATCGGTGCCGGTGGCGTGTATGAATCCGCCTTCGACATGTCGACCTGGTAGCCCAGATCGGCCATCTGTGCAATGGTGATGGCACTGAGCGGATTGACGCCAGAATTGATGTATCCGGTCATCAGCTCATTGTTGAAGACGGATTCCCGCCAGTGCGAGTCGGCTGTTCCCGGTCCTCCGAGGAATTCCACCGGAACACTGGTGCCGGAGGTCCCGAAGATGCTGTTGTATTGTGCAACCGCCTGAGAGCCGGTGAAGACGGGATTGGCTGTTCCAGCTCCGTTGAGCAAGCCTTTGAGTTCCCAGATCGTCCCGATTCCGAGGACGTGTCCCATTTCGTGGAGAATCACATCCAATAGTTCTCCCGAGCTTTCCATTGCGGCCAGGTCGGCCGAGTCGAACTGCATAATCCCGGAGTACGGCAGATACGATCCATCCATTCGCAGAGCTGTCGGACCCGCCTGTCCCAGAATTCCACCCGCTCCGTCGATGAAGACACCCGAGGCAGTGATGAGAACGTCGTCGATCGCTCCTACGTCGGGCAGGTCGCCGGTAATAATTTCTTCCCATCGCTGTTCTGCCAGGGCGAAGATCGCCTGCTGGCTCGGTGTCAGCCCGCCATCAAAGACCAGTGTGATATCGAAGAGAGATGAGGCCGGAGGAGGGAGCGTTCCCATTCCGTTGTTGTCGATGAAGGCATAATTGACAAGCGAGTTCAACATCTGCAGGTTGATCCCGTGGCCGGCATTGCTCCGGATGTCCGGGTTTCCAACGATCAGCAGATTTGTAATGGTGGAGTTGACTCCGTTTACCCAGATACCGTCTCCACCATTTCCAACAATGGTGTTCCCCTGAATCCAGATTTCTTCCTGAGTCATATCCGTGACAGAGAACGTAATCCCGTTCCCGGCATTTCCGTTGACCGTATTGTTCAGAATCGGAAGATTCAGGATCGTTCCGGCCCCATTCCCGAAGATCGCGATGCCAGCACCGGTGCCGGTTCCGAAGCCGTTATTGTTAAACGTATTGCCGGAGGTTGTGCTTCCGATTGCTCCTTCAATGGTGCCGTTGTTGGCGGTTGCCAGCAGACCGTTGTCGCCGTTTCCGTTGAACTCGTTCCCGGAGATCGGTGAACTGAAGGTAATCGTTCCACTTGCCTCCGCATTCAGGGACAGTCCGTTTTCATCGTTTTCGTTGAACTGGTTCGCGTTCTCTGCGGTTCCATCTCCAATTCCGGCAAAGATGATCTCAGAACCTGCGCCATCGGCGTCGACGAACATTCCGTTTTCGGCGTTGTCGTTGAACTGATTTCCAAGGAGTGGATTGAAGAACTCGATCGTCGATGCGTTTTCAGCCTGAACAATCACTCCGTTCCCGGCGTTTCCGGTTGAGGTGTTGCCGTTGAAGGTGATCACATTGAACGTGCTGGCGTTATCCGCCTGAATGGCGATGCCGTCTCCGTTGACGTCGGTACTGTTGGTCACAGTATTGTTGTTGATGTTGGCCGTGATCGTGGCACCGTTGTCTGCCAGCATGCCGATTCCCGTTCCGGATTCATCAACAGTGTTGCCGGAAACCCCCAGAGTGAAGATCTGTCCAGCCTGGATCGGTGGTGCCTGCACGGGATATGCAGTCCCGGCAGGAGTGGCCACGGTT
>DATMFC010000383.1:0-19366 GCA_035556335.1 Planctomicrobium sp. | reverse complement strand
TGGATTGAGATTCCGAAGAAGAACGGAAAGTCCACGTTTGGCGCCGGACTGGGGCTGTACCTGCTGTCCGGGGACGGGGAGCATGGTGCGGAAGTCTATTCCGTGGCCAATGACCGGAAGCAGGCGGGGATTGTCCATGAGGAAGCCATCCGGATGGTGAAGGCGTCCCGGGAACTCTCTCAGGACCTGAAGATTCATGGCACAACCTTCACCATCACCTGCCCGGAACTGAACAGCTATTACCGGGCGTTGTCGGGGGATGCGGATTCCAATGAAGGTCTGAACATCCACGGTTGCATCGCCGACGAAATCCATTCGTGGCATGGTCGGAAGTTCTATGATGCACTCCGATACGGAATGTCTTCACGGATGCAGCCGCTGTTCGCCATCATCACCACCGCCGGGAGCAACCCGCAATCGGTCGCCAAAGAGCTACACGACTACGCAGCTGGGGTGCTGGCAGGAACGCAGATCGATCAGCGGTTCTTTGCTTACATCCGCGCTGCCGATCCCAAGGATGACCCGCTGGATGAGCAGACCTGGAGGAAGGCGAACCCGTCCTTTGGTCTGACGATCAACCCGGAGATCTTCGCGGCGGATGCTCAGGAAGCCGCGGCCCGACCAACCAGTCTGGCGGCGTTCAAACGATACCGGCTCAATATCTGGAACACGGGGGAATCTCCGGCGGTGGACATTGAGAAATGGAACGAGAACCGCCGGGACTATACCGCCGGTGATCTCCGGGAGCAGTCCTGTTTCGGCGGTCTGGATCTGGCGAAGGTGTCTGATACGACCAGCCTGCAACTGCTGTTTCCTCAGGATGACGGCACGTTCAAGACGCTCTCTTTCTTCTGGCTGCCGGAGTCTCGAGCGCGGGAGCAGAATGATCTGGTGTCATGGCTGGCATGGGAGGAACGAGGATTCGTGTTCCTGACGCCCGGGGACGTTTGCGATTACGGATTCATCCGCAAGTTCATCTGTGGACTCTATGACGCCGCCGGAAATCTTCTGGAAGAGGGGCTCGTTCACCAGTTCGACATCCGGGGAATTGCTTACGACCCGTACAACGCGGAACAACTGACTCAACAGATTGAGGAAGAGGGAGGCGTTCCCCGTCACCTGTTCCCTCAGACGATGAAGCAGTTCGCAGAGCCGACGGGGGAGTTTGAGCGGCTGCTGATTGCCGGTCAGTTACACCACAACGGGCATCCGGCCATGAACTGGCAGGTGGGGAACATGCAGTTCAAGCATGATGCCAGCGGAAACAAACGACCGGTGAAACCGGAACCCAAAGACTTTCGCAAGATCGACGGCCCGGTGGCTCTGATCATGGCCATCGGTCTGCACAACAGCGGCGGCTACCTGGAATCCGCTTACGACGAACCGGTCGAGCCGGGAGACACAGCAGGATGGTTGATATGAATCACAATGACTTTGCCCGTCAGATGGGAACCGGCATCGTTCCCCCGGTTCAGGATGCCTATCAGGT
The DNA here is from genome assembly GCA_035556335.1 of Planctomicrobium sp. Lineage (GTDB taxonomy): Bacteria > Planctomycetota > Planctomycetia > Planctomycetales > Planctomycetaceae > Planctomicrobium. The sequence continues at coordinate 17,877 of DATMFC010000383.1, read as the reverse complement.
CGCTCCCGGGACGCTGGGAACTCCGACTATGGAAGTCATGGATGCGTTTGGTGGTCGGAATGCGTCGGCAGGAGTGCGGGTCAACTCCCGGACGTCTCTCGGTTACCCCGCGTTCTTCCGTGGTGTGAAATTGATTGCCGATACGGTCGCCAAACTCCCCCTGATCGTCCATCACATGGAGGATGATGGGGGCATGCCCAAGGCGAAAGACCATCCGGCCTATCGTCTGCTGAAACGGAAGCCGAATCGATTCATCACGTCCAAAACGTTCCGGCGGACGCTGACACTCCATGCCCAGATGCATGGGAACGGCTATGCGTTTATCCAGCGGGACGGTCGGGGGAACCCGCTCGACCTGACGATTCTGGATCCGATTGCCACCTATCCCATCAAATGGATTCCGGATGACACCAAAATCCCGGAAATCTATTACGTGACGTCGATCGATATGGAAACCTTCACCATTCCGGAGTCGGACATTCTCCACATCCGGCACCTGAGTCTGGATGGCCTGATCGGAATTCCGATTCTGGACGTGATGCGGGAAGCGATCGGGATGGGGATTGCCGTCCGTCAGTTCGGCGCGCACTTCTTCGGTCAGGGAGCGAACGTCTCGGGGATCTTGATGATTCCCCAGCACATCCGACCGGATGCCCAGAAGAACCTGCTCCAGCTCTGGAAGAACCAGACGCAGGGAATGGCCAACGCCCACAAAGTGGCCATCGTGACGAACGGAACGACGTTCCAGAAGCTCTCATTCAGTCCGGATGAAGCTCAGTTTCTGGAAACCAAACGGTTCGAAATCATTGAGATTGCCAACATCGTCGGGGTTCCCCCTCATAAGCTGGGAGATAACTCCCGACAGGCTTACAACTCGATCGAGGCGGAGAACAGGAACGCTCTGGACGAGTCTTACGATCCGTGGCTGGGGACGTGGGAAGATGAATGTGACGCCAAACTGCTGACCGAGGAGCAGCAGGAGGAAGAATCGCACGTCATCCGGTTTGATCGTTCCAAAATGCTGTTGCCGACGCTGAACGAACGGGCGTCAGCCAACCGGACGTACTGCGAGATCGGCGTTTCCACCATCAATGACATTCTCCGGTCCGAAGGCCGGGAGACAATCGGTCCCATGGGAGACGTCCGCCACGTTCCAGTGAACTGGAAGGAACTGGGGACCGCCACGGCCACGAATGAAGACGTTCTGAACCTCTTGAAAAGGATTGAATCCCATGTCTGCACTGAAAAATGCGCCTAACGGGGCATCGAAGGAGACCGGAGAACTCCACATTCTCGACGATATCGGCCCCAGTTGGGCAGGCATGGTGGGAGCAAAGTGGGTTGCTGCCGAATTGAAGGCAATGGGACCGGGATTAAAGGACATCAACGTCCTCATCAACTCTTACGGTGGGGATGTCTTCGAAGGTCTGACGATTTACAACCTGCTGAAAGACCACAAAGCCAATTTGAGCATCCACGTCGCGGGGGTGGCGGCGAGCATTGCCAGCATCATCGCCATGTCCGGTGATCAAATCACGATGGCCGCCGGCTCCTGGATGATGATTCACAATCCATGGGGCATCACGCTGGGAGAATCTTCAGACATGCGGCGGTATGCAGATCTGCTGGACGGCATCACCGACGATCTGGCCAAAGTCTATGCCGACCGATCCGGAAAAGAGCCGGGGTTCTTCAAGGACCTGATGGCCAAAGAGACCTGGATCGATGCGGAGACTGCTGTTTCCTACGGTCTGGCCAGCGAAATCACCAGTAACAAGCAGGCGGTGGTCAATTCCCTCTCTCCTCGCGGATATTCGCTCCAGAATGTTCCCGATGAACTGCGATCCTGTGCCACACTGGCGGCAAAACTGAACGCCCGCATCAACGAAATCGACCGGGACGAGACCGATGACCGGACACGGCAGATGGTGATCGGAGATCTGTACTCTTCAGCGAGCGGCACCAATGCTGAAGGAGTACGGATTGAAGCCATCCTGTCCGGCAAAGAGGGATGCCAGACGGACGCGGCGCTCGAGTTGTTTGCGAAGACGCTGGGAATCCCGCTCGGGGATCTGCGGGCGGCCCATTCTGAGGACGGTTGCCGGTGCAAAACTGAACCGGAACCGAAGTCGAAGATTGATCACAAGGCTCAGTTGGCGGCTTGGAGGGCTGTGGGGGCTCGAATCGGAAAATGAATTCCTGAAGGGCAATCACGTGGCTTGCTGTGTCGAGGACAAGAGGGGCATGTTTCTGGACATTTGGGTTTCAAACGTGCATACGGCCTGAAAGTGGTTCCATGCTAATGATTTGACAACTTCCCTTCTTGCGAGTTAAATCTTTGTCTTTGGAAATCTGCATGATCTGGGCGATTTGAGGTTGCCAGCGTTAGAGGGCCACACGGAAATGGAAGATACTTTCCAATCGGACTTGAAAAGGCTTGGGAAAGCTGCTTGCGGTGCACTGGATGCAGATCTGATCTTCTTTGCTGGACCAATTGGATACGATGAAAACGAGAGGTTTTGCCATGCCGTACGCGAGAATCATGGCCACAAGAATGCCCTCTTGATGATCAGTACTTTTGGTGGAAGCGCTGATTTCGCATATCAAATGGCAAGGTGCCTGCTCGACGTCTACTGCGATGGCAAGATCACTGTGTTTGTTCACACTATGTGTAAATCAGCCGGCACACTCCTTGCTCTCGCAGGGTATGAGCTTGTGATGTCAGCAGATTCGGAGCTTGGGCCGCTTGACGTTCAATTGCGAAAACCGGACGAGGTCGACGAGAGAGTTTCCGGTCTCACTTCTATGCAAGCCCTCACGACTATGCGTCAGGAAGCGTATCAGTCCTTCGAGCATTTCTTCTTAAAGATCCGTCAACGAACTCGAATTACCACCAGGACTGCGGCAGATATTGCTGCAACCCTAACTGTCGGTTTATTCAGTCCAATCTATGGACAGATTGAACCAATGCGGTTGGGCGAAAATGATCGAGCCATGAGAATTGGAGAAGAATACGGCAAGAGGATCGCAGAACATGGAGATAACCTGAGATCAGAAGGGCTCCGGTCGCTTCTGAATCTGTATCCCTCGCATGATTTCGTGATAGACCGCACTGAAGCAGAAAAACTATTTCAGCGAGTAAGAGAACCATCCGATAGTGAATTGGGATTGGCAAAACTCCTCCAGAACATGGTAGAATACACGTTGTCAGGTGAGGCTAGGGAATCGGCGATCTATGCCCTGAATTTTGACGAGACGGAAGATGACGAAGATATCGATCATGCTGAAGCGGGCCATCTCAATGGAGAGAGGGCCACAGTCGTATCATCACTCGAATCAGGAAGTCATGAAGAAAATGGCAGAAGTGGCGAAGCGGGCTCGGAAGACCCAGCGGGATGACCAGTTGAAGGGGATTGCTAGCTTTAGTCTGAAGTCGCGAATTTCTCGGTGACCTGGTCGAACTTGATCAGTTGACCGGAATGGCACAAAAATCGTTACGTCCTGTTAGCTTTCTGACGCTTTGAAGAATCTGATGCAAGTGATGGTTCAGGTGAGTAGTTCGAACTTCCGATCCTGGAAGATACACACTAAAAATTGGATAGGCTTTTCCGTTGTGGTCTTCCATATATCTGGCGATTCGTGAATCGTTCCAAAGCGGTCGGTAGTGGCCCCAGATGTGTTTGTATCGGTTTTCCGCTTTCAGTCGTCTGTTCCTGTCTTCGTGGCTGTCGGAATGATGCCCATCATGTGCAAAGAGGGCTTCAACAGCATGGACTGCCACATAGAAGGCGACAGTTGTCGTCCATTGTGGAAACTCGTCAATACGTTCAGTGAGGTAGTTGAGCGCCTTGTAATGCTCAGAGGCAGCTAACGAATGATCATTGATTCCCGGCATACTGATTCACACGGCCCGAAGACGTGAATGCGAGAATTGAGTCTGCTGACGATTTGGGGACAGACAGAACATCAATACTCAAGGAAGAAAATCGCTCATCTGAAGCTAACTTGATATCCAGTTCAGTCAGCTCGTCAGACAATTGGTTGTCTCTTTTCACACCAGTCTGAACGACAATGAAAAGGATACCAGCGTCGCGAAATGACATATACGCCGCGCTGATGCGGTCAGTACGTTCTTGAATCCAATGGCCGAGCACCTCTCCAAGGTCTCCGACCTGATTCAGGTAGCTGAAACCGGTCGAGGCAGACTGACAGGCTTCAATTGCCTCTGCCACGCTCATGCAGAAGGCATCCCGGCTTTTAGGGATGATCGTTACAGTGCCTTCATCTCCACTCAACAAAGTGATGACCTTCTTGCCAGTATTGGCCGGAATGGTTTCCATCTCACTTCTCTCGCTGAATTGGTGAACGAACTTCTGATTAATGGGCTTCACGTTGCGCTGCCCTCTACCTTTCTTCATCGTATGCAGTCAAGACCGATTTCAAGAGACATCTGTACAATATTGAACCAAGACACAAATCTCCAGTGATTTGGCCTGGACAAGCGGTGCTTTCTGCAGGTTCGTCGAGAAGGATAAAACATCGCATGCAAACATCGTGATGCCCGGTTTTCATCGAATCTGAAGAGAAGTCGAGGTTTTAAGAGCCGCGAACAAAACCTCTCTACTGATGAGAATTTCCTTTCCGCAAGCGGATCAGGGTCAGTTTTGTTAGGGGGTTCTAAAGCAAGGAAAAGGTGTCATTTTTATAAAAATCCGGAAATCCTGATTGACCGACTCCGTGCGGCGCCGCGCAACATGAGTGCTGAAACGCTTCATGGGAGCAGTCAATAAGGAAGACCAATGGCATCGATCAAAGAGTTGCGGGAACGGCGGGGAACGCTGGAAGCGAAGTTCAAGGACATCGTTGACAAGGCGGAAAACGAAGACCGGGCATTGACGCAGGAGGAAGAAAACACCCTCACCCAGATCAATAAAGACGATCTGGAACTGAAGGGCCGGATTGAGCGTCAGGAACAACTCGCCAATCTCAGCAACGATCTCAATGAACCGAATGACCGCCGGATTTCCGGTCGGGGTTCGGCTGCCGGTGACGATCTTCGTCGGGGTCGGAATGCCCAGTATGATCCCGAATTGCATGATCTGGCATTCCAGGGCTGGGCTCGCTACCAGATGGGGGAAGACCTGACCGAGCGGGAACAGAATGCCTGTGATTCCGTCGGCATCAATCCTCGAAAACAGAATCTGGAAATTGCCCTCTCTGACAGTTGGGCGGGTGCCCGTCACCAGTTCCACAACGTCCTGACTCCTTCCCGTCCGAATCGTGGCGGGACGCTGGTTCGACCGGGATTCATCCCCGCTCTGGAATTGGCGATGCTGCAGCATGGTCCCATGCTCCAGGTGGCCGAACTGCTGGAAACGGACAGCGGTGTCGAACTTCCTTATCCGACGATCAACGACACGGATAACGAAGGGGAAATCATCACCGATGAAGACGAAACCAGTGAAGGAGAAACGAAAACCGGGGCAGTCATGTTCCGGGCGTTCACTGGCTCCACGAAAGCACTCGTCATTTCTCAGGCGATGATTGATGATGGTGCCTTTGATATGCCGTCCCTGGTCGGAGGACTGTTCGGAGAACGGCTGGGACGACTGATGAACCGGAAGTCCACCGTCGGCAACGGTGCTGGCGAACCGTGGGGAATCGTCAATCGAGCGACTGTCGGAAAGACCACGGCATCGGCCACGGCCATCACGGCAGAAGAGATGATTGACCTGATTTATTCGGTCGATCCCGCGTACCGCGCTGATCCGTCGTTCGGAATCATGGCCAATGACACCGTGTGGGCGGCTTTGAAGAAGCTGAAGGGATCGGACGGTCACTTCCTCTGGCAGCGGTCTTTGGCGGACGGCACTCCCGATACGTTCGACGGGAAACCGATTCACAGCAACCAGCACATGAGCGACTCCATCACCGCGAACCAGAAGACGGTTCTGGCTGGAGCACTCAGCAAATACAAAATCCGCCGGGTTCGCACGCTCACGCTGCGGCGGATGGTGGAAAAGTATGCCCTGCAGAATGCAGACGGGTTCGTGGCATTCCTGCGGTTTGACGGGGATCTCGTCAACGCCGGAACCAATCCGGTCAAGTGCCTGCAACAGCACTCCTGAACCGTGCTGCTCCTGTTGATTCCCGCTTGCCTCCCGGATGACTGAAGGCCATCGCCATGACAACCGCTCTGATCAAACTTCTCGTCTCCCGTGTCGGATCTGACTTCAGTCAGGTTCCCGGGCAGGAAGTGGAAATTGAGACAGGGGAAGCATGGCGGATGGTCGACGGGGGACAGGCGGTCTTTGTCGGGAGTCCTCCTCCCAGAGCGATGGGGGAGGAGCCGACTCCTGATGTTCCCGCTGCCAATCCGCAACCGGCAAAGCCGAAGCGGACTAAAAAACCGAAACCGACTCCCGATGCTCCCGCCGGAATGTCTTCCGAAGCGGCATCCTCTGAATCGAAGGAATGACACTCATGCTTTCACAAGAAATCGATATCACCCGCGTCCTGAATGGTGTTGCTGCCGGGACGACTCCCCAGAACGGAACCGGTCTCTCCATGGAGGGATATCAGGGAGTCATGTTCGTCGCGGCGTTTGGTGCCCTGACCGCCACTCAGGTCACCAGCCTGAAAGCCCAGCAGTCCAGCGATAACGGGTCTGCTGACGATTACACCGACATTCAAGGCTCCTCCACACAGGCTCTGGCAGACGCCGACGGCAACAAGTTGCTGGTTCTGGACATCCTCCAGCCCTCCAAGTTGTATGTCCGTCCGGTGGTGGGTCGGGGAACGGCCAACGCGGTCATCGATGGGGTGTTCGCTATCCGGTACAAGTCCCGCGTCATTCCCACCACGCTCGGAAGCAGCGTGAAGGAACTGGTGGCGTTGGTCGGGACCAAAGAGTGAACTGTCTGATCGTTGCGGAAAGAATTGAACTGTCATGACCGTCACCATTGTTTCCCAAGACGAAATAGTGTGCACAAGTGTCGGTCCGTATGTGGAGGTCCTTCGGTATCTTGGGATCAATTATCACGATTGGGAACAAACAATGATTGTCAGAGATCTGTTCCTGGCCGCAGTGAACCTGATCCAGGACGCCTGTTCGATTCAGTTATTGGAAGCGGAAGCGTACCTGCGATTGGATGAGTTCCCCAATGGACAAGAGCCGATTGAAATTCCACGTCCGCCGGTGACGGAGATTCTGGAGTTTTCCTATCGGGATCAATCCGGTTCCCTCGTCACTCTCTCGGAATCAGACTATCAGTTTGACGGAGACAGTCAGCCTGCTCGACTGGCACCGGCTCCGGGAAAAGTCTGGCCGGTCACGCAACGTAATGCACTGAATCCTGTTTCTGTGAAGTTCAAATGCGGGGGTTATGAAGGACACCCATGGCCTCCTTCAGCAAAGCGTCTGGCCTATTATCTGACGGGCTACTGGTACGAGAACCGGTTACAGACCGGAAACGCTCCGTCCGCCGATCCGTTCTATGAACAGCAACTCAGTCTCTTGCGGTGGATTTGATCACCATGGCCGTCAATGCCCGACTCAATCGAAAAATCACGTTTCAACGACTCCGGGAGAATGTCCCGAAGGATGAGGCCGGGCAGGTTGATGACTCATTCTGGGCGAACTGGCGTGAATTAAGAGACCGGTACGCTGACGTCAAGCAGATCCAGTCCAAAGAAGGATATGCTCAGAACCAGCCACAACCCAGTGCCGATTGGAGCGTTCTTTGCCGGGGGGACGATCTGACCCAGAGCATTACCCATCAGGACCGGATTGCATTCTGCAACCACGAGAAGAACGTCACGATCAACATCACGTCCATCAAGACCGTGCGGGATGTTCCCCACTACATCGAGTTCCAGGGATCGGAGGTTTAAATGCGAGCGGTCAAATTCGACGGCAGACTCCCGCTCCATGGCGGGATGGAACTCGATAAACGCCTGCGACAACTGGCCGACAAGGATGCTCGCCGGATTGGCCGGAATGCGGTTCGGGCTGGACTGCGGGTGGGTGCCAAAGATTTGAGGAAAGAGGTTCCGGTCGGCGTTACCAAAGCCGTTAAAAAGTCGGTCGGCATCTCTCTCAAGAAGGATCGTCAGAATCGGGCTGGATACGCCGTCGGCAAATGGGGCGTCAACGTCGGGAAGAAACGAACACAGATGGCCAAGCATGGCTTTGCGGTGATGGCCGGAACGAACGAGCGGGAACAGAAAACAACCGGGCGGAGTACCGGAGCGATCCGGATCAATCGGAAAATCACGTTTGATGCGGCTCTGAAATCCCGTCCGGCGGTGTTCGCCAAGATTGCCGAGAAGACACGGGAAGGGCTGGCCAAGCTCAAGAAGAAATGATTGAAACCGGATTACGTACCTGGCTTCTGTCGCAAACGGCTGTGATCTCACAGTTGACGGGGAGTGGTGCGGAACCGGTGTTCATCGACGATGCCCCTCCCAACAGCCGGGAATACATCCTGATCAGTGTCACGGACGGCGATTACGGAAACACCGTTGATCCGAACGACAAAACTCATCGGGATCTGGTGGATGAAGAAGTTGACCTGGACGTGAAATGCGAGACCGCCGGGAAGGCACTTCGAGTCGGGAACCTTCTGCTGGACGCCCTGTTCCCGGAAGACAGCGACAACTTCACCGGGACGATGGGAACCCGTGAGGTGGAAGCGGTCTACCTGCAGGATTGCAAAGCCGGATACGAACCACCGTTGAACGGGGAAACCAGAGGACGACACGTCAACCAGATCACGTTACGAATTCACAACAGGAGAGCCTGACATGTCCAAACGGAGTTCCAAGGGAACGACTCTGAAGATTGAAATTGCGTCCGTCTACACCAGTGTGGCACAACTGATCAGCCTGAACGGGCCCGGTCCGGAAGTTCAGGATACCGAAACCCCGACATTGGATCAGGTGGGAAACGAAATCGCTCACGACGTCACCGGCTGGGTGGAACCGGGGACCAGCGATTTCGAAATCTACTGGGATCCGTTGCTCACCACTCACCAGACACTGACCAGTCTGCTGGGAGCCCCTGCAGTCAAGAACTGGCAGAATCAGTATCCGGTCGGAACTCCGATGTCTTATTCCGCCATCCTGAAGTCACTGACACCAGCGGCGGGCGTTGGGGAGATGCTCAAGGCGAGCGGCTCCATGCAATTGACCGGACTGGCGACCTATCCGGAAGCGCCGGAATAAACCCCTGTTCCCGACTCCCATTCCCTGAATTCATTTCACAGGACAATTCCCATGAAAGCCAAACTCGTTCGTGAACACGATGTTCTCAATCCTGATTACAACCGGGATCACCACACTCTTTGCGTGGCCAGAGGGGAGCGATATCCCATTTCCATGACGAAGAAGGCTCCCGCCGGAACGATCATCGATCACCCCGAAGCATGGCGTCTGGTCACGCTGGGGGCGGCTGTTCCCGAAGATGACGAATGCCGTCAGCGGGCGGGACTGACGGAGAAGCAGATGGAAAAGGTGATCGCCGCTGCCGAACGTCTCTCGCTGGGAATAGGGTACGACATCCCCGGCCAGAAGAAGAACGGGAAGAAGGAACCGGCTCCCGCCTGACATTTCCCCGTCCGTTTTTCCTTCAAGTCATTTGAACCAGAGAGCCAGAGACCATCATGAGTTTTGCACGCGAACAGATGTTGAAAAAAGCGGGACGGGTCGTCCGGGATTTCCAATTTCCCGACGACTTTCCGGAAGGGTTTTCGGGAGAGACATTCTACGTTCTCCGGATGACCGCCAGGGAACGGGGAGAGTTCGAATCCCAGTTCACGAACAAGAACGGAAAACCGTTGGCTCAGCGTCAGCGGGAAGTCCGGCAGAGGCTGGTCATCGCCACGCTCTGTGATGAATCCGGGACGCGCTTGCTGACGCCTGCCGATCTGGACGGCCTGAGTGAACAGGATGGGGTTATTGTCGAATTTGTCTCGGCAGCCGCGACGGAAGTGAACCGGATTGCGGAAGCGGATCTGGAATCACTTGCAAAAAACTGACGGACGACTCCCGCAAGCTGTTCGCCATGCGGCTGGCTGCGGGAGTCGCTCATACGGTCGACTGGCGGGAAATGCTCGACCAGATCGACGAAGAAGATTTCCGGGACTGGCAGGCGTTTGATTCTCAGATTTGTCCGATCGGTCCCGAACGTCTGGATGCGGCGATTGCCGGATTCATGGCGGCGGTGGTCCGGTATCTGGGATCACTGGCCGGGGAGAAAAGCGAAGTTCTTCAGGAGATCACTCCGAAGTCATTTTGTCCCTGGTTGAACGATGAGCCGGAAAAGGAAGCCACCGAAGCCATGGAGGCGGAAGCGATGCGGGTGAACATGGAATCGGCAGTTCTGAAAGCCCAGGCCCATATCCGGCAATCAGTCTGAGGGAACGCGACTCATGATTCTCACCGTCGAAAACACATCAGCAATCGGACAGCCGGTTCAGATTCTGGATGCCAACGGACAGGAAGTCAAAAAGTGTCTCGAATGCCACACGGAATCCGGCTGGGTTCGACGATTCGCTCTCCATGAGGATGGCCGGATCCGCACAGAAAACCGTGCACCTGTTGTCATCGGAGAATATGTTCCGACTCCACTGCAGGTGATCCCGCTGTTTGACAAGCCCCATAAAACACTGTCCGGTGAAACTGCAGAGTTGTTCCCATGACCATCGGTGACCTTGTCGTCAATCTCGGCCTGAACCGCACTCCGTTCAGCAGCGGCATCAATGCGGCCCGGAACGAACTGGCCGGGTTCGGTGACTTCACCGTGAAGAAGATGGCTTCCATCGGGCTGGGGATCGCTTCCGGATTGGCTGCGGTTGCCGGTATCAATGCGTTCAAGCAACTGACCGTCGACGCGATGGAAGCGATCGATAATACCGGCAAGATGGCGGCGGCCTTGGGAATGCCGGTCGAAGAACTGGTCCGGCTACGACATGCCGCTGAGATGGCGGGTCTGGCGGGGAATGAGATGAGTTCCGCGATGACCCGTTTCAGTCGCCGGATGGCGTTCGGAGCCCAGGGGGGCGGGGCGGCCATGGGGACCATCAAAAAACTCAAGCTGGATGCGGCGGGGCTCGCCAGTATGGACCCGTCTCAGGCATTTCGTCTGGTCTCGGATGAAATCAATAAGCTCCCGACTCAAGCGGAGAAGATGGCGGCCTCGTTCCAGTTGTTCGGCAATAGTTCCAAAGAAATGCTGGACCTGATTTCACTGGGGAGTGACGGTCTGCTGGAGAAGATGGGAGAAGCAGACGCACTCGGAAAAGTCTTCAGCCAGTCAGACGTCGATCAGGTGGCCGCAGCCAACGATGCCATCGATCGCATGAAGGGGGCCGTCACCGGGCTCGCCCAGCAGATGGCCATCTTTCTGGCTCCCATGATCACTTCGGTGGTGGACGGCTTCCGTTCGCTGGCTCCCATTGCCGGTCAGGTGTTCGGGTTCATCACCAGTACCATCATGACCGCAACCGACATGGTGGCATGGGCATTTGCCAACTGGCAGGAAGTCGCTCAACTCACCTTTGCCGGGGCCAAGCTTGGCGTGGTGGCGTTCGAAGCGGAAGTGGTCCATTTCTTCACTGGTGTTCTCCCGTCGCTGTTTTCGTGGTTTGGTAAAAACTGGTCCAGCATCTGGCGAACGGCTCTGGACCTCTCCCTGACGATGCTGATCAATCTGGGGGAGAACATTCGGAATATCTTTTCGTCCATCTGGGAATTCATCGCCAGCGGGGGAACGAAGTCTCTGCAGTTGACCTGGAAGCCGCTGACGGACGGTTTTGTGAATACGATCCGATCACTCCCGGAGATCCCCAAACGGGAAATGGGACCGCTGGAACAGCAACTCAATGCGGATTTCGCTCGCTTGGGAAATTCCGCCGGTGCCAGCTTGCGGGAGTTTCTGGACGAACGGAATCAGATGAGGCTGGGAACGGAAACATCGTTTCAATCCAGCGCTCAAGGCGTGCTCCAGAACACGGCCGCAAAAGGGAAAACCACTACAGACAAGACCAGTGGTCCCGTCGGTGCCCGGGTGGATTCCGTCGAAGCCTACAAGCTGATTCAGTCCTCCGGAGCCGCACAGGCGGCGGCCCGTGATGCCTACATGAAGAAGGTTGCGGACAAACAACTCAAGGTCACTCAGGACCAGACAGGGTACTTGCGTCAAATCGCCGCGAACACAGGTGATGACACGATTGAGGAGTTGGATTACTGATGGCCGTGATTTCCTGTAAACGATGTCCGAACGATCAGTCTGGCAGTGAGGATACCTGTACGGAAGGCTGGATCGTCACGGTCGATGACAAGAACGATCATCCGCTGGCATTCGTCGGAGCGCTCCAGTCGGGGAGTTATTTACCGTATCGCGGCTCTGGTCATCCGATCAATCCGTTCTTCAGAGCCACCGGCCTGAAATACGCGCGGTGGAATGGGAACAGTCTGCTCCAGTGGCATATCACCTGCGATTACAAGATTGCGTTCAGCGAACGGGACGAAGACGCAGCGGAACGGGAAGCGGTGCCGAATCCGCTCAGCCGACGGCCCAAAGTGACCAAGAGTTACGACCGGTCCGAAATCCCCTGCTTCGAAGACCGTGACGGGAACGCCATCCTGAATGCCGCCGGGGATGCGTTTCTGGAACCGGTGGTCCGTCCCAGTTCCTGCCCGGTCTGGTCAGTTCAGATCAATGTCGCCGCGTCACCATCGTGGATGGATAATCTGGCCGACAAAACCAACTCCGACACGTTCGTCATCCGTGGCCGTTCCTATCCCGCTGGCACGCTCCTGTTTGAACCGGGGGACGAGTCGGACATTCAGGAAGAAAACGGAGTCGAGTTCTACACCGTCGGTTTCAAGCTGCTGGTCAACATGGAGGGCTGGAAGGAAAAGCGGTACGAAAACGGCCTGAATGAAATGGTCGACATCACTGGAGGGGGGAAGATCAAACGGAAGATCAAACTCCCGCTGAAAGATGAGGATGGGAACGCTCTGGAATACGACGATGAGTTACGGGATTACGTCTCCGATCCGCAGATGCTCGACGGCGATGGAAAACTGATCGAGAACCCGACTCACGCCACCGCCGTGTTCGCCGAAATCGAAATCTATGAGGAAGCGGCCTTTGGGTCGTCGCTTCCCAGCCTGTCATAAAGGGGACGCCATGCCCGGACTCACCCCACGCGCCGGACGCAAAACCGCCAGAACGGTCCGCCAGTATGCCCGCCAGAAACGAAACCTTGTTGGTGTGCGGCGCCAGATTTATCCGACCAGTCGCGGGGGCGGATCATGCTCCGAAGTTGACCTGCTCAGCACGACGGGAGCGGTGTCAGGCGGAAGTGTTGTTTTAACCTACGTCATCAATGAAGAAACTGAGGATGTGGAAATCAACTGGGATTCCACTGAGGAAGCGGCTCAAGAGGCGTACGAAGAACATCCCGGTATTGGCGTCGGAAACGTGAAAGTTGTTGGCGGCCCATGGCCTGCCGTTGCACTGCACGTGATCTTTAAAGGCGATCTGTCAGGTAAGACTATCGACTTCCCGGCAGTTCAAGACAACCTTACTGGCGGCGGGGCACTGAGGATGTGGAAAGCCTCGTCGGCAAACTGGAAGGGGTACGACGAATAATGTGCCTTTGTTGCCCTCGCATGTATGTACCAGTGAATTACGCCACGATCTTCAAAGTTCGCCTGTCAGACGGAGCTGTCGTCTGGCACGCAAAGAAGCCTCGGTTTCCCCGTGCATGGCTGGAGTCTACTGCTGTCCTGTATGACCCTGGCGAAGACTGGATTGCTGATGCTGGCATCAGGATTTCCGTTGATGCCAACACGATTTCAACATGGGCGTCACGAACGGACTTAGGATCGTCGTTCGATGCACTCGTCTCATCCAGTATGCCGTCCGTAACAATTCCGAAAACGGCGGATTATTATCACTGGTGTTTGTCAAAAGACGGAGAAGGAAACTCGCGTGTCTGGGGTATCCCCTCGGACGTCTCGACAAAACCGGCATGGACCGGTGGCCCTGTTCCGCCGACCCCGCCTGAGGATAATAGCTACATCATTGGATACTCTCCTGACGACGGAGAGAGTGAAATCACGATCATTGTCAATGGCGGAACTCAGTCCACTTCCGGGGGAATCGGTTACACCAACCTGGGATACATGGCAGACAAAAGGAATCCGTCTCGAAAGAACCTGGCTCCCAACGGAAGTGGAGGGGTAATCGTCGGCTGGTGGCGGAGTGACTTTATACCGGATCGAGACGCTCACATCGACGGGTCTGGCCTGTTTTCGCTAAACAGGACGGGAACAGCTATAGGATCGGCTACGGTGTACGATTTCGCGATGCTCTCATATGGAATCCCGCTCGTGAGGCATGGGGACTCCCATATTGCCTACAAAAGTGTCCTCGGTTCTGGAACATCAATGCGGTTTACGGGAATTGCCCTGGCTCATGTCGACAGCCTCGGTTCTGGTTCTTTTATTCAGTTAAACAACACGAACATCACCTATAATAACAGGACGACTCACGGTGCGGATGCGATTGATTCGAATGGCACAAACATAGCACTACGAATCCCCGGTCAGAGGACGCTGTATCTTGTCGACAGCGACCTGAACGTGATCTTCTCTTACGCCGATCCCACCGTGACGAACTGGATTGCCATTTCACAGTCGATCTGTGCCGGGGCGGATTCGATCTATAACTCCTCGCTTACAAACGATGGTGTTTTCGTTCGCAAGTACAACGGCTCTGGAGTGGTGTGGTCTAAGAACATCGGAAGCATCCCGGAAACAATCGCTACCGATTACGAAGCAAGCTACTATCGCGTTATCTTCGATTCACGAGAGCGGGAGGGGGTCGTTTATTGCTCAGGATTGTGCGTGATCGATGACAAGTTGTGCCACGTTTGGGCGATAGATGCGGACACTGGGGACATTATTTGGTCGCGTCAACTGCTTGACGATTCCGTTGTAAATGCTCACGGTGCGGACTTCGAGTTTTCAGACGATGGCGAACACATGTACGTTGCGTGTAGCGGCAAGGTGAAAATTGCGTGATGCATGTGACGTGCTGTTCCGGGTGCGGAGACAAAACAACTTCATCCTCAGATTCGTGGTCTGGCAAAAAATGAACGTGGCGAGGCTGTGATTTAACCGGCGGTTTCGATTATTGCGGATATGGTCACTGGCCGATATAATTCATCAGTTGCCCGATTAAAGGAGGCTCCGATGGTTACTGCCACGATTCGAGAACCGTTCAGTCCGACTGATGATGATCGGCGATTGGCCGAAGAATCTACACGGATGCTGTCCCCGTTTCGGCATCAAAAACTGAGCGTTCAGATTCCCAAAACCGGTGAGCAGGTCGAACTACCGGCCATTGCGGTGCGGATGTTGCTGGATCTGCTTTCCGAGATGGCGGCGGGAAACCCTGTGACGTTAATTCCGTACCATGCAGAACTGACGACCCAGCAGGCCGCCGACCTGATTGGTGTGTCGCGTCCGTTTCTGGTGGGGCAGTTGGAGTCTGGAGTCATCCCGTTTCACATGGTCGGAACTCATCGCCGAGTCCGATTCAGCGATCTGATGAACTACAAGCGGGATATGGATCAGAAGCGGCTGGAAACGCTTCAGCAGCTTTCCGCTGAGTCACAGGAACTGGACACTTACTAACGTTCTGCCAGAGGACGAATGGTCACGTTCACCGTTGTCTACGACGCTTGCGTGCTGTATTCAGCTCGGCTTCGCGACTTACTGATGCACTTGGCTCTGGTGGATCTCTATAGAGCCAGATGGACCGACCAAATTCACGACGAGTGGATCCGGAATCTGATGGCGAATCGTCCCGATCTGAAACGGGAACAACTGGAGCGGACACGGGACTTGATGAATCGTCATGTCCTGGACTGTCTGGTCACGGGGTACGAACCATTGATTGACGGGTTGGACCTGCCTGATCCTGAAGATCGGCATGTGTTGGCAGCGGCGATTCGGTCAGGGGCAGCGGTCATCGTGACGTTCAATCTGAACGATTTCCCGGCCTCAATGCTCTCTCCGCTGGGGATTGAAGCACAACACCCGGATGAGTTCATCACCCATCAACTCAACTTGAATCATCCGGGGGCTGTTTGTCTGGCCATCAAACGTCATCGGGCCAGTCTCCTGAACCCTCCTAAATCCGTCGATGATTACCTTGAAGATTTGGCAATCCACCTGCCAGTCACCGTGAGTCATTTGAGGGACTTTGCGGAACTTCTATAGCCGCTCCAGGCAGGGGCGTTTTCTAGCACAATTGTAAAACTATCTTTTGAGGGTAGTGAACACGAGTCAACTACCACAACCTACCACAATGGCTACCATGACCTACCCTCAGACCGCAGGAATCATGCGGCGGGACGTGACAGGGCGTGAACGGGGTTGAAACGGGTACGGAATCGTTTAGACTGCGGAAATCATGCGGTAGAATGCGTGCAAGCAGCGGTTTTTTGGAAAGATTCTGATTCTTTTAGTCAAGGTTCAAATCCTTGTCGGGCAATTACAAGCCGCGTTCAGGTAACGAGTGATCTCGAAACCCGAACGCGGCTTTTCTATGAGAACTGCGGAATCTCGCCGCTACGCTGCTAGACTGTTCTCGTCCAGTTGCTCTTGAGCCGGAAGTTCAACTGAATCGTGATCGTCGTCCTCACGTGGGGCGCATGATTCGTCTCGTGATTTGAGAAATGCGTCGAGACGCTTCAGAAGACGGCGTCCTTCCGGGGAGACCCGATAGACCAGTCCGTTTTGGCCATCTTCCAATTGAAAATGCAGCCAGCCCATGGCGATCAGCTTGCCATGAATCTTTGAGAGCTCGTCCGGAGTGACCTCATTCATAGAAATCACCCGGTCCGCCCAGCGAGGACCGCTCGGTTCCACTTTCTCCGGTTCAGTTTCCGTCGATTCTTCCAATACTGAATCGGCTGCTGTCGGAGAGCCGTCGGTCCGGGACTCGGTCACTTGCGATTCGATTGTTACTGCCGCTGTTTTTGACGATTTGCGAGCAGCCATCGGTTGCGGTTCCGAGACGATCTCCAGGTACACGTCCAGCAATCGCCGCCAAGGCGGGTTGTCTGCCAGAATCTGAAGATCAAATTCTCCCATACAGGGCGTATCGGATCAGATCTTTCCCAAACTGTATTCTCTGTTTCCGGACGGGAACGTTCACCTGCGCGATCTGATGGCACAGCAGCAAAACTGATGCAACCGCTACAACTTCCGGTCGGTCGGAGAAGAAGAGAATGGAATAGAGGGCATGGTTTCCGGGCAGGAATTTTTCTCGATCGATGAGGTTGGGTTCGCGGCCCCAAGAACCGTTCTGCTACACTGCGTGCAAATTCTTCGCTAACGTCCCGATTCCCCCTCCCGCTGATCACCGCCTTTTGATACGGCCCTTGCAGATGTTCCGACACGGCTTCCTCGGCCACGACGCCTCATTCATGCTGGACTTTGTGGTCACGGCTCTGATTGTTCTCGTGCCGATCCAGCTTTACAGTCTCTATCTGGTAAAATTCCGTCGAAATTTTCTCTGGCATCGGAATCTGCAGGTGGCACTCGGGCTCACACTGCTGGTCGCAGTGACTGCATTCGAAGTCGACATGCAACTGATTCATGGGGGCTGGATGAATGTCGTCAACAAGGACCCGGACGTCCCGCGACTGACCAGCGAGAAAATCGCCCATGTCCAACAGGTTTTACGGATTCATCTCCTCTTCGCCATCACGACACCGCTGTTGTGGGGAATCACACTTTTTCTGGCTCTTCGCAACTACAGGGCTCCCAAATTTGTGGGGCCTCATTCCCGTT
>DATMFC010000382.1:0-17346 GCA_035556335.1 Planctomicrobium sp. | reverse complement strand
CGTCACCCGAATTCATATTCGCGGCAACTTCCAGAATCTCGGTGACGTCATCACTCCCGGGTTTCCGGAAGCGTTTCATCCCCTCCGTTCCGATCTCCCTGCCAACCGGTTAGGGCTCGCACACTGGCTTGTTGATGCAGAAAATCCTCTCACTCCCCGAGTGGTCAGCAATCGCTATTGGGAACAGATTTTCGGAACAGGACTGGTTTCCACGAGTGAAGATTTCGGAGTTCAGGGAGAGTTGCCAAGTCACCCCGAACTGCTCGACTGGCTGGCAACCGAACTTGTCCGTGCGAACTGGGACACCAAAGCGTTTCTGAAACTGCTGGTCACCTCGGCGACATACAGGCAGTCGTCGCAGATGACACCGGAACAATATGAAACAGATCCCGACAACCGTCTGTTGGCCCGCGGGCCTCGATTTCGTTTATCGGCCGAAATGATTCGAGATCAGGCCCTGGCTCTGTCTGGCCTGCTGAGTCCTAAGATGTCTGGTCCGCCGGTCAATCCCCTTCAACCTTCCAGCGGACTTGCGGCGGCATTCGGGGGAAAAATCGACTGGGCGACAAGCCAGGGAGAGGACAAATTCCGACGCGGAATTTATACGTCATGGAGACGTTCGAATCCTTATCCCTCGATGGCCACGTTTGATGCACCTAATCGTGAAGTCTGTATCGTTCGCCGTGGACGAACGAATACTCCGCTACAGGCCCTCGTGACTCTGAATGATCCTGTTTACATCGAAGCCGCTCAGGCTCTTGCGAGGCGTGTCATCACGGAAGGAGGAGTCTCACCAGAAGATCGAGCCCGGTTTGTCCTGCAACTCTGTCTGTGCCGTTCCCCGCGAGAAACCGAGGTGAGCCGACTTGTCGAACTCTATTCCAGAGTCATTGCCGACTACCAGAAAAACAGTGAATCCGCAAAACAGATGGCGACCGATCCATTAGGACCACTTCCAGAAAATACTGACCTTGCCGAAGCCGCCACCTGGACAATCATCGCCAACGTCGTCCTGAACCTCGACGAACTCATCATGAAGAGATAGAGAAGTCAGGAGTTAGGCACGAAGAAATATTTCCCCTAATTCCTAATTCCTAATTCCTAATTCCTAATTCCTAATTCCTAATTCCTAATTCCTAATTCCTAATTCCTAATTCCTAATTCCTAATTCCTAATTCCTACCCACTATCCACTACCCACTTTGCTTGAGGACGATACCTCATGACATTACTGCAAAATCAGATGAACACCGACTCCCGACAAATCTTCGCTGACTGGGGAACATCGGTTCGACTGGAGGAAGTTCATCCACACTACGACCCCGGAACCGGGCGAGTGGACGAACAGGTTTTCTCGACTCCACTCACAGCCATTCGTCAGCAGGAAAAGCCGGAAAACCTGACCGCGACTTCCGCCACTTTGAGTCTGACACGACGCTGGTATCTAGTGCAGGAAAAGGACGTTCCCCCCGGTGTCGTGCTGACATCGGCCCGGCTTGTCGAAGATGAGATTCCGTACGCCATCCGAAACGTCAGTGAATCACAAGTCCCCGGTGTGTTACTGCTGGAATGTGTTCAGGGAGATCAACAGAAATGAAGCTGACAGTTCAAGTCACCGGAGAGGCTGAACAGCGCCTGCACGAGTTCCATGAAAATCAGGTTCAACCCGCCTGTCACAACCTGATTCGTAACGCAATGATTCAATCACTTCAGGCGATCATCACTGAAAACCCCGTCGAAACCGGGCGTTCACGTGCCGCATGGGTTGAGGCGTTACAGCAACTGGGGGGCATCCCTCCGGCCGGTTGGGAAGGCTCCCACCCGACCGCCATTGATGACGGGCGACAGAAAGGGAATGGGACTCTGGTGGATGGAACCGCATTCACTCAGGCAACCGCTTCCAACGGGGTCGACTATGTCCGTTATCTGGAATATGGAACGTCCCGTATCTCCCCGTTTGCGATGGTTCGACGCAGCCTGCAACGCCAGCGTGAACAACTCGCCGGGATGTTCGAACTTCAAAATCGTTAGCAACGACTTTAATAAATGTTCCCTGCAACATCTGAACTGCGATTTTGTAGGAAGAAAACTCACGCAAAGGCGCCAAGGCGCAAAGATTTTGTCTCCTGCTTTGTGCGAATTCCTCGCCAGTATCAGAAGGTGCAGCACAGTTCATTCGTGAGATTCGTCATATTCATAATTTCTACATCTTCTACATGATCCAAGATGTAAAGATCTGTTTCATACTGACCTCTTTGCGTCTTAGCGCCTTTGCGTGAGTCTCCTCTTCATCTTTCTCATCATCAAAGTGCGGAAGTTGCGATAAGACAATCAGACCTTTTTCCATGTCGGATCACTCCATGATCTCAATAACAAATATCACGGCTGCCGTTCAGTTGTACTGGCAGGCGTCGTCACCCGTTTCAACTCCGACACAATTCCCGGGAGTTCCGCTTGATGTCAATGGACTTCCTGCCTGGATGGAATTCTGGCTGACACAAGGGACCGAGCCAATTCATCGCGCCCGGTCGGGAGGTGAACTGAATGTTTTCATTGATATCCACTGCTTCTCCCGACAGTCCGACAAACGGGCCGTCTTTCAACTGGCAGATCAGGCCAGGAACACGTTCACTCAGAAACTGATTGCCATTCAGAGCGTGCCGTCACCAGCGACTCTTGTGGGACACCTGCGATTCTTTGAATCAGTGACACGTGACCTGACACGAGAATCACAACCCGACCCTCGGACACCATTACAACATGTGGTCGTCTCATTTACAGGACATGCTGAGTCCATGATTTAATGATCATGCTCATTAATACACAAATTAACATTATGAACGCCTAACAAAAATGACATCGATCCGCTCGCGGAAAGGAAATTCTCATCAATTGAGAGGTTTTGTTCGCGGCTCTAAAAACAAGGAACTGAAATGGCTGTAACCAATCTTGTCCGAAACCTGCGTGATGGCGAACTGGTGATTAAGGATGGTGGGTCCAAGTCTTTAACGGTCCTGCTGGATCAGGGTGACCTCAGCTGGACGCAACGTCTGCAGACCATCGAAGTCAAAGACCGCGGTTCGATTACAAATGGGCACTTGCGAAAAGGGGATGAAGAAGCGGTTGCCGTTTCGTTCTCCGCCCGCTGGACACAACTGATCGGAACTTCAGGAGATCCTCTGCAACTGTATGAGATGCTGACATTCCGTTCCGGCGCCGGAGTGACCAGCACGTCCACAACAGGACAGCAGGAAACGTTGACACTGGAATTCACAGTCACCGATCCCGCCGGAGTGGCAACGGAAAAGATTACCTTCTCCAAGGTCTATCGTGAAACATTGACCATGTCTGAAGGAGAGGACGCAAACACAATCGCCTTCAGTGGAAAAGCCTTCCAGACGTCTCCGGTTGTGACCCGAATTTAGCGTAATAAAATCCACATTTTATCATTTAATCAATTCTGGTGGATTTCATGGCGTTTACGGAATCAATCACTGTTCAAATCCTCGGCGACAGTTCCGGTCTGCAACAGGAACTCGAACAGGTTGCAGAACGGCTTTCCGGATTGCAGCAACAGCTTTCAGATGTGGCCGGAGGAACCGGGCAACTGGAAAGTGCCTTGCAGGGGCTTTCCTCCGCACTGGGGCCGCTCCAGGGAATCAGCAATCAACTGGGAATCATTCACCAGCAGATTCAAATGATCACCCGGCAACCGATCACGCTGGATGTCTCTCCGGCATTGGGTGCACTGCAGCAATTGATTCAGGCCGCACAGATCGCGGCTCAGCAGTTGGCGGCACTCAATATGGCCGCCGCGATGGGAGGAATGATTGGTGGGATGTCTGGTCTTTCAGGGAATCAGCCAATTCGAGGATTTGCCACGGGTGGCCTGGTCACCGGGCCGGCGGGAGTCGATCGCGTCCCCGCCAGACTGTCTGCAGGCGAGTTCGTTCTCAATCATCAGGCCGTGGCCTCCATTGGAGTACGAACATTGAATCAATTGAACGAAGGACGGGCAACCGGTCTTTCCGCCCCGGCCTCTTCGGTCTCGAACGTGACCTCTGTCCGAAAGGAGTCATCTCAGTCCACTCGCGCAGAAATGACCACCAATAATCATTTCGGCGGAATCGAAGTTCATGTCCGGGAAACCACAGACGTCCCGGAATTGCTGAGAGATCTGCGATCTCGAGACATTAGTCTCCGCCATCGACGCGGATAATGTTTTATTGATTTCATAATATTATTGATTCCAATACATTAACAGGAATTTCTGTCGATGCATTTCTCTCCGGCCATTCTACGTGGATTAAACGTCATTGAGTTCCCACGACCTGTTATCAGTTGTCGCCTTCATGACAGTTGGGATTACCTGAAATTAAAAGTCCCCCGGCAGGATGGAGATCAGGTTGCAGGAACATCGCGGGATGGCGTTGACATCTCGCTCGAAGGAGAGTTCGGCAGTGTTTCAGGAAGCCTCAAACTGAGCGAAGAAGCAATGCTCAATGCCATGGAGGAATTGCGGACGGCCTTACATGTCGAGAATGAAGAAGGCTATTCTCTGGCCTTATTTAAAAGCTCCTCTGGCGATCGGCGCTATTTCCAGAATTGCCTGACGACCCGATTCGAGGTCGATTTCTCTAATCCCAGCCTCTTCTCTTACACCGTTGTGATTCATGCGTCGAATCCGGTTCTTTATAGGATTTAGGAGTTAGGAGTTAGGAGTTAGGAGTTAGGAGAATAATTAGTTATTTTCAGTATCTCTACTATTAACGGATGATTTTGTTTGTTTTTGAATGATTGTGTTTGTGTCGTTCTGCGGTATTGCTCTCTGGGCTTGAGAATATTATGAATTTTCATCGTCGTATCATTCACCATGGAACGGAACCGGGCGGTGTGCCGCAGTTACTCTCTCTCTCCGCGGTTCGTTCCTGCTGGTTTGAGTTGCATCGTCAGGGAGGCTGCGGGAGCGGTCAACTGGTCTTGTCTGACCGGTTTCAGCAGCGCAATGCCGTTCAAATTGGAGACTGGATCAGCTTTGAAGTCGGACAAGGGGATCGCTGGTATCTCGGACGGATTGAAGAACTGCGAGCCGAAGTCCCCGCCGGCATCCGATTGCGTCTGGAAGGGATGTCTGTCGAGCTGAACCAGATGTTTCCAGGGGGCTTCGGGGATGACGCCGACGGGGACAAACCGCATCTGTATGCCGCGACCGATCTCTTCGGCTTCGATCCCGACAACGTCTTTCAGACGATGGATCATGTCCTCTCGGCGGATGATGTCGTTCGATTGCTCATGACGCAATCACTCCCGGCCACATCCCGGATTCAGTATGTCCCTGAACGAATCGAAGAACCGGAGCAATCCGCTCCGGTCGTCAGCATGAAAGTGCGGGGAGAAGAATCGGCTCGCGCCTTATTGAAAGATCTGGCCATTCGTGCTCGAGGAGCATCGTGGGGGGTGGATGAACAAGGGGAGTTTTTCTTTCTCCGTCCCCGATCTGACGTGCTGGCGACCTATCAGGAGCAGCAGAATCTGACCTCATTGTCGGAAACCCGAGATATGGAGTTTGTGTTCAATCGAATCCTGTTGACCGGGGATTATGTTTACGATCAGTTTCAGGACTCCGGTGATCTGGCCCGTCGCTCCTACCGCTGGCGAGCCAATTTTCTCGAGCCGGACAGCCGGTCCCGATTTGGGGATCGTCGTATCCGCATCTGGTTGCCGTGGATTCGAACCCAGAATGATGGTCTGGCTTTTGCGAAAGAGTTCTTCCGGACTTATTCCAAACCGGGGCGACGTTATCTGATGGAAACGGTCGGACAGACAACACTCCCTCGCCCCTGGCTGGGACGAGTTCGTGTGAATGATCAGTCCGGAAACCATTTGATCACTGCAGCCGTCGAGACCATTCGTGTCCTGTTTGACCATATTCCCCGGTTTCGAATGGAATTGGGGCCCACCGATCCCCGACAACTCTGGCCGGAGCCGCCTCACGACGAACGCTGGGAGTTGCCACATCGAATGCTCTCCGACGGTGGAGATGTCAGTCTTTCGTCAAGCAGTTCTTCTTCACCGGATGACGGGGACAACAACAGCCACGGTGGAGGTGGGGGGAGTTCTTCTGGAATGGGAGGAATCTCCGGACCCGGTTCCAGTGACGGGTCATTTCCAAATTCAGACGAAAGCAGTGATCTGTCCAGCGATGAATCAAGTCATGATTCCAGTGATGCGTCCTGGTGGTCCTCCGATTCATGGTGGGATTCGACATTCGACTCCAGTGACGATGACAGCTCTCTTGAAAGTGACAAATCCGGTTCAAACGAAAGCGAAACGTTTTCTGAGAGTGAACCCTCTTCTTCCCAAACCGGATCGAGTTCAGTTCTGTCGTCTCATTGGTCCACTGGTGAGAACGAGACTTCATCCCAAAATTCTCACGATTCCAGTGAGAATGAGGACTCTGCCACGGAGAGTTCTGGTCACACTTCCCATCCGAGTTCAGACGACGAGGAATCTGAAGAGGAGTCTGACGACGGCAACTCCGATTCAGGTGATGAAGAAACCAGTTCTTCACCAGCCAATGACTCAAGTGGGAATTCTGGTGGCAGTTCAGGCGGTCCTTCGGGAGGACACTCTGGAGGAGGAGAGCCAGGAACAAGTCTTTCTGAAGAAGACAACGAGACCACATTTGTCTGGGAACATTAGAGCAGTTTGCTCTACCATGTGCCCGCGCAGCGCGCGTCTCATCCATATCAACGCGATTCGCCGCGTGGCGGAACGGTAAACACTTTGAGTGACTTTGTTACAGACCGACAGTCGTTCAGTCTGTCACGAGGAAAAAGAGGACTCACGCAAAGAGTTTTGATTCGCGTCTTGTGTGAATTCCTTTTTTCTTACACGTGAGCGGTCTGAAGTGTTTCATTAGAAATGTGAAGCAGAGCTTCAAGTCGAGTGCGTTCCCAAGCTGGAGCTTGGGAACGAGGAGTCCAAAAGTTCTCTTGATTTCTTTGCGCCTTTGCGCCTTTGCGTGAGAATCCCTTCGCTCTGTCAACACAAACCCGACGGCTGAAATACAGCATCAACACCTGATCAGGATCCGCCATGTTTTTTCGTCGTGCGACTGATGGAACGAACGTTCCGGTTCCATTAGAGAATCAGTTTGCCGGGGCGTTTGCGACTCCCTGCTGGATCATCGGAGGGGGGCCGTCGTTGACGGAATCGGTGGCGGCTGAAATTCTCAAAACGCCTGCTGCACGATTTGCCATGAATCTGGCGGGGGCAGGGCTTCTTCGTCCGCAGTTCTGGACCAGCTACGACCCCACGCCCCGATTTCATCGTTCGATCTATCTCGATCCCTCCATCACGAAGTTCGTGCATGAAAGCAGAGCGATGGATCTGGTTCCTGAAACGACACTCAAGGTCTGTGAATCTCCGTCGCTCTACATTATTGATCGAGAGAAGCAACGGGGATTTCAGGAGTTTCCAGGTCAGGGGAACAGTCCCATCACAGACTGGCAGGATTCCTTCATCCAGACGATCGACATCGCTTATCGTCTGGGATTTCGGCAGTTGTATCTGGTCGGCTGTGATCTGGGGATCGCCCCGTCAAAACGATGGCTGCGCGCCGCTTCGATCCGTGACGTCTCCTATTCTGCCGGAGAACCATTGGGAGAATTCGCCCGGCGTTGTGAGCATGTGGGGATGAGCCGACCTGAGATGGAAGAACTGGCGACCGGGCAACAGTATCATTTCGACGAATCAAAATCGCTGAAGGCCGCGATCCAGACAGACTTCCACTACTATCGGGTCTGCCAGTATCTGCGGTTGTCGCGACGAGCGATCGGCTTGAGTGGATTACAGATTGTCAGCGTGACGCCGGGGAGCCGGTTGAATGATCACTTTCCGACCTGCAGTCTGTCGACGGCGTGTCGGCGAATTCAGTCGATGATCGGCAATCCGGCCAGCGAAACGACTCGAGGACTCTACACTCAACAACAGGATCGGCGTCCTGCTTCCCTTGCTCCGATGCGAGATTTCCGCCCCCATTTCTGGTCGACGTCGGAGAAGGCTGCTTCTCAGAAAACGCCCGAAAAGAAACCTGCTTCTCACCCCGCCCAAAAGCGACTGAAACAGGCTCTGGCGGAGGTTGAAGAGATTCCAGTCCACATCGACGAAGAGGGATGACTGGATTATCAGATGACGGAAACGCTCCGGGTACCGAGAACCACGAATCGAACGAATCTTACGAATGAATTTCAAGAGGATGTTTCCTCAACGATTCGTGAGATTCGACAGATTCGTGGTTCTTCTTGTTTTGAATTTCCTAAAAACGCCACATCTCCATTCCTGAAAAGAGAATACGATTCCCGTTGACCTGTTTTTACCAGTCCGGATAGACTTCGCGGGACAATTGAAAATCCTTCAACCGCAGACGGAAATTTTCCAGGAAGGAAAACCTGTCTGTCGGATTTGTTGTTCCCTTGACTCCCTTTGTGCTGGATGCGTCTGGTGAGTTCTTCTGCAGAACGTCTGATTCCTTTTTCGCATTTTGAGCGATTGCGGGCCGGTCGTGAGATTTTACGACAGGAAGCCGAGGCCGTTCAGGAACAGGTCAAACGACTCGACACCCGATTCTGCGTTGCAGTCGAAATGCTGTTGAACTGCTCTGGCAGCGTCGTCGTGTGCGGCATGGGAAAAGCCGGGCTCATTGGGCAGAAGATCACGGCGACACTCTCTTCGACCGGCACCCGATCTCACTTCCTGCACCCTGCGGAAGCGGTGCATGGAGACTTGGGAACACTGTATAAGAATGACATTTTCCTCGCTCTCTCCAACAGTGGCGAAACCCCGGAACTTCTGCAGATTCTGCCGTCCGTCCGCAGTTTCGGGGTGAAAATCATCTCGATCACCGGGAGCGATCAGAATTCGCTGGCCAGACAATCCGACGTGGTGATTGAAATCGGTCGTCTAAATGAAGCGTGTCCCTGGGGACTGGCTCCCAGCAGCAGTACCACCGCGATGCTCGCTGTCGGTGATGCGCTGGCACTGGTGACCGCTCAGTCACGTGGATTCAGTCCGTCGCAGTTTGCCACGTTTCATCCAGGTGGAAGTCTGGGACAAAAACTAAAACCGGTTGTTGAAGTGATGCGGCCGCTTGATCAGGTTCGTGTGGCCTCCAAGTCGGCCACAGTGAGAGACGTTCTGACTCTGACCGCCCGACCGGGACGACGAACCGGGGCGGTATTACTTGTTGATGACGATCATCTTCTGGCCGGAATTTTTACGGATAGCGATCTGGCTCGTCTGCTGGAGACCCGGCGTGACAGTGGCATTGATGAACCCATCTCCAACGTCATGACATCGCAACCGCTGACGATTCATGAGAAAGCGAAGCTCTCGGACGTTGTGGAGATGATTGCGACCCGACGGATCAGCGAAATTCCGGTGGTCGACGATGAGGGTCGTCCGCTGGGACTGATTGACATCACGGATGTCATTGGCTGGCTCCCCAAAGAAACCGGGGAGTGACCGGTTCGATGGGACGATTTCTGATCACACTGACAGTCACGGTCTCGCTATTGGTAGCGCAGCGAGTTTACACGGCAATTCTCCTGCCGATGACGGCGGTCGTGGCCACATCATCCGGTCCCGACCTGCATGCGGCCGAGACCTCCATCCACCAGCCGGCCCTCTTCGAGCAGCAGGCGATGGATGTGTTTCCGGATGCTCCCTGGACACGACAGGCAGAGCACACTTTTCAACTGGCCGAAGCGGTCACGCTTTACTTTCGTGAACTGCAACG
Source organism: Planctomicrobium sp. (assembly GCA_035556335.1). GTDB lineage: Bacteria > Planctomycetota > Planctomycetia > Planctomycetales > Planctomycetaceae > Planctomicrobium. Next base: position 7,548 of record DATMFC010000382.1, on the reverse strand, counting down.
GGTGCAGGGAAGTGGGAACACGATTCAGATCTCTCCGGTCGCGATCCTGTGGCGCGATCCGAAACGACCAGAGACTCCCCCCTACCGGATTCTTGCCGAGCGGGCACAGATCAAGTTTCAAAATACCTTCTTCGACACCGCCATCTCGTTGACCGATGCCAAGCCAGGTCGGGTAGTCTGGGCGTCATTAGAGGGAAGTGTTCATATTGATGGGCCTGACGGATTGAAAATCGAAGGACAGAACTTCAAGTTTGAAGAAGAAGCGAGACAGCTTTACAGCGATGATCCGATCGAATTTGCCTTCGGTCCGACCCCGCAGGATGAACGGCGCGTTGTCGGAATGGCGAATCAGATTCAGTTGACGTTTCTTCCCTCGGACGACCCTTACCTGAAGAGTGACATGCCTCGGGTGGGTGGTTTGGCAGAGGTTCAGCTCCGGCGAAATGTCGTTCTTGATTCCACTTTTCAGCAACAGGGAGAACCACGTCACGTTCGTATGACCAGTGCCGGATCCTTGATTTATGACATCGTTCACGGAGAGTGCACGGTTGAAGATCAAGTGCAGATCGTGCATCGGTCCATCAAGCCGGAAATGGCGTTGCAGGACACCATCGAATGCGAATGGATCCGATTACAACTCGAGACTGCCGACAACAGTCCTCCCAACTCCCCCGCTTCTTCCAAAGCGGTTTCCTCTGGTTTGGCGTCTTCCGGATCTCCAGGGGAGACCTTTGATCGTCTGGTCCTGAAATCCATTCGAGCCAAAGGTGAGCAGATCGGAAAAGGAAAACGTCTCAAGATGACCTCGGACGAGCAACAGGTCGTTGCCGTCATGCAGGATTTCTTTTACGACGCCCGGAATCGGCAGGCATTACTGACAGATGAGGAGCAAGTTCAGATTCGTCGGGGAGACGCCGTTTTTCGTTCGCCGGTGATTGATTTCCGTCATACTGCGGACAACGGTCTGGACACCCTCGAATGTCGTGGGCCGGGGGAACTCGAGGTCCTTCAGGAAGGTTCGCAATCCGTCCCGGTTGTTGCCCGTTGGAAAGGACAGGTTCAGGTTCTTCCCGATCCGACGGCGAACGCGCATGCCATTCGCATGGAAAATCAGGTTCAGGTCGCCGTCCCGGAACAGTTCCGGCTGGACTCCGATCTGTTCACACTCTGGGTCGATCTCGATCGCGTGCAAAGCCAGCAGGCAGTAAAAGGACAGACGGTAAGAAATCAGGCCGCAGGAGGAGAGGGAAACCCACTCTCCCGCCCTCTTCCGTTAAAGCGAATGCGGGCTGAAGGGAATGTTGTTCTCCATTCTGACTTACTTCAAATCCGTCGCTCCAATGTCATTGATGCCGTCTTTGTCCCTGGAATTATCGAACCGATTCATGCTCCGCAGCGATCGCAATCAGAAACGACGGGGCTGAATGGACAGAAACCGGCACGTCGCAATTCTCCAGTGATCGTCGAAGCAGATCAGTTTGATCTCGACCTGATTCATGACTCACTGGCTGCAACGATTGACTTCCGTCGGATCATCGGTCAGGGGAAGGTGGCGTTGCAATATTATCCGGACCAGTCGATGTCGGTTGGTTCCCGGAAGATGGAAGGCCCGTTCACGCTCACCGGTCACAGACTCACTGCAGAAAATGGCGGAGGAATCCGGCAGGTGCTCACCGTCCAGGCGGAACCGGGGTCCAACCCACAGGAACGGCCGCAAGCGGTTGTCGGGTTTGGAGCTGCCAGATTGTGGGGAGGTGAGATTACACTGTTTCGCCATGAAAACCGGGTTCACATCCCCGGTCCTGGAGGATTGAGTGCCCCGCTTCCCGAACAAAAGAACGGACCTGCGGTTGCCGGAACGTCGTCACCACAGAAGCTGGACATCATCTGGTCTGAAAAGATGAATTTCGACGGTCTGGCGATGCAATTCTGGGGAAAAATCACCGCGTCCGTCCCGGGAGAACAGAACAGTATCTCTCGACTTCTCTGCGAAGACCTTACGGCAGTCTTGAATCAACGCATCTCTTTTGTGGACCCTCAAGACCTGCCGCAAGATCCGACAATTGAATCACTGCTCGGCAAGCACAATGTCACTCTCGAAGCCTGGGGATTCGAGAATGGAGAACTTTCCGCATTACGAACCGCATCCGTCGCTTCGTTCGAACTGCATCAATCGACTGGTGAGTTTCAGGGACAGGGTCCCGGTGAAATTCACTCGTGGACACTGGGAGATCAGGTTCAATTCGCCCCGAGTGAACAACCGCGTGCCAATCAGCCTCCCCGTTCTTCACAGTCGTCGAAATGGCGTTATGCCGGAGTGGCCTTCGCCGGCAAGGTGACCGGCAACTGGAACCAAAATGAAGCGACACTCAAAGATCGTGTGCAGGTGATTACGGCTCCGGTGGAGAAAGCCCGAGTGAAGTTTCATCGAAACCAACTCTCCGATAAGACGCCCGATGCAGAAAACGCGGTCTGGATGAAGTGTCATCAACTGCGAATTGTGCGAAGAATGAACGCCGATCAGAAATCCGGCATGATGGAAGTTTTCGCCACAGGAGCCACCGAACTGGAAGGTCACGTTTTCCGTGCCACGGCAGATGAACTGACCTATGACGAACGTCGAGGACAGTTTGTTCTCAGGGGACTGGGACGCGAGGCCACTCTCTATCATCAACCTGAAATCGGGCAACCTGCCAGTACGTCCGCCGCAAGACTTATTCAATTCTCCCCTGCCAAACGGGAGATCAACATCGGCGGCTCAACCGGATTCTCTGGCGGTTATTAACCCGGATGATTCAACACGGAAAAGACGGAGATTACGTGGGTGGCCCCGATTGCTCGCAATCGGGGCGGCGCAGCCGTTCGAGGCCCCCTGCGCAACGCTTTATCTGAAGAATAGGTCTCATTTCAGAATCACAAGGCCAATTGACGTCCATTCCGGTTGGATAAGGCAACGCGGGATTCGATGCCTCCTATGGCTGCGCCACCCCGATTGCAAGCAATCGGGGCCACCCAACGGCCAACGAGCCGCGGAACATGTAAGACCACCCGACGTTTGAAGCCTGACAAGGCACTACTGAATCGCCACACGATTGCCGTTCACCTGTAATCGTCCCGCTGCAAACAGGCTGATCGCTTCTGGATACGCTTCGCACTCGGCCTCGAAAACACGGGCCGCGAGAGTATCGGCATTGTCGTCATCCAGCACCGGCACGGTTCGCTGTAGAATGATCGGACCGTGATCGTACTGATTGTCGCAGAAATGCACGGTACAGCCGGAGACCTTGCATCCGCGGGTGAGGACCGCTTCATGAACATGGTGTCCATACATTCCTTTCCCGCAAAACGCCGGGATCAGCCCCGGATGGATGTTCATGACACGATTTTCAAAGTCATCCGGAATCAGGATCCTGGCGAGAAAGCCGCCAAGAATCACCAGATCAATGTTCCGGTCCCGGCATTTCTGAAAAACGGCGTCGCTGTATTCTTCCAGACTGGAATAGGTGGACGGCGCCACGAGTTCGGCAAAGATGTTGAGTTCCGCAGCCCGATCGAGTCCTCGACAGGATCGGTTGGCAACAACGTAGTCAACGCGGGCGTTCAGACGGCCTTCATCAATCCGGTGCTGAAGATTGACCAGAGTCGTTCCCCCTCCGGAAACCAGCACAGCCAGACGTAATGGGGATGAGGAACGATCGGAAGTCATAGGGGAGAGCCAGAAAAAAAAGAACCAAATTCTAAAGACTAAGAACCAAATTCTAAGAACCAAAGGGAATACGTGCACACAACATCTTCATTTGTGTCGAAGTATCGTGGCAGCACTTTCATAAAATCCTTTGGTTCTTAGTCTTTAGAATTTGGTTCTTTCCACGTTACTCCCCCCTCGGGTAGAGTCGGCGGACACGTTCGCGGTAGGACTCGAGAAACGGTAACTGCTGGCTGTTCAGGGGATCAAGGGCGACGATTTCGATCATCTTCCAGCCGTCTGTCTCCTGCTGCCATTTCGATTCCCACATCGTGGCAAGCCGCCCCGCTCCCCCCTGTTTGTAGGTTGCTGTTGTGTTGACTCGAAACTGAGCCCGGGCTCGTTGTCCCTGTGCAAGCATCTCCACCTGAATGTCGGAGACGCGCATGTCGTTGTGTAATTCGACCTGGTTGTAGCCTTCTGCCGCGAGAAGTTTGACATCCCAGGCGGAATCGGAAATATACGAAAGCGTTTTGTCGAGGTCCCGTTTCTGGAATGCTGACGTCATGGCCAGAATTTCTTTCCCGATCATTTCACGCGGAGTGACGACCACCTGATCGTAGATGACTCCGCCGGCGGCCAGAAACAGGCAAACAATCGCCACGGCCAGAGCTCCCCAGTGTTGCCGGGTCATCCACACCTGAATGGAGATGATCACCCCGACCAGAGATATAATGAGAATTATCCAGGGACTTTCACTCGGCCACATGATCTTCTCCGAATTCGATGACGCCGATCATGCCATGCCAGTTCAAGGGAGGAGCGAGAGGAAATGGACTGCTGTTGTATCCAATCTCTGTATCCAGTCTCAATTTCTCAGTTGAAGAACCGGAGCGGCCAACGAGCCGCGGAACCGCTCCAACAACACGCAAATTGAGGCCGGACACGGCACTATCTCGTTACAATTTCCTTCACCAGACCTCGTGCGGCCTTATAGGCATGACGAACGGCAAACAGGCGGGTTTCAATCTGATCTTCACTGTAGTACCGACCGGTCTCACTGGCAGGCAACCCCGCCAGAGCGAGTGTTAACGGCAGTAATTCCATGAATTCACGGTAACGGCGTTGTTGATCATTACTGGGGGTTGGTGTCGGTTCACTCACAACAGGGCTCCACGCGAATGCGGCGATGGAAGCGGTCGAATTGTTTCGCCCACTCATCCCATAAAAACTACGAAGAAGTGATTCACTCTGTTGGAAGCATATTCATTTTCCCGCAATTCATCCACCGCGCCACAATCACACAGAGATTGGCAGGGAATTCGACGATTGCCAGATCCGAAAGAAAAAACGGGGAACCGGTGCAACAGGAGACCGATCTTTCTATTCTTTTCTGTTTTCCGATTTCGTTCCCGTCACTTCACCCCTTTCTGACTGCAACATGGTTGAGAATCTGCCACTGAAAACGCTGGTCCACAAGGATCTTACGATCGAAGGGTACTCGCGCGCCGCAGTCCAGAGTTACTGGCGGATTCCGGAATTGAAAGTGGGCTTCGATCTGGGGGGGAGCCCCTGGTCATTCATGGGGACACAGACCTTTCTGATCACGCATGCTCATCTCGATCACATGGCCGCACTCCCGGCCTATGTCGCCCGACGACGGATGATGAAGATGGAGCCTCCCACCATCTATGTCCCGGAAAGTGTCGCCGAACCAGTGGAACGTATGCTCCGGTCCTGGCAACGGCTCGATCGGGGACGCATGCTCTGCAACCTCGTTCCCGCTGCTGACCGGGGAGAATACGAACTCTCGCGAGAGCACGTCATCACCACATTTCCCACAACACATACCGTCCCGTCGATTGGTTATATCGTCTGGGAGCGGAGGAAAAAGCTGAAGCCGGAATATGCCGGAATGACCGGGGAACAAATCCGCGACATCCGTTACAGCGGAATCGATGTGTCCACCGAAGTCCGTATTCCTCTGGTCTGCTATACCGGAGACACCGCACCGGCCGGGCTGGATGCCTGCGAGGACTCCTATCAGGCGAGAGTTCTGATCACCGAAATGACTTTCTTCCGACCGGAACACCGAAAAGAGAAAATCCATAAATTCGGACACATGCATCTGGATGACATCATCGCTCGAGCGGAGCGGTTTCAGAATGAACTGATCATTCTCGGTCACTTCAGCACCCGTTATCATGATGACCAGATTCGAAAATCGGTCTTGAAGAAACTTCCGCCAGAACTTCGAAATCGCGTCGAACTCTGGTTGTAAAATCGGGGTCCTGAGAGACTCCAGGCTTTTGCTTGTTTTAAGATGGGCAAATTCCGGGAGGGCGAAGCTCCTGCTGAGCCGCGAGTCAGAGGAATGTTTTCCATGGTTTGCGGCTCGGCGGGAGCCTCGCCCTCCCGTGCCATCTTCTATAAAGCGAAAGCCCTGTGAAATACCGTCATTCGACGCAATCTGATAGTAACGAGAGAATTCATGACAAAGCGCATTAATAATTTTTCTGCTGGTCCCGCCATTCTGCCTGTTGAAGTGCTTGAGGAAGCCCGTGAGAACATGCTTTCACTGGGAGACACCGGCATCGGCATCATGGAGCATTCGCATCGCGGAAAAGCCTTCATCGCCGTACTGGAAGAGGTCGAAGCAAACTGCCGCAAACTGGCGAACATCTCGGACGATTACAGCATCCTGTTTCTTCAGGGGGGAGCTTCGTCGCAGTTTTTCATGATCCCGATGAACTTCCTGCAGCCGGATCAGACCGCCGATTACCTGGTCACGGGAGTCTGGGCGAAGAAAGCGATTGAGCAGGCGCAGCGTTATGGAAAAACTCATACCGCCGCCAGCAGCAAAGACCGTAACTTCTGTTACATCCCCAAAACCGCGACGTATTCCGATAACCCGGCCTATGTTCACTTCACATCCAATAACACAATTTATGGAACACAGTGGGGAACCGAACCGGAAGTGCCTGCCGGATCGACGCTGATCTGCGATGCCAGCAGCGACATCTTCTGTCGGCCGATCGATGTGTCGAAGTACGATCTGATTTACGCCGGAGCCCAGAAGAATCTCGGACCATCCGGGGTGACACTGGTCATCATGAAGAAAGAACTGATCGAACGGGGAAACAAAGAGATCCCTGAGATGTTGCAGTACCGGACTCATGCCGAGAACGATTCCTGTTACAACACTCCCCCGACGTTCGGCATCTACATCATGGGACTGGTCTTCAAGTGGATTCTCAATCAGGGGGGATTGAAAGGGGTCGGTGAAGCGAATCAGGAGAAGGCGAATGTGCTGTACCGGTTCCTCGAACAGAGCAAGCTGTTCAAGTCGACCGCCGACGTGGACAGCCGTTCGTTAATGAACATCCCGTTCGTCACAGGAAACGAAGAACTCGACAAAGCCTTCATCAGCGCCGCGACCAAAGCTGGCTTTGATGGTCTGAAAGGACATCGTAGCGTCGGTGGAATGCGGGCGAGTATCTATAACGCCTTCCCGAAATCCGGTGTGGAAGAACTGGTCCGGTTCATGTCCGATTTCGAAGCCAAACAGGCGTAGCACTACAGTTGTCGATCGCTCATACTGAGGGCTTGTCTGTATTCAGATGGGCAAGTCTCCGGGAGGGCGAAGCTCCTGCTGAGCCGCGTCGAAGATCACGCTTTCCCTGGTTTGCGGCTCGGCGGGAGCCTCGCCCTCCCGAGACAGTTTCTATCATGCAAAGAGGCTCAAAACATTGAGCTTTCCAATAAGTGTAACTGAAATTCTACTGCGGTAATCGGCAGCATCCGGGGCGGCATGGGGGCGCGTCGGATGGAGGGCAGCTTCCCATCACTGGAAGAGACCGCGT
>DATMFC010000381.1:0-9712 GCA_035556335.1 Planctomicrobium sp. | reverse complement strand
ACGCCCCCACCGGAGAACGATTTTTTCAATCCGCCGAGGGGATGAATGCTTATTTGCGAGAAGTGAGCGCCTATGCTAATGGACTGGGTCCGGCACTAAAACTGGTTCTGCAAAATCACACACTGGTAGACACCGCTCATACTGTCGGACTCGAAGTTCATCCCTGGACACTGCGCCGTGAAGAACTCCCGGAGGGGATCACCTCATTCAAAGAACTTCACCGCATTCTCGCCCAGTCAGGAATCGACGGTGTTTTCTCAGATTTTCCCGGTGAGAGCGTCACCCTCTTCAGCGTTTCATCGTGAAGAAACTCCGTACTCACGGTCCGCGAAAACTGACCGGGCTTTCCATCAGCACATCCGCAGACGCAATTTCCCGGGTCGGCACACACATGAGCGGGATAAAATCAGGCAACGTTCCGGTCGTCTTGAAATAGCGGTTCAAGACCGGGACGTTACTGAACATCGGCATGGGGGTAACCTGACGAATCCGTTCGCAGTTAATCATCTCCAGCCGATCCTGTCTGGCCCGTAATACGGTACCCACAATGAACTCGGAACTCCGGGATGAAAACCTTTCCGCGAGAGTCGATTCTCTGGGAACAGTCGTGATTTCGACCAGAGAACCTTCAGCCAGCCCGACAATTCTTTCCGGCCGAATCGCATCCTTGGCGACGACTGGAGCCAGCAGGTTCTCTGAAACAGCCCCGCCCAGATAAGAAATTGCCACCAGAATACCACAAATGACTTCGCCCACGAGTCCGATCCTTCTTCGAGTGGAGCACCTATCATTTGGTTATAAATCGTAATGCAGTATTCTCCTACATCAATTTTCCTAATTTTTGAGATTTTTTTGCGGTGAGTCGAAGTGAGGGGCGATTGATTGACCTCGAACCTGGCGATCCACATGCCCCACGTTTTTGTCTCAATTCTTGACTGAATCAACACAAATCTCGCAGCACTGAATCTCAGAAAACCTGAACCGTTTTGTTTCTCCCAATCGTACAACTGCTCGAATATCGAAAGTATCCGTCTTCACCAGCACCGTCTTCGGATCATTGTCCTGAATGATCTGAGTACCGACACCGGCCTTAATTGCAATCGAAACCAGATCAGCGCGCGGCCGCTCAAGCTTGCCGGTAACCTGAATGCCAATCTTTAAATCGTCACCTGAATCTGTCTTTACAATTCCGCCCGCATCAAGAGAAAAAGGACGTCCAGCCGGAGTGACAAGGAGAGGTTCTGCAAAGACCCTTTGTTGGGAATCCTCATTTCCCAACTCGTATATCTTGATTGACAGTTGAAGTTGAGGACTGGAGGCTTCCTGAGCCCAGGCAAAGCATGATGCGGCAATGCCCCCAAAGATCAACACAGCACAAACCCTCGTCTTAACCATGACCAGACTCCGTTCTCATCCCAGGACGCCTCATCGCGGCTGGTTTGTCCCAGCCGCAATCAAAGTGATTCAAGGTGTTCCCAATCCTCTCAGCATAAGAAAATTGAGCACAATTGCAGTATAAGGACTACCAGTAATTTCCTCGATGATATGCAGTTTGAGTCTGGCGATCATAAAAATAGACAGCCCCGCCTCCATCATTCTCAACAGGGCTGTGCATTTCAATCAGATGCTCAGGCTCCTTCCAACCCAATCCATCGAATTTCAGCTCGAATTGGGACGGACCATCAAGGGGCCTATGATATTCTGCAGGAATATGAGTTTGAGACTGATAAAATTCCTCACCTGAAATTGCGGAATGTTCTCCGAATCTCTTCCAGAGACCATCGACATACTGCGTTAATTCTGATTCCGAAATCGAATACTTTGCCTGATGTCCCATCGGGAACTTCTTCAGCGTGATTTCCCTGGCTGTTGTCGGTAAATACCGCTCCACTCGAAAGTCATTCACATCAGAAAACGAGGCATACTGGAATGTCCCAAACCGGAATCGGTCCACAATCTCCATGATTCCGAGACAGGAGGGCACAAACAGAAGACCCGCGAAGAGTGACGAAACAACAAACGTCCTGCCCCGTTTCCATTTCCAGACCGGAGCACGCACGGTCAGAAATCCGACCATGAGTACCAATAGCCAGAACGTAATTTCAGCAGGCAGAACTATCGGCCAGAGCATTCACCGCCTCATTCAATTAATCTCATAGTACGTCCAAGTATGATATGAATAGGAGAGAAGTGGGGAGGAAATGGCATGAATTTCGAGCCTTTTTCTGATCCCTGGCCCCTGAATCCTGATCCCTTGCCTCTATGTGAACGGACGTGGAAGTACTATCACACATCACACTGCTTCACCGCCTCCACCAGACCAGCCCAGGGATCTCGGGTCGGAATGAACTCTTGTCCGACATATCCGGTGTAACCTACTTCGAGAAGAACGTTCATCAGGGCGGGGTAGTTGATTTCCTGGGTTTGATCGAGTTCTCCGCGACCGGGGTTCCCGGCGGTGTGGATGTGGCCGATCCAGTCTTTGTGCTGGCGAACCCGACGAATCAGGTCGCCGTTCATGATCTGCACATGGTAGAAATCAAAGAGCAACTTGCAGTTCGGGGACCCGATTCGCTTCAGGATATCGATACAATATTCACAGTCATCCCCCTGATAACCGGGATGCCCTTTCATGGGATGCGAATCTTCCCGGGTATTCAGCATTTCGACACACAGTGTCACATCGTGCTTTTCGGCGAATCCGACAATGTCCTTCAGTCCGGCGACGCAGTTGTCGGCCCCTTCTTCTTTTGAAATCCCGTTCGCCATTCCGGTGAAGGTGATGACACTCTTCACGCCGAATTCATTGGCCTGAACGATCCGTTCCTTCAGAATCGCGTTGCATTTTTCCCATTCCCCCTTGTTGTTGTAGCCAGTCGGAAACCCGTGACTGCCGGAAATGGCACACGTCAGACCATGTTTTTTGAGAGTGGGCCAATGCTTCGGGTCGATCAGTTCGATACTCTTGCATCCCAGTTTGACCGCCGTTTTGCAAAGATCATCAATGTCCGGCCAGGCAGGGGAGTAGCACCAGTGCACCAGCGACTGCTTGATCCGTCCGTTTTTCGCAACCGGAAAAGCGTCGTCCGCCTCAGCGGCAGAAATGGGGCCAACCGCCAGCGCCGCTGCTCCGAGTCCCGACGCTTTGATCCAGTCTCGGCGAGTGAAGTTGGAACTTGGATTTTGATCTGTCATGATGTTCTCTTGAATTGTGAGTTCCCGTTTTAATCACGCAGCAACCCTGTGCCGGTCCCATGAATGTTATCCCATCCTCTCTTTTGTTTCGATACACTCTGCCGGTGTTTCGGGTCGACCGGCTTCCCCGGGCTCAGGCTCCGCTGTTGAAACTCCCGAAAGAATGCGTCGTTCAACGACCGGGAGAACTGGATGGAGAACCGCAGTTCGCAGAAATGGCGGTTGCCTGGAACCCGCATGGTCTGGCCGTTCAGATCACGGTGGAAGGAAAGTCGGCAGCACCCTACTCAGACCCTGAATCGGTCAGAAATTCAGATGCCTTACTGGTCTGGATCGACACACGCGACACCCAGTCGCAACATCGCGGATCCCGGTTCTGCCACCTCTTTGCAGCACTCCCGACGGGCGGGGGAGATTCCGGCAAAGAACCGCATTTGCGCCAGTTACCGATTCCCCGTGCCAAAGAAGATGCCCCGGAAGTCAACCCGGAAGATTTGATGGGGGAAACGGAACTCTTGAAAGGGGGCTACCGTTTTTCGATCTGGTTACCGAAGGAGGCACTCCACGGGTTCGATCCGGCGACACAGAACCGACTCGGCTTCATGGCGATGGTTCTCGATGTCGATCTTGGCACACAATACCTGGCCCTCGACGCCGATTTCCCGATCGACGCCGATCCCAGTTTATGGGTCAGTCTGGAATTGATAGACAACAAGTGAAGTCGCAATCAGTGAAATCACTCAGACAGACCTTCCATGAAAGATTTCCGGAAATTTTCCCTCAAAGAAAGTCGATTGGTATAATAAAGAAATCTTGGACGTTGCACAGATGAAGAGTTGAAGAACGAAGAACCATTAAAAGAGATCGAATTCCTGATTTCTTTGCGCCTTAGCGCCTTTGCGTGAGTCTTCTCTTCATTTCATGAAAGTCTGCTCAGGAGGACTTCCCGATGAGTCGTAAAGCTGTCCGACGAAAACATGCCGCCGAGCCGACTTCCCGTCCCCGGATTGCCATTCCGTCAAAGAATGGCCGAAAGCCTCAGCCACCGCAGACAATCGGGAACTACCTGATTCAACGTCTACAGGACTATGGCCTGAAGGATCTCTTCGGAATCCCAGGGGATTTCGTCCTTCAATTCTACGGAATGCTCGAAGAGAGCCCGATTCGAGTCATCGGCTGCACACGGGAAGATAACGCCGGATATGCGGCAGATGCCTATGCCCGTGTGCATGGACTGGGGGCCGTTTGTGTGACTTATTGTGTGGGGGGATTGAGCCTGTGCAACTCGGTCGCCGGGGCGTTTGCAGAGAAGTCACCGGTCATCGTGATCAGCGGCGCTCCAGGGATTCACGAACGGCGTAACGATCCGCTCCTGCATCACAAAGTGCGCGACTTCAACACACAACGGGAAATCTTTGAAAAGATCACCGTCGCCAGTGCCAGTCTCGACGACCCGCTGACCGCGTTCCGGGAAATCGATCGTTGTCTCGAAGCCGCGATGCGATTCAAACGACCGGTCTATCTGGAGATTCCCCGAGACCGTGTCAACGCGCAGGCTCTTGTCCCGCATCAGCCCTATACCCTCTCTTCGCATAGCAATGAAGAAGCCCTCGATGCGGCATTAACAGCCGTCCGTGAACGGATCACGAATGCCAGGTCTCCTGTGATCATTGCCGGAGTGGAGATTCATCGATTCGGTTTACAGCAACAGGTCATCAAGTTCGCGGAAAAGAACCAGATCCCGATGTGCGCCACACTTCTCGGAAAATCTGTTATCAGCGAACTGCATCCTCTGTATGTCGGCGTGTACGAAGGAGCCATGGGACGGCAATCCGTCACAGAGTTCGTCGAACAGAGTGATTGCGTCATTATGCTCGGAACATTTATGACGGATATTAACTTAGGGATCTATACCGCTAAGCTCGACCCCGGAAAATGCACCCTTGTCACCAGCGAGCAGCTTCGCATCGGCCATCATCACTTTCACGACGTTTTATTAAAAGATTTCGTCACCGGATTAGGAAAAGACAAACTCCGCAAAACAAAGATTGACTTCCCTCCCCATGAACCACGTCCAGCAGGGGACCATCAACCGACAGACAAGATCTCCACCACCAGTCTGTTCGATTACATCAATCAGATTCTGGACGAAAATCTGGTCGTTGTCGCAGATGTAGGAGACTCCCTGTTTGGAGCGTCTGACCTGACGATTCACAAACACACCGAGTTTCTCAGCCCTGCTTATTACACATCGATGGGCTTCGCCGTTCCCGCGGCACTGGGAGTTCAGACCGCCAATAAAAAGCTACGTCCCATTGTCCTTGTGGGAGACGGTGCATTCCAGATGACCTGCATGGAATTATCTACAATCGTCCGCAACAAGTTTAATCCCATTGTGATCGTCTTAAATAATAAAGGGTACACAACAGAACGGTTTCTGCAGGACGGTCCATTTAACGATATTCTAAACTGGAATTATCATCGTCTTCCGGATGTGCTGGGGGCAGGGTGGGGATTTGAAGTTCGCACCTATGGTGAACTGACTCAGTCGATGCAGGCGGCACTGGGACATACCGACGCATTCAGCATTCTGAATGTCCATCTGGAACCCGATGACATCAGCCACGCCCTCTCACGACTGGCGGCTAAAATGTCCAAGACATTGTAAGCGATCTGGAAGTGTGTACTCCGGCTTCAGAAATGGTCGAATCCGATTGGGAGGGCGAAGCTCCTGCTGAGCCGCATGGAAGATGACGCGATCTCTATCGTTGCGGCTCGGCGGGAGCCTCGCCCTCCCGGAACTCCCAGCCTGGGTGAACTTTCTATAACGTTTTCTTACTCAACGAAAATCCGCTCCGGTCGATGATCGAATAACGAATGCGGCATTTCCGGAGGAACCGGTCGTCCCTGTCCCAGCGGCCCTGGAAAGAATTGAGGGACAACCTCTAATGACTGGCTCGTCAACGGCATCTGCTTCCAGGAAGAAAGCTTAACCGGAAGATCGATGAGCTCTCCATCCCTGCGAACCTTGAGCTGAATGGTCTGCCCCGGAGCATAGTCCAGCAACAATTCTACAAGATGGGAGAAGTTACGCACGATATGGCTGTCCAGTTTCAGAATCTGATCACGTGGTCTCAGGTCTGCAATTTCCGCCGCGCTGTTGGCGACTATTTCCGAGACCACCATGGTCGCTTCTGTCGGTGCTCCCCGCACTCCCAGAAACGCCCCACGTTCATGAACCATTAATCCGGGAAGGTCTGATCCCAGAGAAATCAAATCTTCGAGATTGAGCCGATTGCTGCGAATGTTATACAGCGTCACATTATGATTGTGTTCCAGACGCCGAAGATGCCAGAAATCCTCCGGCGTTCCGGTCCAGTCTTCAGAAATCAGAATGGTTTGCAACACCGCCGCGTCACCAAACCCAACACCCACCCGGGGAGCCGTTGCCGGAGCACGCGGATCAACAGGCACGGTATAGGCCAGCCGTCCTCCCAGTCGCTCAATTTCTCGTCGCGCACGTCCTTCCCGAAGACGACTGTTGCCGATGAGCACCATTTCCGCATCATTCGCAACGACCGCATCGGAATGGCGAATTTCATCCAAGGCCCGTTCTGCGTTGTCACCTGCAGTGTTGTCGTTAGAAAGGAACGATTCTTCCAGAATCCGAACCAGTCGCAACTGCGCCTCAGGTTCCACCAGGGGAATGATTTCTGCAACCCGTTGCGGCTCCCGCTGAACAAACGCTTGAAGCTCCCGCTGTGCGGCGACCCGCTCTCGGAAAGAAGAGCCCGAGAGTTGTGTCAGTAACGATTGAACCTCTTTGGGAAGAGTTTTGAGAGACGGCTCAGACGCATTTACGGAACTCAATACAGCATTCAATACAGTCGCGCAGCAGAGCAGTGCCAGCAGGGTGACACACCCGCGATTCACATCTCTTCTGCCGCACCAATCCCTCATCCTGAATACTCTCCTGGGAATTCATTGACCATACCCTGACCATCATGACAATGTCTCCAGTAATTGACCAGCAGACTTTGGAACTCAGGGCTTTGGCTGATTGAAAGTGTATCATGCCTGGGAGGCGAGGCTCCCACCGAGCCGCAAACTAAAGAGATCGCGCCATTTTCCATGCGGCTCAGCAGGAGTTTCCCCCTCCCGGCCTGCTTGCATTTTTTTTAAGGATCGGCGAGAACTGAATTTGAGGGAATTTTGAGAACACAGAACGAACCGGAAACTCCCGGTTCAGGTAGCGAAAGAATTGAAGATGCGTTTTACGAAGATGCACGGGGCCGGAAACGATTACGTTTATGTCAACCTGTTCGAAGAACGTGTTGACAACCCGGTCGAACTGGCTCCCCGCATCAGTGATCGGCACACCGGCGTCGGGGGAGATGGACTCATTCTGATCGGTCCGTCCAGCAAAGCCGACGCACAAATGCGGATGTACAATGCCGACGGCAGCGAATCGGAAATGTGCGGCAACGGTGTCCGCTGTGTCGCGAAGTATGTCTACGATCACGGCATCGCGAAAAAAGAAGAACTGACGATTGAAACCGGTCGCGGAGTCCTGACACTTCAGGTCTTCCCGGTTAATGGTCTCGTTGAACAGGTCCGGGTGAACATGGGATTCCCGATTCTCGAACCGGAACTGATCCCCACCACGCTCCCCGGCAATCCGCCGATCAATGTCCCTCTGGAAGTGGGAGGAAAAACGCTGAACATGACAGCCGTTTCCATGGGGAACCCGCATTGCGTCACGTTTGTCGACGAAATCACCGACGAGTGGGTTCTGGGGATTGGCCCGCAAATCGAAAAGCACCCTGCGTTTCCACGTCGGGTGAATGTGGAGTTCATCAAAGTCATCTCCCCAACTGAAATTCAGATGCGAGTCTGGGAACGGGGAAGTGGCGAAACTCAGGCATGCGGGACAGGCGCCTGTGCATCCGCCGTGGCAGGCGTGTTGAACGGACTGACAGAACGGAAGGTTCTCTGCCATCTGCCGGGGGGGGATCTCACTCTCGAATGGGCGGAATCCGGCGACGTCTACATGACCGGCCCGGCCACCGAAGTTTTCACCGGTGTCTGGCCAGATTGAGTCCTAATTCAAAACTCCAATGGGATGAAATTCTTTGGGTGGCCCCGATTGCTTGCAATCGGGGCGGCGTAGCCGTGAAAGGCTGCAGACCCGACGTTCCACCTGAGAAGCAAACTCCATATTCAGTGCCGTTTCCCGGAAAATTTCCCCCAGCGATCAAGTTGTTGAAACCGTAGAGGGGACAACAGGGGTCTTTTCAGGGAAAGAATCAGGGTTCCGCAACAGGTGGCCGAGGAACACGTGCAACTTGCTCAACGCTGTCTCGCCGGAGATACCGACGCGTTACGTCTGTTCGTCCAGACGTATCAACAGCAGGTGTACGCGCTGTGTTACCGGATGCTGGGACACCGGGAAGACGCCGAAGACACCGCACAAGAGTCACTGATGCGGGCGGTCCGCTATCTCGGATCCTGGGACCGAACACAACCCCTCACCCCCTGGGTGATGAAGATCGCCGCCAACCGGTGCCGAACGGCCCTGAGCAAACGATCACGATTACCCGCTCTGGCCGATCTCGAATATTCCGCCGGCGTGACAGACGAATCCGAAGGGGCCGCTCTCGGGGAAGAATTGCAGTTAGCGCTGGGCGTCTTGCAAGAACAGCAGCGAGCCTGTTTCGTTCTGTTCTACCAGCAGGAACTCAGTGTTGCCGAGATTTCCGAAATCATGAAGACCCCCTCCGGCACCATCAAAACCTGGTTACACCGCAGCCGGAAACTTCTTGCAGAACAATTACGCAATCGAGGATTGGATCCCGGAACCACGGAATCGGCCAGGTAACACAATAGAGATGTACATAATATAGTGTAGATGATCATGAACTGCCTTGAATTTCAGACCAGACTGGAACAGGCCGTTGAAGAACGGTCTCCCCCTACGGAGGAACTCCGTCTCCACGCATCCGCCTGCAGAAACGCAGAGTGTCGCGACGCGTGGTCGGAATTCGTCTTGTTGGACAGTGCAATCAAAGAATGGGCTATTCGAGACTGGAAGAAGACAACACATCAGGTCGATTTCGTCGATCAGATTTTATCCCGCTCGATTCCACAAAACCGCCACTTAACCAAACGGCAGCCGGAACGAAGCTTCCTCTATAAACAAAAGGGGGCTATCGGCGGAAGTGTGGCCGTTGTGGCGATGATGTTGCTGCTCGTCTGGGGGACCATTCCTCGAACGACACCGGTCGCAACAAGCTCTCCATCGGAAATCGACGGCTATCAGGAACTGGGAACACTCTACATCAGCTGGGTTGAAGGAGCATCCGCCGGCGTGACGGGATCGGTCACCTCAATGCTGACTCCAGCAACCAGCCGCACCACTGACGACACCGTTCAAACGGACTCCACCAGTTGGCTGCAACACTGGGGTGAACAACTCCGGCCACTCGAAGAAGAACTCGACAGAACCTTCCGCGTATTC
>DATMFC010000380.1:0-10296 GCA_035556335.1 Planctomicrobium sp. | reverse complement strand
GAAGATGCCTGGTGGGGAGAACAGGAAACCTTCTATCATTACTTCCCCACGGCAACCCCTGATCCGGTCGCTGCACTTGCTGAACAGGGAGTGGATTTCTTTGTCAATCTTTCTGCCAGCCCGTACGAATCTGAAAAAATTGGCCGGCGTCATCAACTGATCCGGCACCACGTCGAACGGCACCGGCGCCCTTTTCTGTTCGTGAATCAGGTGGGAGGGAACGACGATCTCGTGTTCGACGGGAACAGTTTCGTCATGAATGATCAGGGAGAAGTCATCCTTGCCGCCGCCGGATTTCAGTCCGACTTTCGACTGATTGACACTGAACTGATTAACACCGAAAGCTGGCCTTCCGCGGTCCTGTTTCAAGAGGCGTCGCGGGAATCTCAGTTGCTGGACGCGCTCACGCTGGGACTCGGGGACTACATGCGCAAGTGTGGTTTCACCGACGCCGTACTCGGCCTCTCAGGCGGAATCGACAGTGCTCTAGCCGCTTGTATTGCCGCCAGAGCAGTTGGTCCTGAGCGGGTTCATGCCTTGCTGATGCCCAGTCGTTACAGCAGTTCTCACAGTCTGGAAGATGCACAGGCTCAGGCAGAACATGTGGGGATCGACTGGACCATTATCCCCATTGATGAGGTTCATCGCACCTATGAATCCCTGACGACGATTGCCACAGATCTCGCCACACAACCAGGGGGACTGGCCGATCAGAATTTGCAGGCTCGAATTCGTGGAGCCATCGTGATGACCCGCAGCAACCGGTACAACTGGCTCGCTCTGACCACCGGAAACAAGAGCGAACTGGCGGTTGGTTATTGCACGCTGTATGGCGACATGTGCGGCGGATTTGCGGTGCTGAGCGACCTCTACAAACAGGATGTGTACGCCCTGTCGCGAGAGATCAATCGACAGGCCGGACGTGAGATCATTCCGGCCCGGGTTCTGGAAAAAGCTCCCAGTGCCGAACTGGCCCCGGACCAGTTTGATCAGGATACATTGCCTCCCTATCCGCTTCTTGACGCCATTTTACAGGGTCTGATTGACGATCAACTTTCCCCTGCCGAATTGGCGAAAAGGTTTCCGGAAGAAACTGTTCGCTGGGTCGTGACGCGTCTGGATCGCAATGAATTCAAACGACGACAGATGCCTCCCGGCGTGAAGTTGAACGACCGGGCTTTTGGAACGGGTCGAAGAATGCCGATGGCGGCCAAATCGTTCACAGGGCTGGAGATCATCACCGGTTCGGAGACACCCCCTCAAACGACAGAAGACCACAGACCCAAAATGAATTGATCCCAACGTGTCTCAGCAGAAGCGATGGGATCATCAGTTATAGGCACTTCTCTGAAAACACTGCAGGGGAGGCGAAAGATTGTCCTTTCACCTCCCCTGCAGTTGAATCCGAATTGTGATCTCAATCGCAAAATGCCTATTTAACCAGAACGACAGAATCGCCGACGGTCACGCGATCGAGACGACCACTGTCACCTGGCTTGGCAAGAACGGTGTTTCCTTCGACCGAAGCAACATGCAGATCACCAACGGTCGCGACGCGTCCCATTTCATATCGATGGTAAACAATCAGGCGATCACCGGAATTCAGGTGTTCCGGAGAAGTGAACCGCAACTGAACGGTTGACGATTCGAGATCGACACTGGAGATCGTTCCCATTAACTGGCTGGGACGTGCAGAGGTTCTTGCGACTGTTTTTGGAGCTTCCTGTACCGGAACAACTGCAGCGGTAACAGGTGGGGCGGCAACTGGTGCTGCTTCTGCAATCGCTGGAAATGGAGCAGGTGGAACCACATTACGTGCGGCTTTGACACTTGCCGTGGTTGCCGACGCTTTTTCCGCAACGTTCAAAGAAGACAACTGAATCGCGGGAGCTGTCTGTTGTGAAACCGAAGCGGTTACAGACGGCACGGCTTCTGCCTGTGCCGACGCTCCGGATGATTCCGGCCCTTCAACTGGAGGGGCCTGCTCCGGCATCGGTGGAACGGCCGGCTCTACTGGTGTTGGTCCTTCCCCATGAGAATGAGCGGGAATCCCCACATTCGGGCAGCAGACCTGCAACGCTTCCGCAGCGGCCTGACGAACCCGTTGAGACGGCTCTACCGGACATCCATCATCATTGTACTCGTACGCAATCTCAGACAGTTTCTCTACGATTGCCTTTTTGCAGCATGAATGCGTATTGCATTGGCTGCAGGGAGCCTGACAGGCAACGTGTCGAATGGTCTGCACGGTTGTCAAACGGACTTCTTCGGTGCAATCGTCCAATGCGGCCAGAAGTGCATCGGTAATTTTGCCGTCTGCGTCGTAGCAACCGCAGCCGATAGTCGACAGATAGAGCAGTGCTTTGACCTTTTGATCTTTCAGATCTTCCTGCTGCTTGATTTCGGCGGCGGCCTTGATTGC
The DNA here is from genome assembly GCA_035556335.1 of Planctomicrobium sp. Taxonomy (GTDB): domain Bacteria; phylum Planctomycetota; class Planctomycetia; order Planctomycetales; family Planctomycetaceae; genus Planctomicrobium. The sequence goes on along the minus strand of DATMFC010000380.1, from coordinate 7,874 downwards.
AGGAACTTCTGATTCCAGGTTCGCTGCGTCTGCAATTCGTCGAAGTGGCAGCTTACGTTCGGCGGCTGGATTGGTCCCGTCACTGTTGACCCGGGCGTCCTTCGGCAACCACTGCCGAAAGTGTTTGACGGGTAACTCGGTGTGTTGAACTTGCAGACATCCTGTGACAGAGACACACAGAATGGCACAAGTCGTCACCCATAACTTTGGAGTGATTCTCATGTTGTCAGCCCTGACTTTGCGGGAATACGGAGGTGAAGGGCGACAGGCCTCGCCGACTTCCATTTTGGGAAGAAACACCACATCCGAGCCCGTCTGCCCTAAGAAACGATTCGCCACTACAACGATCGGAATGGTCGTTCAGCCATATTTTCGTCCGCATTCACCGTCAACACGACGGAAATCAACATAGGCAGGAGAATGCTTTACACCATTATGTGCCCCCTATTTTTCCCATCACCCCAGCCTGACCTATGCTCTGTAACCGATCTATTGCTAACGATCCAGTCAATCAAACGGCACGGTCTCCGCCTGATCCTCATTTTTCTTGTCAATCAGGGCCGATATTGAGGGATGAATCTTTTGGCCCGATGCACGGGCTGAATCTAAGGTTGCCAATGGATTCGATAGGAACTGTTGAGATGGATTTCAACCGGGCTCCTTTCGTAGAAACATCTCTCAAAGGGCAGAGCATGTCGACACTGTCGTTTCGTAACGAAGGGAAATTCCGCAGGCTACGGCGATGGAAAGCCATTTCTGCTGCCATCTTGATGTCCATGAGTCTGACGGGCGGGTCCGGGTGTTCCACTTCTCCTAATTACCGGGAAACCATTGGAAACGACACCACTCATGTCAACGCAGTCATGCGGCGGGTAGATGAAAAGATTGATGCGGTGCTGACGGAAGATCCGTTAATCGAGCCGCATACACTGGAAAAATTCTCCCACAAGACCGAGCAAACCTATCGAGACCTGACACTTTCGGAAGCCGTCTCGCTGGCAATGACGAATTCCGAGGTTCTGCGCGATCTGGGAGCAACCGTCTTAAGGGCACCGGAAGTCATATCAACGCGATATCGCCAGGGAATTCAGCAGACGGATCCCCGGTTCGGGATGGAAGCGGCCCTGAGTGCGTTTGACGCACAGTTCACGGCGAATACCTTTTTCCGGGATAATCACCAGACGTTTAACAACGAGTTTTTCGCCGGTGGAACCAACTTATTCAATCAGGATGCCAGTGATTATCTCCTGCAACTGAGCAAACGAACGGCCACAGGAGCGACGATTTCGTTGCGGAATCTCACCGATTATGATTCCAACAATGCTCCGGCCAACATGTATTCGAGTGTCTGGCAGAATCAGGTTGAAGCAGAAATTCGTCAGCCATTGCTTCAGGGGGGAGGCTTGACGTTCAACCGGATCGCAGGACCAGGTGCGATTCCCGGCGTCTACAACGGAGTGCTGATTGCCAAAGTCAATCAGGACATCAGTCAGGCCGACTTCGAGAAGAATGTCCGCAACTATATCAGCGATGTGGTGAATTCCTACTGGGATCTCTACTTCGCCTATCGTGACCTTGATGCCAAGCAGGGAGCGTTTGAGCGGAGCCGTGAAACATGGCAGGCCTATCAGGCGATGCAGACCGCCAGTCTCCAGGGAGGAGTTTCCGAGGCACTTGCCCGCGAACAGTTTTACCGATTTCAGTCGGAACTGCAGGACTCCATCACCGGTCGTGCCGGACAACGAACACAAGTCGGCAACGGAGCCAGCGGGGGTGTCTTCCGGGGAACCAACGGGGTACAGCTTTCGGAGCGTCGCCTGCGTCTTCTGATTGGCTTGCCGATCACCGAAACGGAATTGCTTCGTCCCAATGATGAACCGGAAATTGCTCCTGTCGTTTTCGATTGGGGAAGCGTTATCGGGGAGTCGTTGCGACGTCGCCCGGAACTGACCGAACAGCGGCTTCTGGTCAAACGTCGGGAACTGGAGTTGATTGCTTCCAAGAACTTCCTCAGTCCTCAACTCGACGCGGTTGCCAAATATCGGGCTCGCGGTATCGGGCATAATTTCGCGGGGGGAAGTGCAGTCGCCAGCAACGGAGGGGTTTACGGCTCCGCAATGGATCAACTCGGAACGTTTGAAAATCGAGAGTGGATGGTCGGGATGGAATTCTCTGTTCCCCTGGGCTTCCGTCGGGCTCATGCCGCTGTTGACAATGCCGAATTTCTGCTGGCTCGATCCCGAGCGGTGTTGAAAGAACAGGAACGGCAGGTGATCCATGATCTGGGGACCATGGTCGCGGAAACTTCTCGGGCTTATGAACAGACACATACCACATTGAACCGGTATCTCGCTGCCAGTGATGCCGTGGATTCACTGGACGCCAACCGTAAGGCAGGTTTGCCGGTCAATCTGGATCAGGTTCTGGATGCTCAGCGCCGTTTGATGGAGTCTCAGACACAACACTTCCAGGCTCGCGTTGAGTATGCGATTGCTCTGAAGAACGTTCACTTCGAGAAGGGATCGCTGTTCGAATATACCGACGTCGCTTTACACAGCACTTCTCCACAGATTATTTCGACCGTTCATTCCATGGAACTTCCCACGGAAGCTCCACCGGTTGAACCCGCTGTGGATGCTCAGGCCGTCGAACGTGAGGTCGAAGAAGTCCTTCAAAGTGACGAGGTGTTCCCGGCAGTCGAGTAATCTCGACGACGGCAGGTTCAACTCACGGTCAATTCAAAAATCAGCAGCTCCGTTCCATTGGACGGGGCTGCTGGCTTTTAGACCGGTTCGAACTAATATAGTGCTGTGTCCAACCTTAAAAATGAGGGTGGAAGAATCGAAACGGGAGCGGCCAACGAGCCGCGGAACATGTGAGACACTCCGAAGTTTCAAGCCTGACAAGGCCAATAGTTTTGTTTTGACAATGTCGAGTTAGAAGATCATCTGAACGATGGTCGCTTCTTCCAACCGGAAACCGGAATGCTGCAAATCGATCATCAACTTCGTCCTGCGGACCTGCTTTCTTCCATCGGCCGGATGTGGGAAGTTTCGGCCCATTGCCTGAATGAACTGGAACGGAACTGGACCCCCGATAAAGGGTCACCCGTCTTCACGATCGAAGGAAAATACACGTCGCAAGGCTGGACTGAATGGACACAGGGCTTTCAGTTCGGATCTGCAATCCTGCAATTCGACGCCACCAGGGACGAGAGGTTTCTACAGCAAGGTCGATCACAGACGCTTTCTCTGATGGCCCCGCACGTCAGCCATATTGGCGTTCATGATCACGGGTTTAATAACGTCAGCACATATGGGGCGCTGAGGCGATTGGTTCTGGAAAAACGCTTCGTCGCCACGTCGGAAGAACTCGCTCTCTACGAACTGGCCCTGAAAGCCAGCGGAGCAGTTCAAGCGGCACGCTGGAGCCGGACTCAAGACGGAGGGGGATACATCTACTCCTTTAATGGTCCCCATTCGCTGTTTGCCGATACGATCCGCTCCCTCCGTTCGCTGGCTCTGGCCCACAGGCTTGGGCATCGACTGATGGGGGAAAATGACGAAGCGATTTCGTTGCTGAGCCGTCTGATTCAACACGCCAGGACGACGGCAGACTTTATCGTCTATTATGGCGAAGCTCGCGACACCTGGGATACGCCCGGGCGAGTGGTACATGAAAGCATCTTCAACACGAACGATGGCCGTTATCGCTGCCCGAGTACGCAACAAGGCTACAGCCCGTTCACGACATGGACCCGAGGCGCCGCGTGGATTGTCACGGGGTATGCCGAGCAACTGGAATTTCTGGCGACTCTTCCTGATGAGGAGCTGGAGCCGTTCGGAGGTCGTACTGAAGTGGAACGATGGATGCGTCGTGCGGCAATCGTCAGCGCTCAGGCTTTCATCAACGACTCCCCAACCGATGGCGTTCCTTACTGGGATACCGGCGCTCCGGGACTGGTCCATCTTAAAGACTGGGACAAGCGTCCCTCTGATCCGTGGAACGATTATGAACCGGTCGACAGTTCCGCAGCCGCAATTGCGTCCCAGGGTTTGATTCGTCTGGGACAGATTCTCTCAGATGAAGAAGGGGCGGAGACCTTTCTTCAGGCGGGATTGACGATGTTCCGCAGCCTGCTCAACGAACCTTATCTGAACGGCAATCCGGCTCATCAGGGATTGTTGCTCCATTCGGTTTATCACCGTCCACGTAACTGGGATTACATCCCCCCCGGCCGGAAGATCCCCTGCGGTGAAGCATGTCTTTGGGGAGATTATCATTTGCGAGAGACAGCATTACTGGTGCAACGGCTCGCTCTGGGTGAGCCCTACTACACGTTCTTCGGTCCGTGATGGGAACTCTTCGGATTTGGCCCCAATGCCGTTCAATTGATTTTAACAAAATCGGTCACAGTTTAGCGGTCTGAAGTTGGCCTGGTCCCTCCCGTTGGCGGTGAAGAGTTTTTACCGCAAAGACGCAAAGAACGCGAAGGGGTTGGGAATCAAGAGTGAGTTGCCTCCTCCGGCCTGTCTATCTGGTCAAGAGGATCTGAATACGTGTTGAAGAAACCACGAATCAAACGAATTATACGAATGAATCACAGGGAGATGCCGAACAACAGATTCGTCAGATTCGGCCCATTCGTGGTTTCCTCTTTCTTGGCGTCCTTTGCATCTTCGCGGTAAAAATTCTCGTAGCAATTTGAACAGACTTCATTCCGCTAAAATGTTACCCAAATCGCAGCCGCCTGCGACGCGGGTTCCATTCTCCTGGAATATGTCCGCGAGTCGTCGACGCAATCATCCCGAATTTCATCGGATTTGAGAGTCGTCAAAGACTTTTAATTTCGAGAGCCGGTCGGTTCCAAGAAGATCGACTCCTTGATTAACAAGTTCTTGCCAGACCTTTTCCTTTTCCGGGGTTCCCCAGAATCGGGCCGATCGTCCATGGGAATGAATCTCTGAGAGGTAGTCCGCCAGTTTGCTCTTTTCGGATTCCGGCATTTCTCCTTCTCCGTTCCATTGAAACAGGAAACCCCATCGTTCGCTGATCCACGGCATCACGTGAGGGGGAAATTTGGAGTATCGATCTGACGGAGAGCCATCGATTCCGGCATAACAGATCGTCTGCTGCAATATCCTGCTGCGAGGAACGCGACCGGTGATGACAACCGTCACCGCACCAGGAGTCCATGTCTCTCCATTTCGACAAGAAAGGATGTCTGCATACTCTTCCAATCGTGAATGAATCACTTCGTAGGTGGTTGTTGCATCCGACTTGATTTCAATCAGAAGGAAGAACGGCTTCTGCTGGTCATGGACGAAACCGTTCTTGTTTTGAATTCGTTCTCGCAGCGGTTGCAGATAGAGCTCTTGGAGAGTTTTCCGTCGCCAGAGGGCGTCGGCCAGAAAATGTCCCACCAGCAACTTTCCATCAAGCAGGAAAACGTCTGCTTCCACACTCTGAAAACCCTGTTCAAGTGCATCAACAAGAGGGTGTGGACGAAGATAGTCGTTATGAGAATGCAGCAGGGGACGACGGTTGTCCCGGTGAACCGTTGTGCTTTCCTGCTCTGGTCTGGCGGCGTTTTCGCTAGCGACGACACTATTACAGAAAAGTGTCAGCACCAGCAGACATTGGTGGACAGGACGACGTCCCTTGCGAGTGATCGTCAAGTTATCTTGTGACAGTATTTCCAAGTCTATTCACATAGAAGCAAGGGGTCAGGATTCAGGGGCCAGGGGGCAGGAAAATGCTGGAAATTCATGCCATTTCCTACCCACTATCCACCACCCACTTCTCTCCTGTTCATCTCAAACTTGGAAGTACTGTGTGAGATGATCATCTGAAGTTCCGTCAGATGCTCTGAGTCTGCCCGACCAGACACCATTGGATAGCGGCATCAATCAGTTTGAGCGCCGGGGATGAAGCAGTCACCCCCTGTGGATGCACGAACAGCCCCACTCTTCTGGCCGGTGCTTTGCGTTCAAACATTTGAGCCCCTTCTTCATATCCAAAGAGAACGCACTGCTCTGGTTCCCCTTCAAAGTTGGCAATTCGGGTTGCATCATTGGTTGGTCGTGCCCATCCCAATGTACGTTTATCGGCGACATGAAAGAGGTTTAACCCCCGCCCATGAAAGCCCGCCGCCAGAGGATGCCGAGGAGAGGAGATGTCCATCAATGCACTGCTGTCGTTAAACTGATAATCGATACCAAGAGTCGGTCCGGTCATGCCGATCACCGGAAAAGCCGCCGGTTCCAGACACAGAACGGGAATCGCCGCATCGGGAATGCCAGCCTGAGCAATGGCATCCTCCGCATTCGTTCCCCAATGGAACACCGAAATAATCACTACAGCACACCCCTGAAGGTCATCGGCTGTCAATTGATCATATGTCCGTACTTTCACCGAGAGGGCCGACTTCCACAGGTGATCATCAATCAACCGCTCTCCGATTAAACGATTGAAGGTGGCCCAGTTTGGTTTGTCCTCTTCCGAGAGCACAAGCAGAGCCTGTCCATAGCGACTGGGAACAGGACGTAAATCTTCATTCGGGGAAATCAGGGAACAGAATCCATGCCGGATATTTGCCATGGCGCCGTCCAGCCGTCTCACGACAGAAACCGATCCTTCCGCGACCCGAATACAGGTTTGCCCGGAACTGGCTCCAACGGAAAAACGACCGGTTTGAATCTCCGCATCGGCCATCTCCGTTCTCAGGCTCCAGGCCATTTGACGGGGATGTTCCGTCGCGTCGATTTCGGCGTAACCTTCCAGAAGCTCCGGACGTCCTTCATGCCGGAATGCCAGAACGGAACGTGGTCCCAGTTCCACGCTCGCGGAGTTGGCGAGTTTCACCGATGCTTTTTCCCCTTGAGGAACACGTAACTTGTCGAACGCCAGAAGTTCCATCCCGGAATTGGCAAACTGAGGTTCTCCGTTGCGTTCCACGATGACATCCGTCCCTGACAACGACAACTTGCCGACGACATGACGCCCTTGCTTCTCTTCCGTTGGCGACGTGACTATTGTGAACGACTCTTTCACAACCGGCATCTCTGCGGAGTGTCCCTGTCCGAAAGAGGTTGCTGAGGGAGACTCGACAGGGAACGGGGGAGTCCCTTCCGTTTTCGCGAGTTCTGTCGAATGGGGATCGGTCGGAGAAATGGGCTTCGCCGGAAACCAGACCACGATTCCCAGTATCACCAATGCGAGAATCATCACTCCCCAGAGACCGTTTTGACGACGGGTGGCGGGGAAGCGATCTGACAACTTGCCGAGTGACTTGTTCCGGGAAATCTCAGGACGCCGGAAGACAGGATCAATGGCTCCCCCACCGCGGCGAAACTCCCATTGCAACCCGGCGTGCATTGCCAGATATCTGTTCACATAATCCCTGACATCGGGATCGTTGGACATGCCTTCTGCGAGAAACCGTGACTCTTCCTCCAGAATGGTCCCGGAGCAGAATCGGTCGACAAGATCGCGCCATTCCAGTGGGATCTGATTTTGCGATTTTCTGTAATTCACGAGAGTCTCCATTCGGCGACGTTCTTCGTCAGGCATTCATAGAGTGTCTGGCGAATTTTCTTCAACAGCTTGTAAATGGCATTGGACGTTTTTCCTTCCGCCCTGGCGATCTGCATCGGCGAGGCTTCTTCGTCATAGAAACAGGAGAGAATGTGCCGTTGGTTCGCAGGCAGTTTGTCCAGACATCCTCGTAAGTTCTCATGCAGATCATCAAACAACGACTGCTGTTCGGCATGGTAAGCGGCCAGATGTGTCAGCAATTGTTCCTGTACTGCAATCTGATGGTGCTGCTTCTTGCGAACATGGTTTCTCACGTGATTGACTGCAATTCCAAATGC
>DATMFC010000379.1:0-10039 GCA_035556335.1 Planctomicrobium sp. | reverse complement strand
ATCGGCCAGACACTGGCTCGTCCCGTTATTGCTTCAACTTTTAATACACCGATTCTGGGATGGGATTTCGTGATTCTTGACGAGCAAGGGGAGCCTGCAGAGAACGGCGAAGTCTTTCTGATTCCCCCCTCCATGGGCAATTCCATTACGTTGCTGAATGCCGACCATCATGAAGTCTACTTCGCCGAAACACCTTGTGCACCGAATGGGATCAAGTTGCGTCGCCATGGGGACCAGATCCGTCGACTTCCCAATGGATACTGGCAGGCACAGGGGAGAGCCGATGACACAATGAACCTGGGAGGAATCAAAGTCAGTTCCGCGGAGATTGAACGAGTCCTGCAAACTGTACCCGGCGTTCTGGAATCTGCGGCCATCGCTCTTTCAGATCAGGGAGGCCCCAGTCTTCTGGTGATCTATGTCGTGACTGATCCGGCACTGACGGAAGATCGACAGAAACTGCAATCGGAACTACAGAATGCGATTTCCAGCGAGTTGAATCCTCTGTTCAAGATTCATCAGGTGATTCCGGTCGCGTCATTGCCGCGAACGGCGTCCAACAAGGTGATGAGACGAACACTCCGTAAACAATATGGAGCACTCACATGAATCCGATTCCTCGAACGATTCTGATCACGGGAGCCGGTAGTGGACTGGGACGCGGGATCAGTGAATTGCTGGCCGTACAGGGGCATCGCCTGATCGTCAGTGATCTGGTTCTTAATGCTGCAAAGGAAACCGCCGATCGCATCTCCACTGCCGGTGGTCAAGCAACTGCGATTCAGTTGGACGTAACCTCAGAGGTTTCCATTCGTGAATGCATTGCTATGTTCAATCACCAGCCAGTCGAGGTACTGATCAACAATGCCGGATTACAGCATGTTGCTCGACTGGAAGAATTCGCGACAGAGAAATGGGACCTGCTTAACGACGTGATGTTGAAAGGGGCCTTTCTGATGTCGAAATTCGTGATGCCTGACATGCGAAAAGCAGGATATGGGCGACTCATTCATATCGGGTCGATTCACAGTCTTGTGGCCTCTCCTTATAAGTCGGCTTATGTCGCCGCCAAGCATGCCCTGTTAGGGTTCTCCAAAGTTCTCGCACTCGAAACGGCCGCGGATGACATTACCAGCAATGTGATTTGTCCGGCTTATCTTCGGACTCCGTTGGTAGATGCCCAGATTGCTGACCAGGCCCGTATGCGTGGAGTTTCCGAGGAAGAAGTCATTGAAACCGTAATGCTGGCGCCGATGCCGAAGAAGACCTTTATCACAGTGGAAGAAGTCGCGGGTGCGGTGGAATACTTAATGAGTCCGCTGGCAAGAAATATCACAGGGCAAACGATCACTATCGATGGTGGCTGGACCATTCAATAGAGCTATTTGATCTGCGATGTGCCGACACTATCGATGGGCCCATTACTCTCTTTGAAGTGACAGAAGCGGACCATTTCATGAACTTGCTTGTCATTATCTTATCGCTCGCCTTTCTGATGCTGATTGCCTATCGGGGATACAGCGTCATTTTATTCGCTCCGATTGCGGCGATGGGGGCCGTTTTATTGACAGACCCTTTTCTTGTTGCGCCGATGTTTACCGGCGTGTATATGGAAAAAGCAGCAGCTTTTCTCAAGCTTTACTTCCCGGTCTTTCTGCTGGGAGCCCTCTTTGGAAAGCTGATCGAAATCTCAGGGTTTTCCCGATCGATTGCGGCTTCGATTGTGCGTGCGACGGGACACCATTGCGCGATTCCGTCGATTGTTTTTGTTTGCGCAGTCCTGACCTACGGAGGAGTTTCACTGTTCGTCGTCGTGTTTGCCGTGTTCCCATTCGCGGCAGAAGCCTTTCGGGTGAACAATATCCCAAAACGATTGATTCCGGCGACGATCGCCCTGGGAGCATTCAGCTTTACGATGGATGCACTTCCTGGGACCCCACAGATTCAAAATATTATTCCAATCCCGTTCTTTAAAACGACCATCTTTGCGGCCCCATTTCTTGGAATCATTGGTTCTGTGTTTATCCTGATTTCAGGATTGATTTATCTGAACTGGCGGAAAAACAAGGCAATAGCAAATAAAGAAGGTTATGGAACCGATCTCAGTCATGAGCAGATCTCGGTCTCAAATGAAAAACTGGTTCATCCGGCCATCGCTCTTCTGCCATTAATTATTGTCGGCGTTACAAACACTCTGTTCACATTTTTCATTCCTCAGATCTATGGGGAGACACACACGATTGAATCATCAGGAATTGCGGGGGCCGCTCCAGTGACTCAGGAGATCTCACGCGTTGCTGCGATCTGGGGGGTAGAAGCTGCACTTCTCTCCGGAATTATGGCTGTGATCATTCTTGCCTGGCGTCGAGTCTCAACGGCGTTTGCGGAGGGCTCAAAAGCTGCCGTTTCCGGTGCCTTGCTTGCTGCCATGAACACTGCATCTGAATATGGATTTGGTGCAATTATCGCTGCATTGCCGGGATTCCTGATTCTCATGGAATTTCTGAAATGGATTCCTCACCCATTGGTGAACGAAGCCGTGACCGTGACGACGCTCGCCGGCATCACTGGTTCCGCATCAGGGGGCTTAAGCATCGCACTGGCTGCCATGGCGGATACCTTTTTGTCGACGGCAAGGGAGAACGGTATTCCTCCAGAAGTTCTGCACCGTGTCGCTTCGATGGCCAGCGGAGGGATGGACACGCTTCCTCATAATGGAGCCGTCATCACGTTATTAACCGTCACAGGGTTAAGTCACCGTGACTCCTACCGTGACATCTTTGTTATCACCTGTATTAAAACCATCGCCGTATTTGTTGTTATTATTGCTTATACCTGGGGAGGGATCGTATAGAGCGGTTTGCTTGAAGAGACGATCGGAGAGCGGAATTTTGGATTCTTTCAGATCGTTCACCAAAGCTGCCGAAGGTTGATTCCTTGTTCCTTAGGTGAACAGCTCTGCGATGGGGATTCCCCCTTCGGTGGGAGGGACCGGACGGTCGCCAGCGTAGAGTTCTTCCGTCCAGTCGATTCCCATGCCGGCGAGGATTGTTGCGAACAGATCCGGGACACTGACCGGACGATCGACAATGTTCACTCCGAGTTCGTCCGTGATGCCGATGGCCTGTCCTGTTTTCAATCCGCCTCCCGCGAGAAGAACGCTGAAGCTGTCGGAATGATGTCCTCGTCCTCCTCCTCCGTCGAATTTCGCAGGGCGACCGAACTCGGTGGAAATGACAATCAGAGTCTTGTCAAGCAGTTTCTTCTCCTCCAGATCGTCCAGTAACGCCGCGAATGACTGATCCAGACTCTGAATGAGCAGGTGCTGATTCTCTTGTCCTTCCTGGTGTGTGTCCCAACCGGTTCCGTTTACAAAGTTCAGATTATAAGAAACTTCCACAAAGCGGCTTCCCCGTTCGACAAGCCGTCGGGCCAGCAGGCAGCGTTGACCGAAATCGTCTCCATAGGCTTCGCGAAGTGAGGTCGGTTCCTGATTCAAATCAAAGACATTCAGAAACTCGGGACCACTGAGCCGGAAGCCCGCGTCGGCAGCTTCGAGGTAATTTTTGACGAGACGTTCGTCACCTGTTTCGGCGGTGAAGTGACTCCGCATCTGTTCGAGAAGTTTCATTCTTCTTGAATGTCGTTCTTCGGTGACCCGCTGGGGACGAACGACTCCTTCCGGTCCACGATTCGTTTCTAATAACGTAAGATAACCATATTTCGCACCCAGAAACCCGGGGTCGCGTGCAGGAGATGGGTTCCCCATGAGAACATAGGCTGGCACATGATCATTGGCCGGTTGCTTCATATAGGTAATCATCGAGCCCAGACTCGGATTAACAACGGTGTCATTTGTCGGGCGGCCCACATGCATACGATAGGCGGCAGCCGCGTGTTCATCGATTACGTCATGATGGACCGAACGGATAGGAACACAGCGGTCCAGTCGCGAGGCGGTACGAGCCAGATGTTCACAGACCTGTACGTCGGGGATCGCGGTGTCGATGGCAGGATAAGCAGAACCGGGATCTTTACGACCATCACTGCTGACCCGTTTGGGATCGAATGTATCAATCTGCGAGGCTCCTCCTCCCAGCCAGAGGAAGATGCAATGCTCGGCGGTGCCAGCAATTTTCTTCTTCAACGCTTCTTTGGAAGAAGCATGAACTGTGGTCAGACCGGTTGCTGTTGCAGCGGCAGTCAGCGCGATCGACTGTGAAAGAAATTCACGGCGAGTGGAGGAATAATTTGTCATATTCACCTCAATAACGAATTGCGAGCGACGCGATCTCAGTTTTGCCGATTGAATCCGAATGTTACGGAACGAAGACGAACTCAGGGGAATTCACGAGTGACCAGACAACATCTTCCACTCGTTCCCGCCAGGCGGGGTTCAGTCGTTGCGTCGGAGGATCACCGTTCAGGATTTCGGCTTGACGGCGGACAATTTCAATGTCGGCCCTGGAATCAAAGTGGCTCGTCCAGGTGACGCCGGAGCGGTAGATCCTTCGGAGAGGGACCACTTCTTCTCCAGCAATAATTCGAGTGGAATACCCGTCTGCAAGAAGTTCCCGCAGCATCTGACGTTCTCCTTCATCAGGAGTTCGTGTCAGAATGCGTGTGAAAAGTTTATCGATAAATTGATCTAATGACTGGTCTTCTAAACTAAGTGTCGTTAAGCCGGAACGGTCGGAAAGATCAATGGCCCTGTTGGCTGCAACACCGTTGGCTAATGCCAGTGGTTGTAGAGGTGTGAGTGATTGTGGTCGGTTTGTTAGCGGTTCCTGCCGCTGGTCGCGCCATCCAAATGCTGTTAACAACTGGATGATGGACTGGGCAGTCGGAAGACTTAACGAAGGACGATCTCGTTCATTCCCCACATTAACGAATTCCCAGGCACGACGGGGGATGCCGAATCCTGTGAAACTGGTTGCAGAAAGCCGTCCGTCCAGATTCATTGTCAGTTCTTCAGATCCGAAAGGCTTCCCGGCGACGGCGTAAAGAGAGTCGGTCACTTGTTCGGCTGTTAAAGAACGCCTCACCGGACCGGGGAAGAGTGATCCCCATTGTCTCTCATTTAATGAATCATGAAAGACTTCGCGCTGATAGAATTTTGAGTTGAATATCCGTCGGGCAATGTGCTTTAAATCGTAATGATTGGTGACGAGTTCCCGTGCCAGATAATTGAGTAATTCAGGATAAGAGATTTCCGCATCTTCCCAATCTTCGATAGGCTCAACGAGTCCCCAGCCGAGATATCGATGCCAGAGACGATTCACGATCATTTGCGAAAAACGTTGATTGCCGGGAGCCGTCAGGGTTACCGCGAGACGCTCACGGGAGTCTTTCGGGTTTCTGAGAAACCACTCCGGTAACGGTTGGGATTCAATGTTACTCAGATCCAGAAAAGGCCACTCTGGCGGGACATTACTGCCAGGGGGGAGTGTGACTTTCACGGTCATCTGCTCCAGAACTTCCGGATCGGCAATAATGCTGCTACTGTCCGGCACTTTCTGCGGACCACGTTTTAACATCGCAGCGAGATTGAATACTTGTTCCTGAGTGATGTCATGATAGGGAGCGTCATGGCACCGGGCACATTTCATTTCTACTCCGAGAAATGCGGTTCCGATAATGTGCGCCTTGGCCGCCATGGGAGCGTCGTTCTGACTGGCGACACCGAAAGCGGCCGGTCCCCCTGCATAACGATCTCCGTCCATCATTACCAGTTCAGTCACAAACCGGTCGAATGGTTTGTTATCGCGGAAGGATTCATATAAGAACCAGCGGAACGGACCGGTATTATTTAACTGTGGTTTTACAATGCCAGGATTCTCGGCAAGGACATCCTGCCAGTATCCGACCCAGTGATCGGCCCAGCCTGGATGATCCAGCAGACGGTCGATCATGATGCTTCGGCGAGTCTCTTTGGGGAGAGCTTCAAACTCCGTGATCAATTCAGGAGAGGGAATCATACCGATTGTGTCGAGACATAATCGTCGCAGGAACGCCCGATCGTCGAGTAACGCTGTTGGCGGAACATTCTGTTCTTCCAGCTTTGCCAGCAGGAATCGATCGATCTCATTGCCGACCTGCTTTGTCTGTTTGACATCAGGGGCCAGAACGGCATCGTCAGCAGTGTTACGAGCGTATTCATGACGGCGGTTCCAGTATTTATATTGAGATTCTGCTGCCGACCGGCGATTCAGATCATTGACTTGCTCCAGATGTGCCATTTCCCAGCTTAGGAAATCAAGCCAGCCACCATCGGTGAATGGAAGATGTTGTTGGGAGCTTTCTTTTGAATCAGGAACAGGTCTGAGAATCTGTGCTGTCCCTTCAACTGGCCTGGCTGCAACAATTAATTCTCCAAGATGCTGGCCGATTCCTGCTGTGACAAAGAGCCGATAAACAGAGAGGACATGTTCCCCGCCATCAAGTTTGACGGTGACCGTCTTCTCTGTGTGACCTTCAGCCATTGAAAGAATGTCTGGACCTCGATCGAGTCCTTCGTAATAGGGACTGTGAGCGCCCGAGCCCCGTTTATTGATGGGAATTTCTGTTAATAATTTACCATCAAGATAAAGTCGAGCGGCATCCACTGAACGCAACCGGAGTTCATATTCTCCAGGCGGAAGCTGAATGCGACCGGTCATGTGTAACAGCAACGGACCTTTCCGTCGGATGAGCATTCCTGATTGATCATATTTGTTAGGCAGATTCTTCATGGCGAAGAATCCCGTATCGAAAAGATGCTCGGCGTTACGGTCTGCAAACGTCCATGATCGTTCCTGAGAGAGACCTTCGATCACTTCCACACGAACTGTTCCAACAGGAAGAGTTTCCAGTTCCGGAGTAACGAAGAGAAAAGGGTTCTTCTCCTCAGTTTTCTCTTTTACAGACTTGGCGACGATGATATCCGTTTCAGACGACTCGACATCGACCGGAGTCTCTTCATTCTTTCCGGCGTTCGCAATGGTACAGAATGGCATCAAGTGGAGTAGAACTGTCAGCAAAAAGCTGACCGATCTCCTCCTGGGAGGAACGACAGTGGAAAACGATTGAGAAGGATTCAGAGGCATCATTGTGAACTTATTCTAAAGCGGCTTGATCAAACGTGCGTCGGACATTCAGGTGTCGGCACTTATTGAATCGTTACCGGTGGAGCATTGAAGTCTGTATGCAAATTCCCTGAACGTTTTCTATTGGTTCAGGATTATTTGCGTTGTCAACTGAGTTTCGACTGCCATTCGAACTCTATGGTTTGTAACCAATCGCTGACTCGGGCAACTCGAAATCCTGAGTTTTGGAATTCAGGTCGGCTTCCAACGGAAATTCCAGACAGAGAGCATTAGGAGCTTTGGCTGCAGTTCTGCCAGTCACTCCTTCTCCGATCGTCTCTTCTTCCCCTCGCTCAGGAAATAATCCGTCATAAATCGAGATGCGAACCATGTGAGGACCATGCATTACACCAGCGCCGTTGACTCGTGTGTCGTACTGACTATTAAAAATTTCCGCATACTCTGCCGGACCAGAATGTCCTTTTGAGCCGTCCGGGAGAAACTCGATTGTTCCGTAAACAACTTGCTGACCGGCGAGTTTCACTGTTCCCGCCACATGCTTGCGTCCCCCGTTACTGTCCGAACATCCTGAGATGATGAGTAGTCCGAGTATCGTTAACAGATAGTGCTGAAACGAATGTCTGATGTTCCCTGAGCAGTTCAGCTTTAAGTGATTCAGTTTTTTCATGACGACCTCACCTATGGATGTCCTCGAAATCAGTAGTCGTTTAAAAATGGAGATGAAACCATTTCCATTGTCGTCTGGATGTTTTCGCAGGCTTGGCGTACAGCGATTCTCGCCGATTTACTCTGGACTGCCTACAGGTCATTAGAAAGTAAGCTGATGTGATTCACCGTCTCCTGCACTGGCCGAAGTTTTGTATGTTACAAAGTCCATGTTCCATGAGAGGAATTTCACGGAACCATCGCCAAGAACAAAATGGACACCACCCGTGTGTGGACTGCTGAAGGTGACATCATTGAACCAGCGACCACCGGCGCCCTGATAGCCATATCCGCTGCTTTTGCCGAGTTGTCGATTGACATTTTTGTGGGCATAAGTGGCCTGCAGTTCAGCGCCAGTGGAATTATATGATGAACCTTGAATCCACCCGCGATAGCTCTTATCTCCTGATCGGGGAGCGGAGACTTCTCCAACCATCAGTGTGTTTGTCAGTCCATCAGTGCAGTCACGGAATCGCTTTGAAATATTCATCGTCAATAGACCATTCGTTGCAATTCCGCCATATCCTGCCGTTTCTGTAGAGTCGTGCCATAGACCTGCGTAATTTCCAGTTTGCGGAGAAGGCCGGGACCCCTTTGCTCCGGCAACTCCGTAGTAGTGAATGGAGACTTCCCCATCGAGGCGGTTCGTCAGGTGTTCTTCAGCAGAAGCGCTGGGGCAGAAATGCAGAGGAGTGCGGGCAGCTTGACGTCCACGGTTTCCGGATGGATCGACATTGTCGTAATTATTAGTGAAATCAAAATTATTATAGAGGGCTGTCTGGTCTATGTAAGGAAGCAACATGACATGAAATCCCATGTTGTTGCTCCGGTTGCCCGCGACTGTTCTTACTCCCATCGATCCGTAAGGCAGGACTGTCATGGCATCGTGATAATTATGCAGGGCCAGCCCCCATTGTTTCAGGATGTTCTTGCATTGAGTCCGTCTTGCGGCTTCTCGCGCCTGTTGGACAGCGGGCAGGAGGAGTGAGACCAGTATTGCTATAATTGCGATAACCACGAGCAGTTCGATTAAAGTAAATCCTTCACGTGAGCGTTGTCGGGAATTTTGAAATGACGGGATGAGAAATTTCGTGTTCTTGAAAATAGAAAACATTAGAGATCTCCTCTTTCATAAGAATGTTGATGAGGATTGGTCTGAAGTGAATACCAGAAATGGAGAAGTGTTGTTGAGGTGCTTTTCTGATGTTCTCGTTATTACTCCGGGAAAATTTTATGCGTCAGTCTTTTTGGATTTCTAAGAGCCACAAACAAAATCTTTCTCACCATGAAAATTTCCTTTCCTTGAGCGGATCGGATCCAGTTTTTTAGGGTTCCTTGTTCTTCTTGGCCTAGTGCCTTGTCAGGCTTCAAGTTTCGGGTTGTCTCACATGTTCCGCGGCTCGTTGGCCGCTTCCGTTTCGATTCATTCACCCGAATTTTGAATGCTGACACAATACTAGAGACATCATTTCAACTATGGTTTTTTTCCCCCGGCGGCTGATAACGGGACATCGAAGTCCTGCTGGGCTGACTTCTGCGGCAGTTCTGCTTCCAGTCGATAACCGTCGAAAAGAGTTTTACCGACCCTGTTCTCATCATCACCGGTGCCCGTTTTCTGGCCATCGAAACCGGAGAACTCCAGTACCATGGCGCCCCCCACGGTTCCTTTGTTCGGCGGAGTTGAGTAGCGACCGTCCTTGATTTCGGCCAGGGTGCCTGGTCCCCGGTTTCCTTTGCTGGTATCCGGAGTCAGGTAGATCACACCGATCGGGACCGGGTTTCCATTGAAGGTCACCTTGCCGGTCAACTGGTATCGTTGCGGGCCATCGACTTTACTGCCGCATCCGTAAGCCAGGAGCAAACCCGCACAGAATAAGACTATGGAGTATTTATGCATTGATGATCACCTTTTAAATCACCTGCTATGTGATAAATGTTAATCAAAAATAATTGATTAGAATTGTCCAAGGACTTTCCCATCTGAACGGTGTGCGAGTTGCCAATGCGTTGAGAGATCCATGTTTTCATTCAGGAAACGAACGGAACCATCCCCTAATGCAACATGGCACCCACCCGTGTGGGTGCTGCTGAGTGCTCTGGAAACCGGGGCAATGTGCGATGCAATTCCAGTTGGCGGCGGATCGTAGGTGTCATAGATATTAATTTGAAGATGGGCGACAGCGGCGGTGATAATTCCTCCAGAGCCTCCCATCTTTCCGCTTGTGGCCCAGCTTCGATATGGGGCATCG
>DATMFC010000378.1:0-3292 GCA_035556335.1 Planctomicrobium sp. | reverse complement strand
AGCCGACGCTCGTTGCCTTGCTGCTGGCTCCGTTGCTGGCGGTCGGAATCGGAACGGCAATCAAAGTTCTCGGAAACCGCCCGGCACTTCCGTTCGGGCCATTTCTGGCAGCCGGTTCACTGGTCGTACTGTTCTGCTGGAGATGGATCTGGATGGCCGAATTTTCATTCGCATCGAATGGCAGCACAGATCGGGCAACGACATTCGCAGTGCGTCGCTTCTTTGGAGATCCTGTCGCGCTGCTTCTGATTTTCGGCGTCTCGATTGTGTCTCTGATCGTACTCCTCGGGTTACTTCAACTCTACCGACGGCTCCCGGGAAAAACGAACTGAAGTATGGTTCCAACAGGTCCCCTCGTTCCCAGGCTCCAGCCTGGGAACGCACTCGCCCCGAAGCTCTGCTTCGTGCTTCACATCAGAGGCCGCTCGGCCCGCAACTCCTGTGCTCCGCTTAGGAACAGTTCTGAAATCACATTCCGGGTGGCCCGACCTTCCCAATGAGTCTTCAAACCGGGAACTGATTCCAGGACTGCTCCTTAAAGAAGAGTGAACACGACAGGACTTGAGTGACCAAGCCAGACAGCTTTTTTCGTCAATCGTCGTAAGTCTTGAATTTCCGTTGATGCGGAGTAGACACCATTACGTGTTGCAACCACTTCTCCTTCAAGGCATTGTGATTTAACGTGCAAAAAGCTGCAGAGCTTGGAAACAAGAATGATCTGCTTTTACGGAGCGCATTCCCGGATGAGCAGACTGGGAAGTTCAATGGTGGCGTCTTTCACCTTGACCGAAACGACTGGCCAGTTCTGGGTCGACGTGAGAATTTCGCTTCCCTCCTGATTCACCAGCATCGTATCTCCTACCAGTGAGGAACGCACACTCGGATACCAGAAGATGGCCATTCCAGATTGAAACGTCTGTTGAGAGTTCGGCAGAATGGGAGACTCCCGACTCGAATACCCGAGAAGATGACCTTGTTCCGCACATCTCCATTCGTCGGGGACTTCGAATTTTTCATAGATTCTGGCGACACGTTTCCATGTTTCCTGCATCGTCCAGTCAGGACGGGAGAAGTACATTCCCGTCGCCTGAATGAGTGTGGCTAACCCATGAACATGCTGGAGTTCCTCCGATGGGGCTCCAATGGAAACAGTACGGCATGCTCCAACATGCAACCCGTGGCGGCGTCCGATGGCGGATAGAACACAATGCCGTTCAATGGAATCGGCCCCATAACTCCAGTGACGATATCGCCAGCCTTGAGCGTCCGCCATCACCTGCATCTGAACAGGTTCAATCTGACGTTTGATCAGGCGGTGTGCGAGATGTCCGGCGATTTCCGCTTCGGTCGCTCCGGGTTCAAAGTTGCGTGCGGTGGCTTCCACAGCATGAGCAACCTCCCGACCCAACTCACGAAGTTGACGAATTTCGAATGGTTCCAGCGTCGTTCGCAACGGACGCAGATCAACCAGCTTCGTCTCAACTCCAGAGATCACGCTGTCGGAACCGATGACTCGTCCACGGCAGACATCCTGCTGGAGCACCTCACCCGGTTCTGTCCAGGGACGTTCCTTGAGCAGAAAACCCAGCCCCATCAGTTCGCGGTCAAAAAGCTGACCGGAATCAATGTTGTTACACAAAACCACTCGTGCCGCATCGGTCACCAGCACGGAAGCGACAGGATCGCGGGCGTTTCCCTGCAATGAGTTATCCCCTCCGCCGGTGAGCCAAGCGAAGTTCTCTGGCTGCCGTATCAGCAAACCGTCGAGATTCTGTTCTCTCAGAAACTCAACCAGTTGCAGATGCCGGTTGGAGACCGACTGCACTCGCTCCAGATCGACGACAGGAATTCCCCCTGATGAAGCGGGACGACTAGGAGAAACAGACGTGATGGACATATTCCTCTTTCGAGTAAACGATCATGCCTCACCAACACATGATGGAATGCAACTGACGACACGCCCACGTCCCGCACTTAAAACTTACCATGCCTTCAGGGAATCCACCAGTGGTGAACCTTGATGGAACCTGACGGAGAAAGAAAAATTACGATAAGCCGCCGGACACACGGAATTGAAGCAGACCGGTTCATTTTACCGGAGAGGTGGCTCAGGCTTTCGCTTTGTTGAAAGGGCCAGGGAGGGCGAGGCTCCTGCCGAGCCTCAACCAAAGAGATCGCGTCATCTTCCATGCGGCTCAGCAGGAGCTTCGCCCTCCCGGAAGCTCCCCATTTTAAAACAAGCAAAAGCCCTGGAGGTTGTTCACCTCTGGTTTTCCAACCGTCATTCATCCTGTAGACTGGCAGGAAGCATCTGGTTGATGTGTCGCGTTTTCCCTTCATCACTCGGGTTCAACCGGGTGGTTTTATCGCGGCTCTCAGCAATTCCAGTTTCCGTTCTGTCTCACAGGAGACTCCATCACAATGACTGATCGCATCCCGGCTTTGTTGTTTGGAGGTTTTCTGCTGGTCACCGCAATTTCCATGCTTATTGGACAACGCCGGGGATGGATGGCTGTTCAGAAGTCGGCCCAGCAGAAAGAACTGCCGTTCCTGCGTCGCCGCTATCGTCGTCGCAGCCAGATTGCGGGAATGATTCTGATTATTGGTCTGATGATTCCGCTGGGAGATTCTTTGATCCCGTGGGAGAACGCCCCGGGAACTTTTGCCGTCTACTGGATGATCGTCCTGGCACTGGCTCTATGGACCGGTTTGCTGGCGATGGGAGACATCATGTCGACGAAGATGTACATGACCATGGAACTCAATCGACTTCATCGCCAGGAAGTGCAACTCAAGGAAGCCGCAAAACGACTCCGTGAAAACAACAATTCCGGGCCGCACGATTAAGAGATCAGACTGGTCCGATCACCGCTTGGTGTTACGGGTCTCATTCTCCGCAATGTATTTCGGACGGCGTTTCTTGATGCTCAACGCCTGGAACATGGCCACCACCAGCGGGGCTCCCCAGATAGAGACCGATCGTAATGCGTCATGGTATCCGGTATCGGCTGCGGAGAAGAGGGGAAGCAAAGTCCACAACATTCCCCAGCCGGCAGCCAATAACGCCACACTGGCCTGACGACTGGTTAAGAGCGACGCCGCCAGTCCCAGATGAATTCCCCCGGCGAGTCCTAAATATTGTTGAACCTGATCGTCGCTCCATTCCCGATGGAATCCATTCAATGCCGCCGACTGCAGCAAGTCGGCCCAGGCTCCTCCATGTTGACACTGATCCAGGCAGATCAATCCCAGTGTCAAAAAAGTGGCCACTGTTGTCAGCCGCAACAAACTG
>DATMFC010000377.1:0-3230 GCA_035556335.1 Planctomicrobium sp. | reverse complement strand
GGGCTTCCTTACTGTTGGGGTTGATCACCCGATCGATCGCCCGATTCACGGCTTCGAACTGCTGGTATCGGGCCACCTTTTTGATGACCTTGCCCCCTTGTCGGTCGAACACAACGAAGTTTCTGAGCAGGTCCAACAGGTTCTCCTTGCTCAGCATCCCCGCGATCAGTTGATCCTGTTTTGTCGGCTTGTGACCGAGAGTCGTTTCAAGTTCATTGCTTCCGAGTGGATAGGTCGTCTTCCATTGAGCGTATCGGTTCAGCGGGGTGTTGACCGTGCCGTACTGAGCATCGTGTTTCTTCAACGCCAGGAGAAGAAACGCGGTGTGAAAAAGACGGACCACTCCGTTCTCAGTGTCCTGATAGGCGTGAAGATCGTGGACCGCTTTTGTGATCCCGTGGGAGTCACCTGGTTCTTTGCACTCCGCCACCACGAGCGGAATACCGTTCACGAAGACAACCAGGTCCATCCGACGGGTGTGCTTTGGCCCCTTGACTCGAAACTCGTCCGTCACCAGGAATTCATTGTTCTCCGGGTTCTCGAAGTCGATCAAACGGACGCTGCGACCGACCGGCTTGCCGTTCTCGAACTCATCCACGGTGACCCAGCGTGTGATCAGATTGTGACAGACTTCATTGGCCTCGATGAGACCTTTCGCGGGGGGCTGTTTGAGGGCATCAATGGCCTGCCGGACACCGTTATCAGTCAAGCCGGGATTGATCACCTTCAGACGGTCACTCAGTCGGCTGGTCAGGATGACTTCACTTTCGTTCGAGCGTTCCCCTTCCAAGGCTTCCGCTGGCAGGTAGGTGTACCCGAACTGGTCCCGCAGCATCTCGAATGCGGGCTTTTGGACTTGGTTGAACTCAGGGCCTTGCCGACCAAAGGACATCAGGAACCTGCCTTTCGGCCATAAATTGCTGCCATCTTCTGGCATTCTTCTCTGACCACGTCGAGCCAGCGGTCATACCACCAGTATTGGACTCCGAGCTGAGTCCCATACCCCTTGGAAGGATTCTTTCCATCCAGCCGCTGCCACAACTGTGTATGAGCATGAATGCTGAACCGGGGGTATCCCTCTTTCTTCATTTTCTCGACAACCTGCTTGGCACTGAGTTTGGGACGCTCTGACTCCTTGACCACCCAGTATTCCTTGTCAATCTGCTTGGCGAGGTCAGACTTTGGATCAATGAACTCGACCACTTTGTCAGCCTGATTAGGTTTTCCCACGACACGCTTCTTGAAGAGCAGCCGGTAGGAAAACCGGTCGCTGTTGAATTCATCATGTGAGAGCTGTCCATCGAATTCAGCGATGAAGGCGGTCAGTTTAGGCGGCACGTGATCGTTGACTGGAATCGAAGCCGCTTGGGCATGAGAAAGTTCTGTGAATTGCAGGGCGTACATCAGATGCCGATCTATCCCCCAGTCTTCTCCAAACAGCTGCTTGATATACGAGTTGAAGTTCAATGCACAGGCTTGGTACCTACCACTCAGATAGCTGTCGAGATTCATGGTCATCTGGTGTTCGATCTCGTGCCTGAGCTTGATCAGAAACCTCAGGTTGTTCGCAGTGTCTTTATCGATGGGGCAGTCGTCATCGTTGAGACATCGTTCAAGTTCCCAGTACTTGTAGGCTCCTGACTTTGTTCGGTCGAAGACTCTTCGTTTCGCCTTTTGCTGACAGTACCGGTACTCGATCTTCTGCTTGCGGAAGTACGCATGCAGAAGGTAGGTCCAACCGATCACCATCAAGACGATGAAGGTTTCCGATTTGAAGTAGATCAGTGGGTTGTTGAACAGTTGGACGGCTGACAGAGCAGCTTCCCGTGACTTCGTGAGAAGTTCATCAGAAATCGAATGCACACGCCGGACCCGCTTTTTCGCCATCAGTTTCTCCTACAGGTCTCGGTAAAGCGACACGAAGCCGAGGGCTTGGGATCGCAGCAGGGCGGTTTGTTCTTTATCGGATTTTCCTTCCCGGTGCAGTTTGCCTTTGCGGACATCCAGGACTGCGGTGGTCAGGTCGTCTTGAGTTGACGGCAGGGCCGTTGACATCATGTGCGTGATGATTTCTGCTCGCCGTTTGTTGAGGGAATCATCGTTGTTGAGCCAGAGCTTGATCGCGGTCGGAGTTCCGTCAACGACCAGGGCAATCTCGGGGCGGATGTTGATTCGGAGGTCTTCACAGGTCCACAGGCCAGTCGGAGGCTCAAACCAGCCGAGCGTCTTCCGCCCCATGAACTTCTTGTAGCCAGCCGCCAAATCAGGGTAGTGTTTGGCTCGGGTCGGTTCCGTTTGCCGGTTGGCAACCTGGTCCAGGTAGTCTTTCGACTTTCCGGTCCGGTGCATGCGGATGACTGCTTCGCGGAACTGCTTGTAGCAGTCGGGCGGCACTTCGTAACCCTCGTCGTGCTGTTTTCGGATCGTCCTCACCACCGTCAGCTGTTGCTCAGGCGGCTTGGTGGCGAAGTTCAAAAACTGAGTCAGGGAGATCCTGACCTCTGGGCTGGTTTTGGGCATCGTCATTCCTTTCGTTGAAATGGTTCTCTCCGTAGTGAGCTTTAGTCCGTATCCGCTGGGTCTTTTCGGCCACCTTGGTCATAACGACGACCTGGAAACGCAATGTGGTATGGCACACACCAGTATTCGACTCCGTCGATGATCTGTGTCCCACCACTCGTGGGGTCGTAGAAACCACCTTCCCGTTTCGGTTCGCACGAGTATCGTTGGCCGTTAACCTCAACAGTTCGCCTGCCGGACGTGGACTCGGTCGGCGAGTCGGATAGAGCCTCATCGTCGCCAACTGGTTGTTCTTCAGCGTCAGTCATTGGATATTCCTTTCACGGGAATGCGGCCCGTCAGGAGACCTTGGCTCAGGGCGGACTTCATCTGAATGAGTTGGTCTCTACTTCCCTCATCAACACTTGCTTTCGTCTCGACAGACTTTACTGCCAGGACGATTTGCTTCTGTTCTTCGAAAGGGGGCAATGACATGGGGACATTAACCAGTGTCTCACGTGTTAAGTGGGCAATTGACGATTCTCCGGTGAAACGCACCAAGAGGTTGTTCCTCACCGCGTGTTCCATGAAGAAACGCATGAAGTCTGGGACAAGGGTGTTTGGTTTATTAGGTCGAAGTCGATGGAGTGCTTTTTGGTAACAGCAGAGTTCAAGTTGTCCTTCCCAGATAGCTGTTCGACCTACCTCGCCTCCCTCACATATCAGGATGT
>DATMFC010000376.1:0-3977 GCA_035556335.1 Planctomicrobium sp. | reverse complement strand
CATGGATACGCTACATTCTGGGAATTCTCTTTCTTGGAGGAGCTGCCGCAGGCTACTGGTATTGGCAGCGATCTCAGGAACAACTGGCAGAAGACGGGGCGTAAGCCGCATTCTCAATCATGCAGCACATCAGCTCACGTGAAAGCAAGCCCTTCCGTCCTGCTTTTGAAGTTGTGTATCCTGTGAAAGATGAAAACAGGACTTCTCCCATTGATCAGGTGAAAATCACCGCCGTTTCCAGAAACATTGCTTCATGTCCGTTATGTCCCGAGCGGCCCGACAGCTTTTGCGAGATCTGCACCTGGCAGGTCTTTCGCATGTGCCGCGTTCCGAGAAACCTGTGTTGATTCCGGTCACTCCGGAACCCGTCCTCCCGGAAGTGATGCCTGCAGAACCGGATGTTCCAGAAGAACCTGTCGCCAGAGAGAAAACGCCCCTTCCTTCGCGACGGGCTTCGCCTTCTCCGGTCCCTTCTTCTCAGTCTGCATTGACGCCGCGTTCTCAACCCTTGATCGGCTTGCCAAGAGAGGGGAGGCACTCCGCTCCGAATCAGGTCCTCAGCACTGCCAGTCTTGAGGAACGGCAAACGAGACTGCAGGAACTGGCGACTTGTGTTGCCGGGTGTACCCGTTGTCCGCAGCTGGCGACCACTCGTACGCAAACGGTGTTCGGTGTCGGAAATCCTCAGGCGAAAATCATGTTCATCGGGGAAGCTCCCGGGGCGGACGAGGACCGGACCGGGATTCCGTTCGTCGGTCCTGCAGGTCAATTACTGACGAAGATCATTGAGGCCTGCAACTGGAAGCGGGACGACCTGTATATCTGCAATGTGTTGCGATGTCGTCCTCCCGGGAATCGAACCCCCAATGAAGAAGAAGCGAACAACTGCCGTGAATACCTTGACGGTCAGATTGCGGCAGTTGATCCCGAATACATCGTCTGCTGGGGAGCGTGTGCGGCGCAGAATCTCCTGGGAGTGAAAGATTCGATCGGTAAGATGCGACAACGATTTTATGAATACGGGCGAGCGAAGGTCTTGTGTACTTACCATCCCTCTTATCTCCTGAGAAACCCTGCCGCCAAGAAGCCGGTCTGGGACGACATGAAGTTTCTCATGGCTGAAATCGAGCAGTCTGCTCCTCCCCGTTCGTAGTCAGGAAATCGCACGATGCGTGTTCTCGTCACCGCAGGTCCCACTCGTGAATATCTGGACGATGTCCGTTATCTGTCCAATGCCAGCAGCGGTCGAATGGGATATGCGATCGTTCAGGCCGGAGTGCAATTGGGATGGGATGTTGTTCTGGTTTCCGGGCCGGTTGATCTGGCTCCCCCGGTGGGCTGTGAATTTCATTCCGTCATGACGACCGCACAGATGCGTGATGCGGCCGTTCAGCTTTTTCCGGCCTGTGATGGAGTGATCGCCGCGGCAGCCGTGTGTGACTACAAACCCAAAGAACGCATCTCCGGCAAGCTCTCTAAAACCGGCGGTCCGATCATGCTGGAAATGATTGAAACCGACGACGTTCTCGCCGAACTGGGAACAATGAAAGAACAACGCTGGGTGGTCGGCTTCGCATTGGAAGCACAGAATCCCCGGGAGAATGCGTTACAGAAACTGCGTCGAAAAAATTGTGACTGGATTGTCCTGAACGCCCCCAGTGCCATCGGTTCCGAAACAAACGAAGTCGAACTTCTCGGCAAGGATCCTGACACGGCAATCAAATGGACCGGTTCAAAGTTCGAAGTCGCCACCCAACTTGTTCACTGGCTGGACCAGTCTGCAGGATAGAGCGTATCCATACAACGCATGACCTCAAGGAAATGACGGGGCATCAGGGTGGCCCCGATTGCTTGCAATCGGGGCGGCGCAGCCGTAAGAGGCCGCTGCCCAGACGTTCTTCCGCTTGATTCGTCTCGACTGCAGTCCCCTCGTACTCTGCATGATACAGCAACAGATTCGCTCAACCTGTTCAATCAAAGGACTTTGCGCCTTGGCATCTTGGAGTGAGTTCTTCTGCATCCTTTCCATTCTGAGGAATCAGTGAACAAAAATATCGGAACCTGCTATCATGTGCGGCCAATTGTGGTGCCTGAGATTCCTTCCTGATTTTGGTTTTTTCCTCCCCAATGCATCGTCTTTACATCGAAACTGTCGGCTGTCAGATGAATGTTCTGGACAGCGAACTGGTCGTTGCGGCCTTGCGGCAGCGTGGCTATGAACTGACGGATGATCCGCAAGCTGCTGACACCATTCTCTTCAATACCTGTAGCGTTCGGGAACATGCCGAACACAAGACTTACAGTTCTGTCGGACGCTTCAAATATGGGAAGCGAAAGAACCCGGAACTGGTGATCGGGATCATCGGCTGCATGGCTCAGAAAGACCAGCAGCAGATTTTCGACAAAGCCCCCCATGTCGATCTCGTTGTCGGAACCGGGCAGTTGGCGGAGATTCCGGACCTCGTCGATGATGTTCGTCGTCACCGCAAGAAACGGCTGGCGGTTTCACTGGGGCGCAAAGAAGGTTCACGACTCGACGTTGCCGCCAGTTTCGAAAGTTACGATCCTCTTCGCGACCCGACAATGCGTCCCAGTCCCTGGCAGGCGTATGTCCGGATCATGATTGGATGTGACAAGTTCTGTACGTATTGTGTTGTTCCGACGACGCGCGGGCCGGAACAGTCCCGTCTTCCAAGTGAAATTCGCCGCGAAGTGGAATTGCTCGCACGACAGAACGTCCGGGAAATCACGTTCCTCGGACAGACCGTCAACTCATACAAAGTAACCGAGAACGGCAAACAGCATCGCCTGAGTGATCTGATCGCGATGGTGCATGACACCCCGGGAATTGACCGGATCAAGTTCGTCACCAGTTACCCGAAAGACATGACGAACGATCTGCTGTTTGCGATACGCGATCTTCCCAAATGCTCGCGTTATCTGCATGTTCCGTTACAGCATGGTTGCAACGAACAGCTCAAGCGGATGAAACGGGGATATACCGTTGAAGATTATCGCGAGATGATGGGACGTATTCGGGAGATTCTTCCGGACGCCGCCGTCAGCAGTGATTACATCGTCGGGTTCTGCGGCGAAACAGACGAAGCGTTTCAGAAGAATATCGACACGGTCCGCGAGTTCCGGTTCAAGAACAGCTTCATCTTCAAGTACAGCCCACGACCGGGGACGAAAGCCTACGATCTCTATCCGGATGATGTTCCCGAAGAGGTCAAGAAGCGGCGGAATAATGAACTGCTGCGAGTGCAGAACGAAATCAGTGAAGAAGATAACGCCGGCTTCATCGGGCGTCGCGTGCAGGTTCTTGTTGAAGGACCCAGCAAGAGAGCCCAGCGGCCACTCAACCCCGGTGAATCGTCATCAGGGGCTGAGTTCACGCCACCGAATGCGTTGCCCGGATGGCATTCAGGTCCGGAACCGGTGAACTACCCGCAGTCACATGCCGCACCGGCGGATCTGGTGACACTCGGCGGGGGGGCAAAACTGGCGGTTCAATCCTCGCCAGCAGGGCATGACCACGACCATGATGACCATGCCAGACAGGTTCTGCATGATGCAACGCCCCTTGTAGGGGTGACTGAAAATACAACTGTGAATGTCGCTGAAAACACGGGACCGATCCAACTGGTCGGCCGAACCCTGTGCGACCGGATTGTGGTCTTCCAAGGGAACCCGCGACTGGCCGGAACGCTGGCGGAGATTGAAGTGGATGACGTCACCCAGACCACGTTGCTGGGGAATATCGTCACCCGGGAACTTCAACCTGGATCCAACTCTCTGCTCCCGATTTTTGCATAAGGACCAACCTGAATATTACTGTTGTATTTGTAGAAGGAGCCTTTCGTAATGGAACGGTCCGGGTGGCCGGGGTTGGAGCGTACTCGCGAAACCCCGGAACGCGTTTAGAAAGCCGCTGAATTCATCCTCGACTCTCTTAACCCTCCACGTTCAACCGGGGT
>DATMFC010000375.1:0-2729 GCA_035556335.1 Planctomicrobium sp. | reverse complement strand
CCGGAACGGAACTGACACTGCCGTCATTGCGTTCAAAGGGGACCATGACGGTCGCCTGGCCGGTCGCCGGACAGAAAGTCTCTACGAGTGATAACAACCATCTGGTGGTGACAATCCAGCGTTTCGCACAGGGATTAGGTGTCGAATATTCCATTCATGGAGAACCGGCCGCGACCCGGCATCGAACCATTCCCATTCAGGAAAGTGGACCACAGGATCCGTCTCCGTGTGGCATGTGGTTGACGGAGATTGGAACCAGTCACCGCGCCACACCGTCACTTCTTCCTACATCGACGGTGCACTGGGCGAGTGAGTCGATCGAGATTCAATCGGAAACAACCCGTTCTGATCTGCTACGCGAAATGGAACGTCGCCTGACAGAATTGAACCGTCATCGAACGGTGGAGTTGATTCTGGTCGAATGGAAACTGGAAGGAGCAGGGCCACTGCTCTCCTCTCTGCTTCACGACTCTGATCTTCGGGAATTGCTTCAAGCCAGTCGGAGTCTTGCCGGATCACAGCAACGTCTCTGGAGCTGGAAGATTGAAACCCGGCCTTCGGTTGCTCAACTGGAGCACTGGCAACGGGAGTCGAACGTTTACGCTCAGGCATTGAACGTTCAGCAGGAACTGAGTTCAACCAGTCAGAATGAAGGCTTGGAACTTCGAGAACTTCCCGGTCACGATTCTGCGCATCCCCCTCATCACGGTCGGGTGCATTGGGTCAAAAAACGACTGGCACATTCATTGCTCCGTTCACGACATGGTCGCCCCAGTCAGGAATAGTCAGTGAGGGGTGAAGGCCAGTGTGCCACTGCTCTGTGAGCAGTGCCATGGTGTTCATTCCCCTCGTGTTCATCTGCATTATTTATTGCTTTTATCGTTCATCGCCTTGACGCTTTTTGAAAGAACTCCATGCAGATTCAGCAAATTCATGTTGAAGGATTTGGCACTCTTTCCAATACCCGGTTGAGTCCGCTGGGATCGGGTCTGACCATTCTGTATGGAAACAACGGAACCGGCAAGACGACGGTACTGGAGTTCGTACGCGGAGTCCTTTGCGGATTCAATCATTCCCGGCGTCTTCGGTTATTGCCTCCAATCAAGGAAGGAACCCCCGGCGGAAGTCTGACAATTCAAACTTCACAAGGGGAGTTTGACGTCATTCGTCATGCCCGAACCGATGGCTCGGATACTCTCGCAATCCTGCAACAGCAAGGCTCAAAAAACGATGTCTCGCACTTGCGTCAGACGATTCAGGATCTGGATGAACAGGCCATTCGCTCACTGTTCATGGTGAGCGGATACGATGCATTGAATCTGAACGGAATGGCTCATCTTGCCCAGCGCTACGGTATTGAGCTTCAAACCCAACGGTCGTCAGCCACCTGGATCAGCCCTCGAATTGAAGAACTTCAGACCGAACGATCCGCACTCTATCACCTTGCAAACTCAGAGGGAGAACTTGCGCAACTCGATCAACGTCGCGACCAGTTGACCAGTTCTCTGCAGAATGTTCGACTGGTTCAACAGAAAGCCATTACCGAATGGCGAAACGCAATTCAGGAACTCAAGTTTCGACTGGACCGTCTGCGACGTGAATCCAACTGGTTGATTCAGGAACAGGGAGCCGTTGAAAGCGACCTGACCGAAACGCAGACTCGACTGTGGAGCACTCGCGAAACCGTTGTGGAAGAACAGGAAACAGTCGAACAGATCGTCCCGAAACCGGCTGCTCAATGGAAAGCGGAGATTGCCGAGATCGACCGGGAAATCGCAAATGCTCAACAGGTGCTGCGTGATCTGGCGGGGTCCCGTATGGAGATCTCCGTCACGAAAGCAGGACTCGCCGGAGCGGAAACACCCGACCCGGCAGTGACGTTTGATCGTCAACGCTCCGCACTTTCCACAATGGAAATCCAGACCGGCAAGTTGTTGGAACTTGCCTCTCAATTGAAGGCGGCTTCTGAATGCCTGTGTGGAGCCCGATCAGAATCACTGGAGCAGGTGACTCAGGAATTGCGATCGCAGATCTGGTTTCTCTGTCAGGAACTCAGCCGTCAGCAAACCGCTCAACAGCAATGGCTGCTCCAGACACAACGTGAAGGAGTCGACGGCTGTGAACAGGAACTGACACGGCAGATCCGAAGACTGCGAATTCGTCGTGACGAACTGCTGCAACGACACACCTCGAGCACGTCTGAACAGATCCATTTCCAGACGAAACATGAATCGGAATGGTGTCGTTGTGAGGGGCATGAACAGGCGCTTCAACATGGGGATCTCGAACCGGAATTCATGACGACAACACAAGTCGTCACCCGTACGCGAACCGTGCTCACCTCTGCTGCGCGACCGGGGGATGCCGAACTGGAACGGGCCTTAAAGGAGCGTCTCAATCAGTTGTTTCAGCAGTCGCAACAGGCACTGTCACGATTACGTGAACTGGAAGCGGAACTCGTCCGGCTGCAACAGACACCGCCAGACCTGTCGCAGGATCACACGATTCAGAATCTGCGAAATGAACTGGAACTGGTCAATCAGCAACTGGCCAATGGTCGTGCAACATGGCACTCACTGAAGTGGACCGAAACCATTCTGGAACAGACGCAATCCCGGTTGCATGTCGAAGTCATTCCAACAGTGATTCAGGAAGCTTCCGCATTATTATCGAAAATGACCTCCGGGCGATCGACCGGGGTTCGATTCGATGCCGATGAGGCAGAAATG
>DATMFC010000374.1:0-6673 GCA_035556335.1 Planctomicrobium sp. | reverse complement strand
TTTTTCCTGTTCCTGGAGGACCGGCGAGCAGCACCCCTTTGGGAATCTGTGCCCCGAGTTTCTGGAACTTCTCTGGTTCTTTGAGGAACTCAACGACTTCTTCCAGTTCCTGCTTGGCGTGCTCCATTCCGGCGACATCTTTGAAGGTCGTCTGGAGGTCGCTCGGACGGAATCGTTTTGCCTGACTCCGAACAAAGTTTCCGAACATCCCGGAACTCATCGGGTCGGATGACCGCCGCATCGCGAACAGGAAGAACAGCATGATCAGCACGAATGGGAGCAGATAAATCAGCGATTGCATCAGAATGACGCCGAATCCGTCATTCACTGCTGGGAACGGAACCCCGTGCTTTTCCAGCAATCGCAACGGATATTCATTCTCCAGAGCCGGGACATCGGTCGTGAAGAGATCGGCCAGTTTCGGTGGAGGAGGCTCTTTCTTCTCCTTCTCCGGCTTGGATTCGGCTTCTTCCGACTTTTCAGAAGCCGCTGGTTTCTTCTCGATCTTTGCTCGTTCGAGATATTTCTCCCACTCTTCCTGAGCGGTTTTCACATTCTTCCACTGCCCTTGAATCGTCAACGCATTGACAGAAGCGGATTTGACGTTATCCGCCTGCACCTGTTGCAGGAAAAAGGCATAGTCCACGGTGGATCGCGAGGCACTCATCATCAGTTGCCAGGCACCGATTGCCAGAATCCCGAGGATCATTAACAGGAAAAAGAACTGAAATCCTCCTTTCGGAGTTCCTTTTTCGTCCCCTTCCTGATTCGGTTCCACTTGTGATTTCTGAGGTTCCGACATGCACTCGCTCTATTTGAACTGACTGAAGTTGAACAGGATTGAATTCGCAGCACCAATTCCGACAGGATCGAAATCGTCGCAAGAACCCTAACCGACAACGCCACATCTGGCAATTGCGACGCCCTGGGAATCATAGCGTTCCGCCATCATTCGGCACCTGTTCCTTTCCCAGAAAATGACCGGTTCTCAGCTTTAGAGCCGTTTGCTCTCCCATCTGCAGCCGAACGGAGGGGTTTTGGCCTGCAAAAGCCTCACTTTCCGCCTGTAGAGAATGACATCTATGCTGATTGATGCGACCAGGCCAGAATGTGCGCAACCCGTTGCTCTTGAATTGAAACGCCTTCATAACCCTTCGGGACAACGGATGATGCAGCAACAGACTCTTCACGAACGGATCGACAACTGGGCTCAAAACCTGTCGGTCGATGGCGAAAATCGAATTGTCCGGAATGTCGCTCTGGCCGGTACAACCTCTCGCAACGGCTATCACTATTCCGAAGTCGCACTTCAGCAAGCGGTTTCTCTTTATGAGAATCGCCCGGTTTTTCTGGATCACGCGGGCCAGCGACAACGCCCACTCGACCGCAGCACCCGGGATCTGGTCGGGTCGGTCGTGAATGCTCAATACATTGATGGACGTGTTCGCGGAGACATTCGGGTCCTCGATACCCCTTCCGGACAGACGTTTCTCAAACTGGTGGAATGCGACACCCCCGGAATCGGGATGTCGCATGTTGTTCTCGCCCAGCGGAGCAACGACGGAAAAGCTGTCGAGAAAATCATTGAAGTAATTTCCGTCGATGCCGTGATCAACCCTGCGACAACATCGACCTTCCGGGAAGTCACCGAATCACCGGAAATTCGTTCACTGGAACAGCGTCTGTCTCTGGTGGAACAGGAGCGGAACGAGCTACTCACTCAGAATCAGCAACAGCAGCGCGAGTTGAACGACCTGCAACTGCGGGAACAGGTGCAACGCCAACTTTCCGCGTCCGGTTTACCGACAGACGCTATCAGCGACTGCTTTCGGGAACAACTGATTCAGGTCGACTCTGAGGCCATTCGAAACCGGTTGATTGAAGACCGTCTCCGGCTTCTCACCGAAGGACGCCGTAACCAGCGTATCGTCAGTATCGAGCGCCACCCTTCCGAAACCCCCAATATGAACAACGACGAGTTCGTTCGGATTTTGCGTAAAAAAAATGGGTAATGGATGGGGGATAGTGATTGTCAACAGGTAATAAACCTGCTTCCTCATTCCTACCTCCTCATTCCTACCTCCTCATTCCTAACCCCTCTTCCTCCCCCCACTTTGTAGTGAGAGCCTAATTAATGAACAAACTTCGCTTCCGTTCAGGTCAGGTCCATTTGCGAAAGGTGCGTGTTGACGCTCCAACGGTGATTGAAGCCGGTGATCTGATCTGGCTCGACACCGACGACGCCAAACCGGCCTCTGCGTTCGCATGGTCCTCCAACCTGGCCACCACTCAGGGAAACTTTGCTGCCAAGTTTCTGGGAGTGGCTCATCAACCCTCCGCTGCCGGAGAAACCGCACCGATCTCGGTCGATGTCAGTCCCGACAGTGTTTATGAGTTCGATGTCGCCAGTGCCAGTTATGAACTGGGAACCGCACTGGGACCTGACGAAAGTTCATCCACGCTGATGAACAAACAACTTGAAACCGCCGTCGCCGCAAGCGCGATTGCTCGTTCTGCCGAATTCACTACCGGCAGCGTAGGAACCCTACGCGTGACGCTCGCCTCTGCTTTCCACACCTCCAGTGCGAACGCAAACGCTCAGATCGGGTAAGTAAGTCCACACTTCTCGACATCTTCGCTCCAATTTTCTCTGTCATAAATCTTCCCTGACAAAAAGCTCTTCCAGAAGAGGTCTCAATGCACGGTACGTCTCTGAAATCCCTGATTGAATCGCATGGCGCGGCAGGCTTCTATCACAAGGTGGTGGACCTGCTGAATGAGAAAGCTCTGTCGCCAGATGATTTCTCTTATTACGAACTGGCCGATGCCTGTGGGGTTCTTCCCCGACTGCGGACATTGCGTGAATCAAACCTGACTTTCGACTCACCCGGCGGCGTGAACCATCTGTTACAGGAATCCAATCCCGGAGTGAGCAGTCATCTCTTTCAGGTGGTGACCGGGGAACTGGTCGGCCGAAAAGTGATTGAAGGCTATGAAGACGATTCCGGATTCATCGGCGACAAGCTGGTGACCGTCTCTCCGAGTCGTTTCCGTAATTCCCGAATCGCCGGGTTCCGCGCACTCGGTGGCCCCAGGGAAGTTCCGGAAGGTCATCCCTACGAGGAATCGACATTCGGCGAGAAATTCGTCACGTCGCAGGAGTCGAAGCAAGGTCGCATTCTCAGTATCAATGAAGAACTGATTGCCTTCGACCAGACTGGTGAAATCAATCGTCGGGCAATGGCATTGGGGTATTCGCTGCGGCAGGAACGGGAACGAACGATCATTCGTGCCGTCACCGATGCCGACGCCAGTGCCTCGAAGTATGTTTACCGTCCCTCCGGTGTCGGTCAGGTGCTTTACAAGACCGACGGTTCTCACCGGAACTACATTGGTGCCGGAAACAGCACTTCAGACGAGTTTGATGCGGCGATTCCTCTGGAAAACTGGAGTGACATCGAATCCGTTCTCTACTACCGGGCGACTCAGGTCAAAGATGACCGGATCGATGGGGACAGCCGTCCCGTCGTCGCACCAGCGAAGCAACTGCTGGTGGCCGAGCGCCTGCGCGGAACGGCTCGCAGTATCGTGAACTCCACGGAAGTTCAGTTGTCCAGTGAAGAAGGGGAAACGCGCGTCGCCAACCCGATTCACAACATGCTGGAAGTGCTCAGTTCTCCATTCATTGATGAACAGGGAGACACCGCATCCAAAGCCTGGTATCTGGGAGATTTCCGGCGTCAGTTTCTCTGGACCGAAATCTGGCCGGTCCAGACATTCCTGCAACGAACCGAGAGTGCCGCCGCGTTCGATCGGGATGTCGTGCTGCGAGTCAAAGCCCGGTATTACGGCGGCGTGAGTGCAATTGATACCGCGTTCGTCACCAAAGTGGCCGGGGCATGATGCCATTCGCTCTGATGACGGGAATCTGATTCTCTGAATCCTTACTGGTCCCTTTCCTTCTTGACGATGTGCCCACTAAAAAGTTGGTGCGCTCGCAGAGGGAAAGGGATTCTTTTATTGATTTCGTGGCTTGGTTCTTAGAGCATCTTGCGAAATGACTTCCCCGTCCCCGCCACGCGGCGAACAGCGTTTTTCCTGGTAAAAAGCGCGCTGCGCGGGCACATGGTAGAGCAAACTGCTCTAAGACCACGAGTCAGGCAGGAAGCCATGTTCGCGAAGTTCCTGGATGTTGCCGGGGGCGCTTTCCAGAATGCGTTCGGTTGTGTATTTCAAAACGGCCAACGGTCCCATTGAATACGGAGCAGTCAGAATAGCGACCCGGTCTTCGTCTTCGGTATCCAGTTGACGATTCAATCGGGAGACCACTTCTTCCATGCTGTCGCTGACAAGTTCCTCGCGCTGCTGCTGATTCTCCAGTCGGAGATTGGAGAACGCGGCCGACCGGGACATCAGGAATTGCACCATTCCGGAAAATTCTTCCCCATCAAAAAAGTTCTGAAACTCCGGGGGAGCATTGTGCGGGGTCAGCAGCAAGGGGCGGGTGATACTCACTTTTCCCCGACTGACATGGACCGGGTCATTTCGTTTCTCTGCCTCCACGACCAGATAATACAGGAGATCGGAACTCCCGAATGTAAACAGCGTGTAAGGGACCGGTCGGGCAATCTTCACGGAATCCCAAAGGGCCCGATACCGCCGTTCCTGTTCGAAGCTGGAAAAATCCATGTTGTGTCGTCGTTAAACCGTCAAATGGAAAATATCACCCCGCAGGACTGGATCGCAGGCTGCGAGGTGGTCCAGAAGATTATAGGCACAGAAGTGCTGTCGAGACACCGTAAGAATTGCGGTACCTACTTTTCGATCTTGGTTTCTGACTCTTTGAACGCTTCTTTTCTCACCTGACCATCCGCAGTCGGCATCGAAACTCCCAGAAGTGCGGCCATTGTCGGGGCCACATCCAGATTGGAAACCTGTCCCAGATCAGTTCCAGGACGAATTCCGGCTCCGGCGATCACCAGCATGGCCTGCATTTCCGGGTGTTGCGGCATGTATCCATGCGTTCCCCCGGGACCACGTGGAACGACAGTGTCGTCTCCGGCAGTGGAGTCGGTGAAGGAATAGCCCGATCGTGATGCCAACCAGAAATCAGGAGCCCGAGCATCGGTATCGGGTGTCAACTGCCCGATTTTAGGGAACTGATCCGGCGTAAACACCTCTTCAATTCCTTCAATTAAAGGGAGCCGATCTTTGATCAACTTCTGCAAGGGGACCTTCCGGTCTTCATCAAGAATATAAACCATGCAGCCTCCCCCTTGAGAGACGCACTTCACTGCCGGTTCACCGTTGGCCTGCTTCAGTTCCTTGAACGCGACGTTGACGCGGATGTCTTTGGAGATCGGAAAGAAACCGTGGTCACTGGCCACGATGATGGTGGTGCGATCCCCGTTTGGAGAATTTTTGACTGCCTCCACAATGTCTCGCACCCGATCATCTGCATAGCTTACCGCCCAGTAGGCTTCA
Source organism: Planctomicrobium sp. (assembly GCA_035556335.1). Lineage (GTDB taxonomy): Bacteria > Planctomycetota > Planctomycetia > Planctomycetales > Planctomycetaceae > Planctomicrobium. The sequence continues at coordinate 1,189 of DATMFC010000374.1, read as the reverse complement.
GGTGTCTTCGGACCAAATTTGTGTTGTACATGGTCCACTTCAACAAGATGAATCAGAACGAGATTGGGCTGGTGCTGTTTGACGACATGAGAAAAGAGGCGGGTGTAAAGCCAGTCCCGTGGAACTCCTCCGCTTGATTCCTTGCACCATGCTCCATGTTTCTCAATCGGAATCCCGGCTTCGCGAAGTTCAGCCAGCCAGGAAGGAGTTCCATACTTCGGCCAGGCATCGTCTCCGGCCATATCCGGAACAGTCCAATGAAGATTCTTTGCATTCCGGGTGGCTGGCCAGATGATCCCTGCCGTCTTCAGTCCCGCTTCGGCCACGACATCATACACGGTCGGAGACTTAACGATTTCGTCTTTGTCGAACAGAGGATCAGGAATGAACGGGACAGATTTCCCCGTCGTGCGATCCAGATAATTATTTCCAATGACACCATGTTTGGTTGGCGGAACTCCGGTCACCAGTGTTGTATGGTTGGGCCAGGTGACTGTGGGGAATGATGAGGTCATCCCCTGTGTCGCCCGTGCTCCTTCAGCCGCCAGTTTGCGAATGGTCGGGAGTTCAGCTTTAGGGTCATCCAGATAGAAGTTTGCGAGTCCATCCACACTGATCAGGACAACACAATGATCCGCTTTCGGTTCTGCTGCGGACAAAGGGAGCTGCCAGCAGGTCAGCAGGATCAGAAAACACGGGGCGAGCAACGTAAAACGAATCATTGAATACGACTCCTGACTGGAATTTGTGCGGCCGATCGTTACGACGCCCCGGTTTCTCCATGAACCGATTCAATCACGTTCCTGAGTTTCCGCAGGTTCACGGGAGTCGCGAGAATGGTCCCGCGAGGATTCTGGGCTGCCTGTGGATCCACTGCTGATTCTGACGTTTTGTTCAACACCAGCACAACCGCGACTGATTTTTTTTCGGTCATTTGAAGGGCCTGCCGAAAATCGTCAACGGCCCGTTCTCCTGTCGCTTCATCGAATAAAATGACACCGTAAGGGGACATGGTTTTCAGTCTCGCGAGTGCCCGATCGGCATCTCCCAAAAGCAGAACCCGATACCCGTGTCGCGTGAAATAATCACGCAGCATATCCTGCCGCTTCGGACGATTCTCAACAAGCAGGATCACTTTGTCGTCGGGAGCAACACCCGATTTCCCGGCCGCATTTGCCACCGCATGCCC
>DATMFC010000373.1:0-10080 GCA_035556335.1 Planctomicrobium sp. | reverse complement strand
AGGTTCGTTCGACCCCGCGTTGTACGGTCCAGGTATTTTCTTTGATCTCGGTCACATTCAGAAATTCGGTTCCGATCCGCACACAAAACGGAAGTGTTTCCGGGAAGCCGCTGTTCGACACCACGGTTACTGTTGTCGCATCCTTTTTGATCGGTTCGAAAAGTTCTGTTTGAGGGAACAGTCGGGTTCGCTCTGGTGCCGTTTTGAGCGATAACCCTTCCGCGGTCAGGGTGACATTCAGCTCCGGATCTCCCTCGCTGGAGGGGCTTGCAACATCACATCGGGCAATCCGATGTAACAGGTCGACCGATTCGAACCGCTCCAGAAAATCGACCAGCTCACGGAGGTTCGCGCGCGCTTCAATTGTGACAGGAATCGTGACACTCACGGTACCGTCATCCGCGCGGCGACCGAGTGTCATTTTGGAAATGTCGAACCCGGAAAGTAATGCTAAATTGGTGATCCACTCCAGATAAAGGCTTTGAGCGTTCTCTGGGTTTGGAGGCAGGCTTAGAGATTTCCATTGCTTCACCTCCGCATCTTTTTTAGCTAAATCAAGCTGTTGCTTCCAGAGCCTGTCCTTCTCGTCTGTCAGTTTGACAATGCTTCCTTCCAGTTCACGCAATGGAGCAAAAAACGTATTCTCAAGATACGGTAACCCCACCCAGGCGACGACCACAGCGCCGAGAAGAATGGCCAGAATTTTTTCACGATTCTTCATCGAAATTGAAGTTCCAAAACGACTGATTGGCAACCGGGTTCTGTACGAGACGTTTCTTTCTCGGGGAAATCAACGGTCGATGACTTGTCTTGCGACCAAACGAGGAAGATTCACAACGAGATCAAACTGCCAGGGATAATCCGGATCACGTTTTCCTGAAGTGGGTGTTAAAATCGGCGTTTTTGCAACGACCTGATAACCCTGATCAGATAATGACTGATTCAATGCCACAATATCCTCCCGGTTTCGGGCATACCCTTTTCCAGAAAAACTGGCCAGAATTTCTCCGCTGGAAGGAGTTAATGAGATCTCGGTAAAATAAGCTCGATCGGTCGAAGGAAGTTTTTCTCGAAATGCCGCCCAGAGTGGAATGGGAGCGGTGTCACTGGCTTTCCATAGGGCGATTTTATTGTACGCCTGCAGGCGCGGCTTTCCGTCATCAAGCTGTTTTGTCTGCTTTTCCACTTCGTTCCGGAGATCGGCTGCTTCCGTATTCAGGCGGAGTTGCGTGGTGTAATAAACTGAACCTCCGGCAAGAACAGCCAGGGCAATGATTCCGGTAGCGACGGTGATATAAAGTTTTCTGCGATCCGGCGCGATATACTTTTCGCGAGGATGTAATAAGTCGAGTTTCAGATGCGAAGGCTCACCCGGAAGGAAAACACCTGCAAGCGATTCGTATCCGATCGGGATGGTCTTCTTTCCGACCGAAGAGGCTTCAATCACCGACAGGCCCGCTCCGTAACGATCCTGAAGGAGTGAAATAATGTCGGGGTTCGGATTTCCACAGACATAAAAGCAACGGACAACACTGGCGTTCGGGTTCGACTGTCCCAGTGACATGAGCGAGCGGGTCAGTTCCGTCGTTAATGTTTTCAGCACATCCCCCGACTCATCTTGAGGAAGCTGGGCGGGATGACAGAAGACCAGTGTTCCTTCGTCGAAGATCGAAAGTTCCAGTCGGGTTTCCTGCTGGTGGAGCACCAGATCAGGGCCGGACATTCCCAGATCAGACGCCTTGCTGGAACGAATCAGACGTCCAATTTCCAGAGCGGACAGGGTGACTTTTTCCAGCTCCAGTCCCGCTGCGGCACAGACCGTCTGAATTCGATGGAGTCGGTCCCGGTCAAAGGTGATGGTAATGACACCTTGCCCCTCTTCGCCATGAGATGAGGAGACCGGCAGATAATCGAGAACCAGTTTCTCAATGGGAACAGAGGTCTTGGTTGCCGCCTGAAAGCGAACCAGATCGGGGAGCTCGTTCTCGGGACAGGCGGGTAACTGAAGACGGCGGACGACGACCAGTTCTCGGGGGAGGACGACCGTAACCCGATCTGCATTGATTCCCTCACGACGTAACCAGACTCGAATCGATTCTCCAATCTGAACCGGGGAAATCATCGGATCGACATGGTCGACGGTTTCCAGTCGCGCAGCATGACCGTCGGCGCTTAAGGCGTCCAGACGATCGGGCAACCATTCCAGGGCAAGTAATCCAGCCACAACTTTACTCTCGTGTCTTATGGTCTTGTCTGTGCTGCTGACGCGCCGAATGCCGGCAATTCATTCCGTTGGTATCCGGGGCCAAGTCGGGACAGGCTGCGTTGCTGAATAATTTTCGGAACCGCGGTCGAGGCGTCAATCACGGCTTCAATACGAGTCATCGGACCTTCCCGGTCTGCATGTCCGATCACCTGTATTCGAAAGACATCTCCCCGGGCAGTGATTGAACTGTCTAATTCCACCATCGTCGGAACATCTACTAAACCTTCGATCAAGAGCCAGCCTGCGGTGGTAAAACGATCCGACGCAACTCCATTCTGTGAGAATCGCTGGGACCGGGTCGACACGATCCGATCTGGGAGATCATCCGGCATATCCGGAATCATTCGCAATACCGAAAGCGAAGCCTCGTTAATGTTAATTCGTCCGGCGATCGTTTCTTCTGTTGTAATTGTTAACCGATCGAGCAGATCGGCAAGAGACATCTGTAAATTTCCGGGGTCTGAAGGCCAGGGACTGTCCAGAATAGTGACCTGACCATCGATTTCCACCTGCACTTGTGATCCGAGCAACTCGTAAACCGAACGAATCTGGGTTGAGCCCCCCTGAGACAGGTCGAGTCCGCCGCGCGTGACCGCACCGTCTCCTCCTCCCAGCACATTCGCCAGAGAATTCGCTGCATCCAGCAGCGCGGAATCGGTCTCGGCATTGCCGGTGGATGTCGGTCCGGAGGAACTCGTTGCCGATAACGACGGACGCCAAAGGCCGTAGAGTTCAACCGATCGGCTGCCTGTTGACGATTGTCCCGAGGAACCCGACCCCGTTCCACTTCCGGAACTCGATCCACTTCCTGAGCCAGACTGACTCCCCTGTCCCCCCTGAGACGACCCTCCTTGAGTCCCTCCTCCTCCCTGCGATTGCCCGCTTCCGGAAGAGGACTGTGTTCCAGACGAGCCTCCTGATGCAGAATCAGATGACGCCGACGCTTCTCCGTTATAGGGGCCCTTCAGACGGAATGCCGCGACGAACTGGGCCACATCCGCATCAAATTTCTCTTCCAACTCATCATACAGATCGGTCAATAATTCCTGATTCACGTTCACTCGCGCCTCACCATAGGCATCGCTCGCATGACGCAGGTTACTCTCGATACTTGTGAGAGTCAGGTAATCCGCCCAGCCGAGATCGAGTAAATCATCTTCGTTATCAGAGGGGAGTGACTTTTCCCCGTCATTTTCATTGGGGTCGAGGAGTCCGTTTCGATTAGTGTCTTCTCCATAAAGTAACCAGGGGGTCACTCCTTCGATGAGCAACAGTTCTTCAAGTGATTCCAGGGGACCATTGCGCGGGAGAATTGTCTGATAGCTGTCGAACTCTTTTCCGTACTCTCTTGGATCATCGTCACTGTCGATCCAGTCGAGAATCGAATCCGCAATTTCTTCGGTAATATTGGGCAGGGCCAGCAGCATCTGGCGAGCGACTCCATCCGAGGGATCCAGCAGTGCCAGTGCATTGAGATTGATTCTGGAAGACTCATCAATTAATCCCATTCTTAATACGGCGTTTCCTTGTGATCGACTCTGGGTTGAGATGGTGACATCTTCCAGTGGGGCGACAACCGTAAATCCACCGTCCCCGGAAACAGCATAATGAAAGAGCGCGGGATTATGATAAAGGTCTGATTCCCAGCCCCCTCCATCGGGAGATAATAATGCTGCGACATACTCAACGCCAGACTGCGCCCAGGCGTGCGATTGTGTCTGTCGTCCATAAGCACTGACGGCGCGATATTCCGTCAGCATTAATTCGGAGAATGTATAGGCTCCCAGAGTCAGCATCGCGATGACGACCAGCACGAGAACCAGTACGGTTCCTCTACGAGAGTTTATTGTCAACGAATTGGAATTCCTGTGCATCATGGAGCCACCCCGACGACAGGTTCTGATTGCGTGAGATAAAATAGATGAGCGACATGAGTCACTGTGCCGGGACCGGGAAGGCGCCCCCGTCCGAGAATTTTGGGAGGAGGATTCCAGATGCCATACGTCACCTCAATGGCGCGCGGGAGCATTCCCATTGCAAGGCTGTCCCAGCTGTCATACCAGTCCGTGCCGTCGAAATACTTAAAGCTTAATTCTGTGACTTCGGCCGCAATCAGGTCGGGCATCGCCAGGACTTCATCAACCGTATCGGAGGCAAAGAAATCACGGGTCCGGCGTCCCAGTCCCTGATCTGGCCGGGAGATTTCCAGCTCTTTCTCCATCGTGGCCAATGTCAGCGAGTCCAGCTTCACCAGTCCATAAGAGATGACCAGTAATTCACTGATCCGCTCATTCCCCAGTTTGCGGTCTTCAAATGAATAATAAGATCGTTCTCGCGTGGGGAGGCTGGTACATAAGTGCAGCATGTCCGGAAAGCCGACCACACCGAATGCAGGAGGAAGACCCGCTTCTAGGATTCCGTCAAAACTGAGAGTGGTCGCTGCCGTCTCACCGGATGAGGATGAGAATCCAAAAGAGCTTCCAAACGACCCAGAATCTGACGCGGTGGTTTCTTCTGCTGCGGAACCGGTCGATGTATCGACTTCCGCTTCCGGAGCGGCAAAACGGACGGACCCGATATCTTCATTCAGGCGATGTGTTAAACCTCGCATAAATTGCTGTCCGGCGATCTCTGCCCGACCGGCGATATTAAATCGATAGGACATGGAAATTGAAGCATAAATCGCAAAGATCAGCATGACACTGAGCGCGAGAGCAATGAGCACTTCCACTAATGTAAATGCCGAACGGGGAGCGCGCATCATAAGCCCTCCGTACTGGAAGAGGATGTCGTCGCCGATTCTGCGGCATTCACATAAAACTGTGGATCACGTACAAGGCGGACTAATTCAGATTTAACGACAGCGTTCGGGTTGGAACTGGTATGTTCAACGCTCAGTTCCAGACGTAACAGCCAGGGGACTCCCCCGTCTGAAACATTCAGACTCCACTTCCAGTCTGGATGGCCATCCAGCGAACCGGTAGGGACCGACTCCATGGGCTCGATTCCCGCAAGAACGCGGTTCATCTGCCGATCACAAAACAAAGCGGCCTGAGATTGAAGCTGGGCTCGAATTGATGCGTGGCTTCCCGTTCTCAACACTTGAGTAATGGCCGCGGTCGCTCCGAGAAAAATGGCCAGAGCCAGGACGACTTCAAACAGTGAGAGCCCGCGACGGGACAGGTGCCTGCCGTTGATGGTTGCAATCGGAAATTGCGTTCTCTCAGTTGCCAGTCGCACCGAATTTCTCCGACATCGTCGCTGGAGAGGTCACGCTGACTGCTCCTGTCAGGCCGCGAACACGTAATTTCATATAACGCCGGTTGCGATCCATCACGACGACCGAACCATCGGTCGCCGTTCCATCCGGGTAAAACAGGATGGGAGCAGACCATGCAATTGCACGCGCCTCGGCTCCATTCGTGACTTCTGTCAGCCATTGATCATCCAGACGCTCTACGGAAACGGATTCTCCACTGAGTAATGCGTTGTCGACGTGAAAGTGGCATTCTTCTGCTAATTGATAAACACGAAATGGCTCGGTCGTGACAGGAGCTTCACGGAATTGAGTGGTGGTATTCCCTGAGGCATTCGACTGATCAGCGACGTCATGCGGCAGAATAATATAATGACGCCCGTTCGGTTCACTGCGAACCTGCAACGTGCGTCCCTGTTCGACGGCACGGACACGAGCCCGGTCGAGAAGCTGACGAACCCGTTCCGTATTTCCCTGTAACGTCTGCTGCTTCAGGTGATTCAGCATTCGTGGCGCACTCATGGCCGCCATGATGCCGAGGACTCCAAGCACCAGTAAAAGTTCCAGTAACGTAAACGCGGAACGGTTCATATCAGCGTCTGTATTTAGTGTGCGTTCCCACTCTGTTTAGGGACGGAGAAACAATTGTTCCCCAAGAGGGATTAGGCGATAGGAATTAGGGGTTAGGAACCGATATTCGTCTTTTCCTAAATCCTACCTCCTAATTCCTATCCCCTCCCTATCTCAGATGGCGAGATCGGCCCAGTTGTTAATGTCATCGCCGCCGCCGTTTTCATTCTGGCGGTTCGGGCCTGATGACCAGATCGCGGGTCGTTCACTGGAGGCCTTGGTGTTGGGGTATTCGTAGTTCAATGGAGTTTGCCAGGAATCGGCAGGAATTTTGTCGTAGATGGCGGAGGTTCCATCTTCCGATTTCTGTAATAACGATTGAATTGACGGAGGGTAAACTCCCTGGTTTCCAACGGCCCAGAGTTCGACATTCTTTTCTAAATCGGCAATCGCAATTTTTGTGTTCTTAATATAAGCCGCCTGTTGTTGTCCGAGGAGTCGCGGGACTGCCATCGCGGCAATGACGCTGATGATCACGAGAACAAGCAGGATCTCGATCAGAGTGAATCCCAGGCGGGTGTGAAGCAGGCTGGCAGAGGTGGGTTGTTGACGACGTCGCATTTTTAAAAACTCCTTTGACACGTTCCGACTCATCCCCCGCGACAATGCGAAATCGAGTCTCGTCTTGAATGATCTGTTCTGCTCGTTCACAGGGACAATATTGTCCTGTGAATCGATTAAGTCTACTTTAAGTCGTATGCTAAAGCATTCCGGATGTCTGCAGGATCGGCAGCAGCAGTGCCACAACAACGAATAATACGATTAACGCCATGATGAGTAGTAATACCGGTTCTAATAGTCGGACTGCCATGTCGACTTGTCGGGCTGTTCGTCGTTCGAGATTCTCCGAAATATCAATGAGCACATTTTCCAGATTGTTCGCTTCTTCTCCCACGGAGATCATCTCGACGATCTCTTCCGGGAACTGACCGCTTGCTCCCAGTGGTCTGGCGAGAGAGCGACCAGTTGACACGTGCTCTGCCGCCTTGTCGATGGAAATGCTGATCAGTTTGTTTCCGGTCGCATCCTTGGAAATCTTCAGGGAGTTCAAAACCGGAACACCGTTTCGCAATAACGTTCCCAGGACTCGACAGAAACGGGCAATTGCCAGACTGCGAGTGATGGGTCCCAACCCGAAGGCTTTGAGACGAATTTCGTCAATGCGATATTTTCCATTCGGGGTTTTTGCCCACTGCAGAATCGCGTACACCACAATGGATGCCAGAATCAGAGTGATCAACCAGTAGTTCTGGGCAACGTTGCTCATGGCCAGTAGCGCTGTTGTGGACCAGGGGAGTTCTCCCCGTTGCTTCATGTCGGCGAAGATCGGCTCAAAGTAAGGGACGAACCAGACCATCAGTGCGGTGACAATCAGTCCTCCAACAGAGAGCAGGAAGATCGGGTAGACCATCGCCCCGACCACGCGTCCTTTCAGTTCTTCCTGATGTTCGGTGAAGTCGGCAATTCGCTTGAGGACATCTTCGAGGAAGCCCCCTTCTTCGCCTGCTCTCACCATACTGACCATCAGCTCAGTGAAGGCGTTCGGGTGTTGTCTCATGGAGTCATACAGTCGTGATCCGTTGGCCACCTGGTCACGGACATCCTGAAGCACCACCTTCAACGCAGGATGATTTGTCTGCCGGGTCAGCAGGTCCAGCGACCGTAACAACGGGACACCGGAGCGAAGCAGATCAGCCAGTTGCGAATAAAAGACAGCAAGAATGCGCGCCGGGACACGCTTTCCAATTTGCTTCCCGGATGCTTTGCTCGATGCCGTTTCCATCACCTGAATTGGAAACAGGTTACGGGCCGACAATGACGACAGAACCTCCTTCTCGGAATTCGCTGTCAGTGTGCCACTGACCTGCTGTCCGGAAAATTCTCTCGCAATGTACTGGTAGTCTGGCATATCGAAATCAAAGGGGAGTCAGGAAGCATCTGCTCGGCATCAGGTGTTATATTAGAGCAAACCGCTCTATTCCGGGGGGAGTTTGACAAAGTGGTCGACAAAGGCTTCTTGTGGCATGGGCGCCGTCAAATCGATTCCAGCTGCCTCAAATCGCGGCTTGAGTCGCGTGGAGGCTCCCCATTCTTCTGTTGAAACAGAACCATCCCGGTTTTTGTCCAGGTGGCGGAACATGTTCTCCGCTCGTTTCTTCAGTACGTCCGCATCGGATGAAGGGGAACTTGGGCTACCTGAAGGAGTTGAGGGTGCGGAAACTGTTGACGTGCGGGAAAATTCCCCGCGTCTGCCGGAGGAGCGGGAATCGGTTGTCTCCCCTGCCGGTCCGCTCGAAGTGCTTACTGCAATGGGGGAAGAGACGACTGAGGTGCCGGATGGTCCTTTCCTCAGTTCCGCAGGAGTCAGGAATCCATCCTGATTATGGTCCAGTGCGTTAAACCCCGCTAAATCTCCTCGCTTCCACTGCCGCCATTCAAAAAATGAAATTTGCCCATCTCCATCCAAATCACCCGTAAGGTATGTCTCTGGAATTGTTTGTGTCACACGAGTCTTGGTGGCGGAAGTAGTTCTTCTGGCCGTCGCGGGGAGATTGGAGGCGGGCGAGTCCATTCCAGGACCACCGTACGATCCTTCTCTAAAAGAATCTGGTCCACGACGGAAACCATCGGGGAATCCCCGGCGAATCTGATAGGCCTCTTCTTCTCCCATAACGCTCTCCAATTCATCATCGGAGACCGGGCGAAATCCACGTCCGCCAAAACGATCACCACTGGGGCCGTAACCCCCGCCGTCATCGTTGTTTTCGGCAGAATTAAAGGATCGGCGGAAGTCACGACCACCGCCTCGGCCCATGTCCCCTCGACCAAATGATCTCCGAAAACCGGAGCCCTCGGGGTCGGTTGTTTCGAATTCCTGCGCCAGTCCCACTGAAACGGCAGTGAAACCGAAACAGAACAACAGACAGAACCGGAAGTTCCGAAGAATTACGCTTTTCATGATCATGACCGATCCGAATTTAGAGTGACGGTGTTGCATCATTCAGGGACCGTCATGTTTCACTCACAATAATTTCAGGCTCTGTGTTTAAACACCGTTACGGGAAAAAAGGACCGCACGTTTGAAACCAATGTGAATTCCACAAGGTCAAATTTACGCTGGCTTTCAACATCCGGGGTCCGATAAATGCCGTCACAATGTAACATGTTTTGTCATATTGAGTTCGGAACAAATCGATCGGCACGCTCCGATTGAACGGTTCAGGTTCGACGTTTCAGAAGATACCATTTCAGTAATAGCGGAGTTTCATCAACCTTGAAACGGAAATCCGGATTACTGCTGTTGCAGGAGTTTTGTGTCATGTCCGCACATCGCTGGGTCACTGGTATTTGTGCCGGCTTTTTCTGTTGCCTTTTGATGACAGTACCGGTGTTCGGCCAAGGCTTTGGCCCCGGGGGGAGTCGTGGATTTGGCGGCGGTCCCGGTGGAGGTTTCGCTCGGGGGGGAGGACTGTTGGGAGAACTCAACAATGAGGCCACCCGATCTGAACTTGCCATTACTGAGGAACAGCAAAAACGGATCGATCTGCTGGTCGAGGATCAGAGAAACTATGGAGACCAGTTCACCGATATTCGTGAACGATTTCAGGCGGCCCAGACGGAAGAGGAACGAAATCAGGTTCGTGAAGACATGCGAAGTCGGGCTGACGGGATTCGCAGACAAACCGACGACAGTATTCGGGAAATTCTGACCCCACAACAGGGAGTTCGTCTGGAACAGCTGCGATTTCATCGGGAAGGGCCCAGCGTTTTTTCTCGGGATGCCTCCGTTGCAGACTCGTTTGGGTTAACCGAGGAACAGAGAGAACAGTTCGAGCGACTGACAGAAGATCGCATTGCTGCCCGCATGACATTACGGGGAGCCAGCGAAGAAGAACGTCGAGCCTTCGATCGGGATTGGGCAGAGAAA
>DATMFC010000372.1:0-1517 GCA_035556335.1 Planctomicrobium sp. | reverse complement strand
CTGTGGAGGTGGGAACCGCCGGTGGGACGGCAGGTTCAGGTGCAGCGGCCAGCTTCGGAGTTTCCGCGTCGTTGGCGAGCCAGTGATCGAGCAATGCGACAACATCCACTGCCGACTGGATTCGCTTTTCGCGGTCTTTTTCCATCAGTCCCCGCAAAATGAGTAACAGGGTTTCCGGAAGATCCTTGCGGAGTGATTGCGGGGATGTCGGTTCTTTGGTCTGATGGGCCAGCAATCGTTGTGCGAGTGTTCCTTCGTTGAAGGGGGGACGCCCTGTCAGCAGGAAATAGAGGGTACATCCCAGACTGTAGAGATCGGCTCTGGCATCGACCAGATGGCTGTCGACCGCCTGTTCCGGAGCAAGATAGTCGGCTGTTCCGAGGACCCGTTCGTCATGGGCGATGGTCAGGGAGTGATCTTCTTCGGCTGCAACACGGGCCAGACCGAGGTCCATCAACTTGACGACACCGTTCTGGTCAACGATGAAATTTCCCGGTTTGACGTCCCGGTGCACCATTCCGGCCGCGTGGGCATGAACCAGTCCTTTTGCCCCTTGTCGGATGTAGTCCGCAGCGACCGTGGGAGAGAGGGGACCAGATTGTTGAATGAGGTCGAAGAGATTTTTTCCCTCGACGTATTCCATGACCAGAAAATGGATTTCGAGATTTCCGTCTTTCTCGTGATCGACATCATAGGCCCGAATGATGTTCGGATGATCGAGCGAAGCCACGGCCTGGGCTTCCCGGTGAAATCGCTGGAGATACGAACTGTCTTTGACCAGTTTCCAGGGAAGAACCTTGATGGCACAGCGACGCCGCATGAGAACGTGTTCTGCCAGGTAGACGGAACTCATTCCCCCTTTTCCCAGGAGTCGTAGCAGTCGGTATTTCCCGAGAAAGAAGCCTTTGTGCTTTCCCTGGAGCAGCTTTGATGCCTGCCAGGAAGTAATGAGATCCCGGGTGACCAGAGCTTCTGCGAGCGCCTCTCCGGTGATGTTTCCGTTGGGAGGCTGCTGGGAGGTGTCTGACTGGGCAGTCGTTTCCTGAGAGGTGGGCTGAAGTAATTTCGTCACGCTCTCCGCAATGGCGGACTCATCAATGAGTCCGCTCCGTCGAAGGACATTGACGAAGGATTCCAGTGACGTACTCATTCGGTCGTGAGAACAGTCAATAGAGAGGTTGTGACGCGGTCTTCCAACTGAGGAGGACCGTAATGAAATGGAAACAAAGTCTTTGGGACAGGATACGCCTGAGGTTTCCGGAAAGTACAGGGAAAATACTGAAAAGTTTTTGTCATACAGCAGTTTGTTCGACGATGAGCCCGTTCAACTTGCGTTTCGACGTGATGAACAAACTCTCTCTGACCGTAAGACTTGCTGTGAGCGCGTTCGGTGTTTTCTCCGAGCCTGAGGGGGACTTTCTGGCAATCATCTCCCCGAAAAGTTGACAATCCGTCAAGGGATTACACCGATCATAACCGTTGCGGCAGGAATATCTCGACCGAACCACCGTGGAGAG
>DATMFC010000371.1:0-19876 GCA_035556335.1 Planctomicrobium sp. | reverse complement strand
GGCGGTGTTGTATTTAACCGTTGCTTTCACTTTCCTGATCATCGGCGGAGGGCGTTTCAGCATCGATCGGCTGTTTCGTCGATCAAAAGTGTCTCCTCAGAACGCGGAACCATCGCAGTAAGGCGGTCAGCAGAAGAGGGTCTCACCATACCGGAGAGAACCGACCAGAACCTCCCGGTCTTGTTCGAACTGATGATTGCCGGAGAAGACCACCGTCCAACTTGAACTCCAGGGCTCAGGCATCCTGGAGTGTACTGGTTCAACACGGACCACTGTCGCGATACAGCCAGGACGTTCCCCACGTCTGCTTTGTGTTCTGCATGAACAGGACACAGTCCAGTTCAATTACCGGCGACAACGCTCGCTCAAGCCTTTTTTCGTTTTGGTGGCTGAGAGACGACATTCTCCCAGTGTTTGGTTGAGAGCCACCGGTTGCGGAATCGACCGCCATTCCTTCGCGCAGTTCCAGCGTGGCCATCTCATATTTTCCGCCGGGCTTGAGATTCGGTTCGATGGTACGCAGGCGCGAGGAGGAGTGACGTGCAGGAGAAGCGCAGTGGAATTCTTCGAGGCGCTGCCGTTCATTTCTGTAAGTGGTAGCGAAGGAGAGCATCGGCAGAAAGCGTCATCTGCGTCCCCTTTTCCGGTTTTCTTGAGAATGACATCAAAACAACTCTCCCTGCTCTTGCAACTCTTTCATTCTTGATTGCGAGTTTCTACATTTTGATGTCATTTTTGTGGCGTCATTTTGATTTCCCTCATTTGCTTTTCAATTAAAACACAGGGAAAACGTGAATTGGCAGTAAAAAAATGAAGATAACCAAGAATTGGCATGCGCTGTGCAATTGAGTCATTCATGTGACAAACGTCACCAGAAAACAGAAACAACTCGACAGGAGAATTTCCATGACCACGATTCGATTCACCGCTGCTGTTGCTGGACTCGTGTTTGCCGGAGTGATGAGCCAGAACGCTCATGCCCAGAATCAGAATGGATGCTTTCCGAATACATTTTCGGATGGAAACATGGGAGCACTTCCATACGGCACCAATTCCACCAATAGTGCCGCTTTGACTCCGTACTGGGGGGCAACTGGACAAAACCCGCAGTGGAATCACCCGATTCCGCAGGTTCAAAGCCAAACTCAGATGCGAAACCGGTATGACCTTCCACAGCGCCATCAGGTCGGACCTGTTCAGTATCCGGGAGTGAATGGAAACCATCACAACGGGCAATACAACAATAACGGGTATCACAACAATCGGACCCCCGATCGTTTCCAGCCACAGGCTCCCATTCAGCGGGATCCCCGATTCAACAGCCAGCCAGTGCAGTTCAGACCTGCCAACCCACCGACAACGGCACCCGGACTGATAAACTGGTCGCGTCCTCAGTTTGGATCGGGCCTGTTCTAGACCGGTTTGCATCTGCCAGAGACTTGCTGTTCGGCTCTGGCGGTCGTGAGACTGTCCGGATTGATCAGAAGGAGCAATTTCGAGCGACCTTAGCGAACCAGTTACTCTCAAAACGCCCTGGGCTTCCCGGGGCGTTTCTGTATTTCTGCTTTCCCCCCGGTGCTAAACTCCACCCGAACATTGTATCCCTCTTCACCAGGCTTCAACGCAGGCCGATTTTGATCACCGTCCGTCTTCGCATGATCCCTGTGTCAGAATAGAATCTGGCAACGTCGATTACGCCGGATCTCATGATGCTGACCGTAGTCGTTGTCAGCATCAATGTCTTCCACATCTTCACACAGGAGAGTCTCATGGGGCAACGGGCAATCGTTGTTGTCGATATTCAGAACGAATACTTCTGTGCGCGATATACCCTGACGGATCACATGTGGCGATATCTGCAAGACTACGCGGAGAAACACCGCCGGAAGGGAAACGGGTTCGGCTTCGGACTGGCGGGGCCGGATGACGTCGCCCGTACGTTGTCAGCCCGATACTACAAGGACGGTTCGGAAAATCCTGATTCGCCAGAAGAACAAAAATCCCCGCCGTCTGACACCCCGAGAATGTGCCTGACTGATGGGTTTCGACCGGCTGGGCGAGTCAACTTTCACTATCCCGGTTTCGGACACGCAAGCCTACCGGCAATTCGGAAATGCGGTGGTTGTGAACGTCGCGGAGACCGTGGCGCGGCACATGCGTCCGTGGATAATCTGCCCCGGAATCTCTCTCCTGGCTTCGTCGGCCGTCCCCCATCAGGTCTCACACCAGGCTGGACCTGATGGAGGATGGTCAGAGAAGCCGCGTTCCTCCCCTGCCAAACACTGTTTTCGATCACATCTCCCCGGCCTGGCTTTGGTGATCGGAATCCGGCGGGTCTCGTCGCCCACTCAATAGCGCCCATTTCTCAGAAGTTTGCATCCGGTCGAAACTGTGGCAGAGATGTCCCGTGACCAACAGAATCTGACACCCGGAGTAACATGGATCTCCTGAATATCGAAAACGACGGCCCGCTCATCAAAAGCACGAATTATTGGGGATCAGAGTAGGAAGGTGTCGTAAAATTCTCCTGTTGATGCAACACCGGTGCCGTCCACCTGGTGGTTCCCCGTTCCGGAATCCAACTGATCGACGAATGGCATACCGCTGAGTAAGTGATCCTGTCACGCGGCCCTTGGCCGCAGGGAAACGTGACCGAAGCCGTGAAACTGCTGTTCGAAGATCACAGCGATGCTCCCTTCGTGCTTCATTTCACGCCCGGAACCAAGGAAAGCGTTATGGCGAACGCCATGTTCTTCCAGTTTGGCCACGAATTCCTTGCTGAACTTGGCATCCCGGTCGTGCATCACAATGGACGGCTTTTCGTCCCGACTCAGCGTCTGGTCCAGAAATACTTCGGTTTGTTTCACCACCCAGGCAGAGTTCGGGTGCTGCATCGATTCCGAGGCAATTATCTCCCGTGTCGTCATGTACAGCCAGACCATGACATACATCTCGGTGAATCCGCGAATGCCATCGTCCACAAGGATTACGTGCTTGACCGCAACCGCTATGCTCAGCCACGATTGACCACTTCAAGATGTCGGAGATTCTGAGCTAGATATCGATAATAGGAGAATCACCCTCACGCCATCCGACATGCGACACCTTATTTTCTTGATTATTGTGGAATGGGTGAGGTCGTCCATCATCCATCGCCTGATGAATCTGCAAGTACTGCTTAACGCTTTCATCGATCTTCAGTAGGTTAGGCAACGATGTGTACGGAATCATGGATTCCTCAACATGATCTAACCATTGAAACAGCTTGTCTTCACTCCCGTCTCCCCAAGAATTGCATTTCCGACATGCCTTGAGGGTCAATTGAATAGAAGAAATCACGCTAGATCGTTGCTGCCGTATTTCAGGCGGAAGCGTAGGCCAATAGGCGATTGTAAACTGGTCTGCTTCTGCCTGTTCGATCAGACGTTGGAGATCTTGCCATGCTGCTGTCCCACCTTCAACGTCCCACTACTCGTCACCAAACTCTTCATCAAGTCGTTTCTGAGCAGCGATAATCTCAGTGGAAGTGACTTCGGGGAGATGCTCGTAGCCCTTCTCATACTCGTGAAGGCAATCGTCGGTAATCACCATTCTTTTCAGTAATTCATCTCTCGAAATGACGACCGGTGATCGAAAATACTGAATGGTCGTAAGAGGACCGAAAGCGTCAAATGTGACGCCTTTGAAAAGGCGAATCTCGTTCAGCAAATGCGCCACTCGTTGTCGATAATCCTTCTTGCCATTCTTCATCATGGCCGAGCAAAGCAAGATGTAGTAGTGGTCAAGTCCGAATGACAGCGCTTCAGCAAACTGACGCTTGACCTTGGATGCAAAGTCATCCTCTGTGACATCAAAATGGCTCTTGACCTGGAAGCCAACCTTGCATTTTGGGGCGGTCAAGATGACATCAACTCCCTTGTCGTTCAGGGCTTGTCCTATCTCGATATGGCAATACCCCAAAAAGTGGCGGTGTGCATTGAGGTAGTTTACTAATTTAGTCACCAGAGCGTCGTGCTTCATATTGACGAACTCCAGCGTATCTGCATCAGCTCCAAGCCCACGATTCAGCAAGCAGTCCAGGACAGACACGATGCCTTCTCGCTGTATTGTCATAGTTTAGAATTCCATGAGTCGTACTGGCCAATATGCAAAATGCTGAATAGAAAATCTTTGTCGCTTACAGCGAGGTTCGTGGAAGGTGTTGCTATTCCGCATTTTGAAGGGACTTGTGGCAACGGACGATTTTCAGGCTCATCGGCGTGACCCAAGTCAGATGCCTTGGAAAATCATTGGCTTACGGATTGATCGACTCAATCTCAGTAGGCTCAAACCACTGCTTGCTGAGAGCGTGTGTTTTCACCACTTCCGGATTCTCTGTGTAAGCAACGACGGCAAGACTGTTCTTGCTCCGACTGCACGTCACATAAAAGAGTCGACGGGTCCGGTCTTCCGATGATTCTTTCGCCTCTTGCGACCTCCCTCGTGAGGTTGACGCTGACTTTGTGCCGAGCAACGCTCCGTATTTGAACAGAAAGCCCCTGGATTCAGCATCGTTGATGACCACCATAACGCGGTCAAATTCCCTCCCCTTCACGCCATGGTGAGTATCGAATGTAGCCGATTCCGTCACATAGTCATGGTATGCCTGCACATGTGAAAACGGAGCCTGAAGGCAGGCGCGAATGGCCGCGAGATTCGCCGTCGCCTCGTTCTCCTGGGACTCTCCAATCTCTTGTTCGTCATCGTCGTCACCTTCGGTGGGCGTTACGAATGGCGCGAGCGAGTCAGGAATCGGGAAAAGCCGATGGGAATGTACGCATTCCAGCACTTGTGCAAGCGTGGGATCTCCATCCCCAGACCACAATTCAAGGAGTTGGTGAACGGCCGTCTTGGCAAGACGAAGGCTATCCGGCTGGTTGGCTCCGGCTGCCTGAAAGACTTCCTCGCTGAGAAGTTCGGAATGTTGTCGCAGGATCGCTGTGAGCTTGAATTGGTCCTTCTGTAGTCCGGCGCTGACCAGTGGTTGTAGCAGATCGGTAAAGAATGCGAGCAGAGGCAAGTCGCCATTCAGAAGACCCGTTCGAAAGGTTTCGATGCGGTAGAGTGGTTCAAATAATTCTGCGAAGTTCATACGACGTGCCGCCATCTGATGTTCAAGAATCAGTGTTTTCACGTGTAGCGTGTTGTTCCATGCAGGGTCATTGGTGATTTCAGCCATCCTGGCTCTAACATTTCTCTCAACAACTTCAGGATTCGCCGTTTTCGCCGGGCACAGAAACAGCCGCACAGAGCCTGGCAAGGCATCAGATCGACACTTTTGCTGTTCAATGTCGGCGTCGGACCGAATCGTATTAATGAGCTGCACGACACGAACTGGTGACCGATGGTTCATCATCAGCCTGGGAGTCGCCCAATTCTCAGGGATGATGGCCGCGAGGTCCGCCCGACCGTCAGTATAGATGCGTTGCATCGTGTCACCAATCAGTCCGACAGCGAAACGATCAGCATGGTCATGCTGGACCTCCATCAGTGCCTCGATGAGATGTTTGTTCGTATCCTGGCTCTCGTCGATCAGGAGTATCGGATATTTGCAGATTAGCAACTGCTGCATCAGCGGCTTCCCTTGAAGAAATGCCGACGTCAAACCGATGACCTCCGAATGATTCAGCGAATCCCGATCGCGATTGTCCCCCTCCGGGCTATATGTGAATGCGCGAATCTGATCAAGCAAGCCTAATCGTTCTGTTTTTGAGTGAATGCTCCGTTCCCGCTCCACAGCCGCCTTCGTGCCTGGTCTCCCTTTCCTCTGCTCCTCAGTCAACTCAACGATTTCTGTTCCCAGATGAGCCTTGAGCCAAGTTCGGATGTCGCTGTTAAATCCCTGGATCAACCCCCACGCAAAGCTATGGATCGTCCGAACGTCAAACAACGGATCATGCCGAAGCCGATGAACGATCTCGTCACATGCGGCGTTGGTGTACGTAATCACGGCGATCTGCTGGCTCTTGAGGCGCATTCTGCGTTCCCTCTCGTCCTGCAACTGTTCCAGAACTGAGACGAGCGTCCGGGTTTTTCCTGCACCTGCTCCGGCGTACAGAAAAAAACTCCTCGGAGGCTCCTGAAGCAAGTAGCCGACAATATCTCCAACAACGTGAGCATCAATGCTCGGGTCTGCTTTAAGATTGCTATTCATAACGCTGCCTCCTGAGTCGAAGGTATCACAACGACCGCTTCCGGCTGGAGCATCCTTTGAAGCCATTCAAGCCCATCGGCAATGTAGGTTGGCGGATTCATCGCTTCGACCGGGGGGCGAGGCTTGTCCGCCCAAAGCAAGTCGAGGGCGAATTCCGCTTTGTTTCCATCCCGAATGATTTTGAAAAGCTGATCGCACAACGACTGCGCATCCTTTGCCTTGGCAATGGCATCCTTGACTTTCTTGAATATGCCTGTTCCGTCAAGAGCCTTGAATAGTTCGCAGTTCTCCAGAATTAAGGCGTCTTCGAATGTGGTGGCCAAGCACTCGACCGCCGACTGTGAACCCAGGTTTATTTGCACAGGTTCCTGAAACACAATCCGCACACAGCCTTGACCATCTGGCAGAGGTAATTGCTTATCGGCAGCGGTAAGGCCGAGTAGATCATCCACCATATCCTTCTTGGGGTGCCATTTAAGCAATGTCGGGTTACCAGTTGTCTGCCGTGCTCCACGCTTGGCGGGAACCGCCTTACTCGTGTCGGCATCTTTGGCATCAAGGTCGCTGATCACCAACGTGCAAAGGCCGAGATGTTCAATCAACGGCTGAAAACGATGGGCATGGCTGCCGCTGATTTCCAGAAGCGTGACGAACCGATGGTTCAGCTCCTCATATTTCTTTCGGATGAAATGTGGAATCAACATACGTTCCGCTGCCCCTTCGACAAGGATTGCGGCATCAGCAAAGAACAGTTCGCAGTGCGTTGACCGGAGATAACGGGTGACAAACTTCGCTGTCTCATCGTCCTTTCCGAAGACTTCGGACAAATTGATGACCGTAGCAGTGGGAACATCACCGAGTGCTGCTGGTCGAACACGGCGGAAATATCGCAAGCAATCGAACTGGCTTTCGTGCGCGACGTGACTGGAATGCGTGCTGACAATTAACTGCGTGTGCAGCGATTTGTTGTCCCTGAGATCCGGGTGATTCCGGAGTACCTCGTATGCCTTTCTGACAAAGACCTGCTGCACCTGCACATGCAGGTGAGCTTCCGGCTCTTCGATGAGGACAAGATGCAGCGGTGGATGTGTCACCCGGTTGGTTGGCACCGCGACCTGACGTTTTCCGGCCTTGCCGACCTTGAGCCAACTGTCACGAAAACTCATCAACTTGAAGACCATCGAGATCAAATTCTGAAAGCCGAGCCCGTTGTAGTCCTCCGGGAGCCTCAAGGATCCTGATTTGGATGCCCCGTCATTCTTGCAAGCCACCTCATACCTGACGGCGGACTGGTGATTGAGCCCGTCCAGCGGCCGGACACGTGTGGAAATTGTGAGCTTCGGATCGGCAACGCCGGGATAGTTGAGCTGTTCCAGTTCTCCAATGGCCGCTTTGAACCCCGTCGTCAGTCGATCATCAAAAGCCTTCTGGGCGTCCTCAATGGCTTGAAGGGCCTCAAGATCGGCCGGTTCAGGTTCGTCTGAAGGGTCAAGGTGCGTCGAATAGTAAGAACGAAGTTGCTCCGAGAGTTTGAGTCTGACTCGTCGGAACTGCTGGCCTTCGCCATCGCCTGTTCCCGTCCCCCACGCATCCTCCATCCCTCGGTGTGCGTGGATCTCGTGAATGACAATCAGCCCTTCGAAAGGATCGCCTTCGATCGGCAACGCATCCACCTCAAGCGGCTGAGGATTTGCAATTCCATTGACAGGCAAAGTCTGTTTGGCGGGATCAAGGATGTAAGCCCTTATAGTGAAATGTGTACGTAGTTTCCGTTCTAGGAACTCCAACAAACACTCAGGCCACAATGAAAGCGTAAAATCTGCTTTCTGTTTACCGGATACTTTAGATGCCCCTGCCTTTGTCGCCTTGGCGGAATCGATTGCAGTCAGAAATTCCGTCTGAAGAGCCACTGGATCCTTCGGTTCACACCGAAGTCTTACTCCCAATAAACCGCCATCCCAGTCCAGCGTCGGAATCAGATGTCGAACAAAATGAATTTCATCATCTTTGACGCTCAGCCAAATGTCCAAAGAAGGGAGGACACTGTTCCACTCATCCAGCGTTGCTTCCGGAATTCTTCCTTCGGCATCCGGATTTTGCCAACGCGATCCGATCGCATTGATCGCCGCCCAGTTCGAGAGGGTAAAGTCATTTGTGGTGAGCGAGCCTCGATCAATCAGAAAATGACGCAAGGCAATCATCGCTGACGTTTTGCCACTGTTATTAGCACCAACGAGCAGTGTGGTCTCTTTGCTGAAATCAATCCGAACAGATTTGAGCTTTCGAAAGTTCTGAATCTCGACATGATTAATACGCATAGTAGCCCACTCAAACAAGATGAATTAGTTCCGCTCTGTCAGACAATAGGCGGACAGGAAAAGTAACCTTGGCATCAGAGGTGTTGGTACGCCTCATCCGGCAATACCAAACATAACCAGAAGATTTCACTCTCGGCCACACTCTGATTTCCAAATGTGAAACGATGTGGCAGACAGATAACCACAAAACATAATCGAACAACAATGGAGTGAGACTCTACTCATACCATTTCCTCGGCACGAGGGCATCGCCTTCGTGCCAGTTCTCGATAACAGCTTCCGTAAACCAGTCCTCTGGGAGATCTGCGTGGTCGGTTACAATCACCTGAAGACTTGGGGAAAGTTCGCACACCATATCATAAAAGAATTTAAAAATACGCCTTACCCCTTCACGCTCTTTGTCACTAAGATCTTCAACCTTCCCTTCGAACGGCTTCTCTCTCGGAAAATACGCTTGTGATGGTTGGTCAAGGACAAGGAAACGAGGAACCGGACGCTTCTTTTTGACAAACCACTTTTGCAAAGCAAAGTGTGTAACGAGGTGGCAAATCAGCCAGTTTGATCCGCCTCCGATCTCAGACATGCGTTCCGGACGATCGTCCCGAAAAGAAATGGCGGTTAGGTGCTTAAGGTCAAAACCAAGTGGCCAAGCAGCGTGTTCGAACTCAAGTTGGCCACCCCATTCCGTCATCCATCGTGACATCAATCGAAGAATGGATTCCAGACGGTCCTCAACCACATCGTCGGACAGCTCTCTCTCAAGTTGGTCGACTTTCTCTTGTAGTTTTCTTATGCCGACGTTCAGATTTCCATCGGTTGAAGCCGCACTAAGACTTTCAAGAAAAAGTCCCACACGACCAGCAACCCGTGCCTGCTCGGCTATACGGTCACGTTCCCGTCGAAGTTGGTCCTCTTGTTCAACGATTGCTTCGATCGAACCTTTATTGGCAGAGAGAGCTCGACGCAATTGCGACAGTCGTTCCTCTCGCTGAGCGACGAATTCATCAAGTCGGGGCCGCTGAGCAAATGCTGAGCCAATGTTATCCTTAAGCTCAGCAATGCTCTGATTGATGAGGTCTGCCGTTGGAACAACTCCCTGAAGTTCCGATTCGCATAAAGGACATGTGTTATTGGGCTGTATTCTATAAAGACCAATTGCGGCGAGACGCTCCGACTGATCGGTGATCTCTGCCGTGTAATCATCTTGCGCTACGG
Organism: Planctomicrobium sp.; assembly: GCA_035556335.1. GTDB lineage: Bacteria > Planctomycetota > Planctomycetia > Planctomycetales > Planctomycetaceae > Planctomicrobium. The sequence goes on along the minus strand of DATMFC010000371.1, from coordinate 10,150 downwards.
TAAATGCCTTTGCAGCATCAATTTCTCCCTGTATTGCCTTGAACTCAGACAAAAGCTGCCCCCTTTCCTGGCGGAGCGCTTCGATTCGGTTGTTCGGAGCCGCTTCGTCTCTCGAAGGAATCCACCCGTCAAGGGCTTTCAGCAAGACAACCGCTCCCTCAAAGGTATTCGCACCTGTCTCCAAGATTCCAACATGTCTCGCTTCTTCGACAAGCGCCAATGCACGCGAAGCGTCCCTTCCTCTCACTGATTCCTCATCGGCCAAGCGCCGCTCCTGCAGGCGAAGTTCTCGACGGGCAAGACGAAGCTCTTGAAGCTTCGCATATTGATCGTCTTGCGTAGCTCCAAGGAAGTAGGGAAGGCTGTCACGGATCGCCTGCGAAACGAACTCCTCCTGCTGTCGATAAAACATCAAATCTGGAGCCATGATCCGGTACTGTGGCTGAAATAGCAAAAAACGCGCATGCTTGAGATTAACTTGCAAAGGAAGCCTCGTGCGTCCCTCAGGTGGTACATGTTCGTTGCCTGCAATTCCAAGCTGTTCTCCCAGGAATGAGACTAGCTGCCCACTTCCCATATTTCGTTTCAATTCTCCATAATCCGGAACAGTTAGGTCGCTGCCAACGTCCAAGAATACATCCGATGTTGTAATCGAACCTACTGGCGCTGGACGTCCAATGATTGCTTGCGTTTTATCGAGTTGGACATGTAGCACGTACCAAGTGACATTGTTCCGAATTATGCCTGCTGGAACCACGTAGTCATTTCGACCTAAGCAATAGTCGATAATGCCAATGATTGCCGTTTTTCCCGTCTTTGTTGCTCCGGTAATGATATTCAATTTCCCAGGTCGAAAAGCAACGTCTCGACGTTTCCCGCTGGAATTGTAAATGGACAATGACAGTATTTGCATGGCTAGGGAGTCACTCCGAGAACAGAGTAAAGTGAGGTTGGAGAGCCAGACAACGCCAGCCATCTACCCATGAATGTTGCACGCTTTAATGTTTCTGGAACGCTAATCCCGTTAGCAGAAAATGCTGATATTTTGAAAAGTTTTTTGTTCCCAGGTAGAAGCAGTCCGTTTTCGTCAAATGTGACAATCTGTCGTTGTCCTGCGAAGATGATCCCTTCACGAGTATAAGGCACTAGCGTCCGCATCCGGCTTTGAAAATTCAGTAAGACATCACGATTGTCCTGAACCCACTGCTGCAAATGAGAAGTCACTTTCACCGGCAGACGCTCAACGGTGTGTTTGTGAAGCGAAAATGGGAGCACGAGAAATGCCAAAGAAAATGGCATTCCTGTGGCGGACTCACGACGGTAGCCGTCAACTGCGAGGCGAAGCACTGCACCGGTAAATGCCGGATTTAATAAGTGTGCTATTTCGGCGGGACGATTGGCCCATGGTTCCATCATTGGCTAACTTCCTTGAGGCGTGTTTGTACTCAATCGATTCGTATGATCTGGATGCCATCCGATGCGAGGTGGATCTTTGTCAGCCAATATGTGAAATGAACCGGTAGTCATGTAGCTGGCTTGAAACTGAGGTCGCACCCATAGCCCGCAGTTTGCCGGCGCTTGCGTCTGTGCCCAATTGTAGAGATTCCAGCCCTGCTTTCGTTGTTCGTCTTCTAGACGACAGTCGCTGAGTGCTTCGACCATGAGGTCAAACATTGCTTTCCAAGCTACGTGAAGACGGGTTTCAAAGGCTGCGAGTTCGGGAAGATCGATTAAAGAATCCTTAACCCAACGCGAACGCTGTGCTACTGCCCGATAAAAATCTTCCTGCGCTGCTCGGATTCGGTCAGTTTTAATACCGATCAGTTCTAATTGCCTGACAAATCGGCGTACATCGTTGGCCGGACAGTCTTCGGGAGGAACGTCAACAGTCAGAAAGTCATCAGGTAGACAGTCACGGTGAAATTGACGACTGATCTCGACAACTTGGGCGAGAATCCGTTCCACGGGAATCGGGATATTGGCAGGCGACGTGAGATGTGAAATTACCTGCTCTAGCCACCAACCCTCCAGTCTGTCCGCCAATGCATTTCGATGCTGTTGTTCCGCTGAAAGTCGAAGTTCTCGAATGAGCAACGGTCTCACCTCAACGGCAGTTGGCGATCTATCCAAAACATGAATTGCTTCGAATAGCGAAGTTCGCTGGGATTGTGTGAGACGAGAATAAGTAGCGAATGCCTTCTTGATGACTTTGCTATCTGATTGCTCTGCTGTCGACTCAAGCATTGATCGGGCTGTCTGTGGCTGCCTTTCTCCATCACCACGGAGATACGCAAGCGCTGATTCAGCCTTTGCACTTCCTGTCGTCAAAAGAAAGAGGAGCGTCTTGTCTGGAACCAATTTCGATGACGCGATTTCTTCGCTCCAGATTCGGATTGTTTTCCAAACATCTGCGCTTGCATCGGTCACGGAACCCGGGACGACTTGATGTTTAGTTTGTAGCCGCTGGTACGCTGTACCGTTGTTCTCGAATGTGATGTCGTCGATTTTCTCGATACTCACAGCCAACGACGGATCATCGTCCTTTCTCAGAGCAAGCAGCAAAGCCATTTGGCACTGATAGATGTATCCGAGGGCGGAACCCGAGGCATCAAATTGTGATGAAGAACCCGACATCAACGTGGCCCGCTTCAAAGGAGGATGCCTCTGCAACCATCAAAGATTGCCCAATCTGCCCTGACCGTCAAACAGTCAGAACGCCACCCTCCATGCCGAGATCGTGATTATGTCACTCATACCAGTTGGACGCAACAACACCCAAGGCAAGTTGGTAACAGAGAGGGAAGCATAATGTAGACGGTTCCGACCTGAAAGGCATAGCCGACCTCTTCATCCAACAGGCATTCGAAGGGCCCCATTCCTGACGGTGAAGGGACACCTTCGGGAAGAACTCAATTTCGGTGGAAATGTCAGCGTGCAAGCCGGGTGGGCCTGGAAGGGAGAAGGATTGGGCGCAGGAACACTGAGAACTCGCCGGATTCGAGCCAGACAACCTGAAACTGGTCCTTCAAAATTGTTCAAATGAGACGAGATCAAGTGGAATTCCGCTCGAACGCCTTCGGTCCAACAGATGCAGTCAACGAAAAGTTTTTTGGAGATCAACATTTGGGGTAAAATGGTGATCCGCAAAAATGTGCAGACTGTCCTGTACGGTCTGATCAAGACAAATGGAGAGGAAGCAGTCCCGCTCGAACTCAACAGATGCTACCGGTCACTGGACCAGTAATAAGCCATCAGAAACCCCTCCAAATGCTGAGGTGTTCCTATTCAAGCCGCTTTCCGTTCGAAGCCCTTGATCATTCCCCCTACGAACGACTTCACTTCAATCTCATTGAGGCTCAATTTCTCGACTTCTTGCGGTTCCTCGCACACTGGCGGCAGATGCCCAAGACACATGTGGCTGCGATGCCGGTTATAATAATCTGCGAACTCAGCGACCAAGTAGTCCAGATGCCGTTTGCCGAAAACGATGAACTTTGACAAGCACTCAGATTTGATTGTGCCGATGATTTTTTCGCAGCGTCCGTTCAAGTTGGGACTGGTCTTGGGAAGTTTATTGGTTCTCAGGCCGTGAGACTTCAGTGTTTCCGTGAATTCTCTGCTGAACTTGGTATCACGATCGTGCATCACGATGTCGGGCTTGTGCTCCCGCCCCGCAGTTTCATCAATGAACTTTCTCGCCTGTTCACTCACCCAGGCGGATGTGGGATGCTCCGTGGATTCGGAGACTATCACTTCTCGGGTAGAAACGCACAACCACACGAGAACGTACAAGTCGCGGAGTCCTCGAGGCGTTACCGTCTTCACGCTGAAAAAATCGGAAGCCCAGAGTGTCTCTTTGTGCCGTTCGAGAAAGTTTGTCCAGGAGTCCGAGGTTCGGTCGGGGCCAGGCTGAATCCCCTCCTCCTTGAGAATGTTGCGAACGGTTTGACGACTGATCTTCTTGATGCCCAATTTTCGTAACTCACCGAGGATGCGACTGTAACCGAACCCCGTCACCGTCGCGATCTGAATGACCAGTTCCCGGATCTCTCTGGGTTTTCGTTGGCCACCTTTGGGATTCTGCTTTCGTTTCGGTTTCCCGTCCTCCCTGAGCCAGCGATAGAAGGTGCTCGGGCTGACGATGGTGATCAATTCCTCAATCGCTCGACCGATCGCCTTCCCAAACTTGAGCAGTCTCTCCCGCTCATCACGGCGCGTGTGAATCTGCCCAGGCACTCTCGCTCTCAGGATCTTGTTCTCTTCCTTCAGAAACTGGATGTACTTTGCCAGTTCCCGATCAGTCGCAGACGCAATCAGGGCCAGGAGTGGGTGGAAAATAAATCCCATTTCGGTATTGTCGCAATCTGTAATTTGGAGACGAGTTGCAGTTTGGTTGTACAGCACTATGACCTTGAAATGGCAGTTGGAAAGCCCCTCCATCGGGACATTCTTCAAGGCGATTTTGAGGACGCTGGAACAAACCTGAAAACTGTCACGATCGGGAGTTCAAAGACGGTTTTGCTGTCGTATGAACCAGTGAGAAATGAGGCAGCCTGAGTGACCGGGGTCAACGATCAATGGCACTCTCGGATCGTCGGCTAAGAGTGAGATAAGAGCGGTGATAAGAAGTGATCGTTAAAGCGTAGGTCTCAAAAAACCGTGGCACGGAACTGGCACGGAATCGAGTTGACTTTATTCGATTCTATGTAAAATATGGAAAATCGAGCGTCTCGAAGGGCGCGATCTCTGATCTCACAACACTCTCTGTAGCAAAGAATTAAGTCAGGACGTAAACGCGAATCCCTCTTTTCAACCGACGGCCTACGGAACCGAAGGCATCCTTTCAGACTTCCTCCCTCACCTGCCTCTTGGCAACCCGACTTGAAGGGTGGCCCCTTATCGGATTCTGTCGCTTCTCGGGCCTGTATCAGCTTCCTGACGAGGGCTCGAAAAACCGGTTTTCGAGGTCCCTTTTTTGGGGCTGAAATCAGGGCATAGTGGGGTATGGAGTCGAGATGTGACGCGGTGATTGAGACGGGCTTATCCGTTTCCGACCCTTTCGGTTGCCGGTGCCTCAATAGCTTCACCATGCTCCGTTTCCATTTCCCGCTCGTCAAACCGGACGTGCGGATCTACCGCATCCGGATTTCACAGGAGCCATCACGAGTTCTCAGCCCACGGAATCTGGGTTTTGCGAGCCCGGAGACGAACTAGGCCAAGTTCACTGTGCAAACTTCCTGCAGAAAGTATTTTTTGGACGCCACTAACTTCGTCGGTCGTCCTCCATCGGGTCTCACCCGCCGCTGGACTCGATGGAGGACGGCCAGCGAAGCCGAGTGCATCCCCCCGGACTCCGTCACGGCCTCTCTCTTCCTCCGCCTGGCTTTGGAGGTTTAAATCCAGGGCGTCTCGGTGCGAAACAATGACACGGCTTCGATTCCATGCTGATGTGGATGAGTTCTGATCTTTCCAGAGAATTCCGAATGTTGAAGGCAACTGGCCTGCTTTTGGGGGAGACTCGCACAAGAGAAGTGGCTCAATCCGGTTCTCAGCGGACTGACCGCGAGCCTTTACTCAATAAGCCTGCGAAACGCCTCTGAATCACACGATCCCATCACGCTGCTCATTTCTGTCGTCGGCGAACGAAAGATTTCGAAAGTTCAGCGTGCTGGTCATCGAGATCCCTGGTCGCAACATCGCCGTAGAATGTACGACCTACACTTCTGACTTCGGAAATAAGCCGATGTCCTGAGGCCGATCATTAGCGGGCGGTATTGAATGTCTCAATCCATTCCAGCCGGGCTGACGAGGGAACACGTTCTCCGAACGCTGTCCGACCTCGACGCTGGAATCGATCATCCCTTCGGAAAACCAATCGGTTATGAACTGATCCACGAGGGGAAGCGCTACGCTCCCAAAGCGGTCATCGGGCTGGCCTGCCGTTATTCCATCGGCCGCGTTCTCCAGCCCGAAGAGTTCAGCGGCGGCGAAGCCAACTTCGTCCTTCGTAAACTCGGGTTCTCGGTCATCCAAAAGGGAGATGAGGAACTGCTCCGCAGCACTGCAGACGTCGACCTGCCGCAGTCCGAGAACGGGCTTCCCCTCCAGGAAACGATCCCGGTTGACCCACAGCAATTCGCTCAAGGCGGCCGCATCACGCCGGTCGGTCTTGCAGCGTTTGCGTTCTTCCGGCTGAATGAGGATGACTTTGTGACAGCGATCGTCCCACAGCATTCGAATCCGCCAGTCATTGAAGCCACAGACTTCGACGACGGCAATGAAGGACTCCTCTTGTTGAATACACATCGCTGTGTGAGCTGATCGAAGAATTCCAGAACCTTCTCTGGACGTGTGGAGACCTGGCGGGCCAGGACGACGTCCCCCGCCTGGTCTCGGAGCGAGACAGTCAATTGACGGGCATGTTGATCGATTCCAAGAAAGAGCATGCTGCGGTTCTCCTCTGAGAAAAAGGGATTGGGAACTCCCACACTGGAAAATTCCGCTCCCAATGGCAATTGCTCTTTCATCGATATCAGAAGGGGTGACAGCGGCTTAAGCGTTGCCGAGGCTCAAAATTCGCGTCACAAAGCAGTCCGGGCAGTGACGCGACTCCGCGTGGTGCGCGAACACGATGGTCCCCTTTCATCCATCTGCTCTCCTTCGCGCGCCCGATCAGCGTACGCGTCAGAAAATGAAATCGGTCTTTGTAAACGATTTGAAAACTGCGGCACGCTGGTTGCACTCTGAAAAGCTGATGCGCTCTTCTCGCACATTCTTGGCGAGAAAATTTCAGGACCCAAGACGCGAACCGACACTGAAAGACTGGTTCGTGTCCAACTGCTGCGGAGATGGATATGACGACCAGGCAAAAAGAACCTAAGTCCCCTTTCCCCCCTCAAACGCAGAAGAAGCCCGGGCTCGATTCTGCCATGAAACCCCAGCCTCGCTTTTCTGCCCCTTTGTACAAAGGGGCAGAAAAGCTGGAAGGGCAAGTGGCCCTGATCACCGGAGGAGATTCCGGAATCGGCCGCTCGGTGGCGGTGTTGTTCGCTCGGTAAGGGGCTGATGTGGCCATCGTCTTCCTGCGGGCCGAGCAATCAGATGCGGAGACCACGAAAGAAGCGGTGGAGAAAGAGGGGAGGAGGGCTCTCCTGCTTCCTGGTGATGTAACAGATGCCAGGTTCTGTCGGCAAGCAGTTGCCAAGACCGTCAAGGAATTTGGAAAGCTCGACGTTCTCGTCAATAACGCTGCCTATCAAGAGACTCATCAAAGCCTGTCGGAAACCACTGATGAAGAATGGGATCTCACTTTTCGCACAAATATCCATGGCTACTTTTACATGGCAAAGGCCGCTCTGGAACACCTGAAGGCGGGTGGCACGATCATCAATACAGGCTCGATTACGGGACTGGAAGGGAACAAGACTCTGATCGATTATGCAGCCACCAAGGGAGCGATCCATGCCTTTACGAAGTCTCTGGCTCAAAATCTTGCGGACCGGAAAATCCGCGTCAATTGCGTCGCGCCAGGGCCGATCTGGACACCGCTGCAACCTGTTTCCAAGCCTGCTAAAGAAGTCGCTGAACATGGAGCGGACACGCCGATGCAGCGTCCGGGGCAGCCCGAAGAAGTGGCTCCAGCATATGTCTTTTTCGCGTCAGAAGCGGATTCCAGCTACATCAGCGGGGAGATCATGACCGTCCTGGGTGGAGAAACACGCGCTGGATAAGTGCAACGTATGGCTGTTGCGTTTCCAAACAACGCCTGCAGGATCTGGGCCTGGAATCATTTCTGAGAACGTCTGGGGGCAAGGGCTTGCATATTGTTGTCCCTCTGACACGCCGCCGTGAGTGGGACGAGGTCAAAGATTTTGCCCATTCAATCGCTTCCTCTATGATGCAAGACGCCCCCGCTCTCTGTATCGACAATATGATCAAGGCGAAGACGATCTTGACATGAAGAATGCTGTGGAAGGCCTTGAAGAGCTCATTCGGAATTCTGGCTCAGATGTGAATTCAGCAGGGGTGGGAAGATTTTTGCGACAGCGGCGATGATCAGACCACTTCGACATCAACTGGAATAGTGTGATTGATCATATAACCACGCCGATCCGGATCTCTGCCGCTAGGTTGGACGGCACTAGCCTTGTCTGTTGCTCGCACCATCAGCTGGTAGCGTCCCGGATCCCGGGGGACCTGCCACTGGTACTCCCACAGACGCCAACAATAGGGCAGCGGCCTGCCAAGAAGGTCTGCAGAATGCCACTCTGACCCGCCGTCGATGCTGATCTCGACCGAGTCGATTTCGCTTTTACCGGACCATGCCGCACCGAAAACTCGAAAGACCACACCGGCGGGAATGGCCTCATGCGGGGCGGGCCGGGCAATGGAGGCCTTAACTGGCATTTCAGTGATGGCGACCAGCGACGGACGGCCTTGGCTCCGTTGAAAATAGGAGTATTCAAGGGATTGCCAATAGCCGTTGAAGGGAGTGGAAGAAAGCGTGATTCTGTTCAGCCATTTGACAGAGGCCATCCCATACCAACCCGGCACGACAAGTCGCACTGGGAAGCCATGCTCCGGGTTCAGATCCTGGCCATTCATTTTGTAAGCGAGGAGAACTTCCGGGCGATTCGCCTTCGTCAATGGTAAACTTCGCTCAAAGTGAATCACCCCTGGCGACTGGGGTTCCTCAGTGACTTCCCCACTGTCTGCACCCTGGAAGATCGCTTCGATCGCATTCGGTTTGACCCCGGCACGTCTGAGCACATTCGAAAGTAGAACGCCGGTCCATTCGGCGGTGCCAACGGCTCCGGTCCCCCACAAGACCCCTTTCGCTTTCGGCACGAGGAAGGCCCGCCCATTGCCGGCACACTCAATCGTGGCAGGTCGCGTCTCAGCGGGTAGCTTCCGCAATTCGTCATAGGTCAACTCAAATGGAGAGTCGACCTCTCCATCCACTTGCAGTCGCCATTCCCGAGCAGTGAGGGAAGGGAGTGAAAAGTGACTGCGAACGAAAAACTGATGTCTGGGTGTTATCGCCTGCTCGAGCATCGAGAATGGAAACTCCAAGTTCAGAGGTTCGCTTTCGCGAATGATCAGGCCGTGGATTTTCGTCGCATCCGCCACTGCCACACCTCTGAATGTCACCAGCGAGCCAGACGGTCAATCCCGGCGAGGCGGAAATTCGACAGTCCGGTGGTTAATGATCTCTAATCGCGCGATCGTGTTGCTCCGAATCCGCTTCGCTCAGACCGGGTGTCGACCGCCGGACCGAGTCCTCATGATCTCAAACAGGGCGAAACGTTCTTCATCGATCTCGTAGGATGTTCGAATCCCGAGCCTGCGAAAGACCGGCAGCGGGGGGCACCATCCCTGCAACGCATGTTGCAGCAGAAATCCCCCGACTGCGATGGGGAGCCACAACCATCGTCGATCGACACTGAGCCCCAGGATCGTTCCGATCAGCGTAGCACTGGCCGCGTTCGCTTCGAGAACCCGCTCAATATCCCATTCGGCATCCAACTCTTGAATGCGCGCCCGGATTTCAGGGATCGAGGCATCCCGGAAACGTGCGATGTTGTCCACCGTTCTCTGATGAATCTCGGCGTTGACATGCGCTGCGGTGTTGTCTGGGACACGTTTGACAGTCGTTGGGAACATTTGAGTCTCCTTCAACTTGGTTACTGCTGTGATGTGCAACTGACGTGCCAGATCGACGATGCCAAGAAAATCGATGAGAGTGAACGAAAGCCACCGAAGGTCCATTCGCCGGCTTTGTGCATTGCGAATTCAGCTCAAGGGAATCTGAATTCATTGCGACGATGAGTGCTTTTCGGTTCCTTGCCAGTCGCTGAAGCTCCAAAACCAGGGAAGACGCCATTCTCTTCCCGAGATCTCCCCCGTCTGGAGACTTTCAATCAAATTGCCCTCTCCGCGGGTTGCAGTCCGTATCAATGTCATCCGATCCGCAGTCCCGCGAAACAATCAATCGCAGAACCAAGTGGGCGTCGTGCGGCCCAATCACTCCGACGTCGGGAGCAACTCGGCCAGCAGCTTTGTCAGCGCGGTGCGGTTCACCGGCTTGACCATGTGGGCGTTGAACCCCGCCTCGCGGGACCGTTGCCGGTCTTCCTCCTGGCTCCAGCCG
>DATMFC010000370.1:0-4786 GCA_035556335.1 Planctomicrobium sp. | reverse complement strand
AATCGATCATTTCGCTGACCCACCGCGACATGTCAGCCGAGACCGGACGGCACCGTTCTCCCGATCCGGCGGAAGACAAGCTCAATCCCTATCCCTATGCCAGCAACAATCCCGTGAATCGGGCTGATCCCAGCGGGTTGGCGGATGAGTATATCCCTCGAAGGCTGGTTCTGATCCCGCGTCGCGGAAATGCCTCATCTCACTTCGAGTTGAAGACAGATGCCGAAATAGAGGCAATGCGAAAAGGGCTGCTGACGGTCAACCCAGCCACTGGCCAGCCGTTCCCCATTCAGTTCCCGATTGAACTATTTCCGACTCCGGCAGAGGGACTGTCGGCGGCTTATTCCAATCCGACTCGCGAAGGGGCTGGCAACTACATTCTGGTCAACGGACAACCTTGGGAACTGACCGCAGCGGAGAGGCAAAGCCTGCTGGATGCCAGTGATCGCAGTGCGGTTTATGGACCGACAGCCACTCTGTTACTGGGAGCCAGCACTCTCGATGAAGTCGTGACGGGAATAGCGACCGGAGCCCAGCAATATCGGAATCTCCGGTCGCGAGATCAAGGTGCGCTGAGCAGATCGAACCTTTCCGACGTCGACTTTCGGAAGATGCAGGCGGCACTCTCGTATGAAGCCATTAATGCCGAAGTGGCTCCCATTCAGCGCGCTGTCAGTTCCTGGAGTGCCATCGCAGGAGGTGTGGGAACTGCGGTACGTGGCATCAACGTCTTGAAGCCGGGAGTAATTGCCTCAGACAAATTCATACTGAGAAGTGCAGATGACTTGTTGGGAGTAGAACGAGCAACACCAGAACTTCTCGATACCATGCGGCGCCATGGTAGGAGAATTACTATTGCAACAGAAGGATCAGACGAGTTGCGAATGCTCGACTATTTTGGTGCAGAAGCGAGTGTGGGTGGCGAAGATATGATGTCAATTATCCTGCGTCCAAATCCAAGTAAAGCAGCGGTCTTGGAGGAGTTTCTGCACGGTACACAACATCAGATTGGAATTATAGACAAATTAGGTCGAACAGGATTGGGAAGTGCTGAAACTCATGTTAAGGACTTCATGATACGACATCAGAAACTTCTTGGCTTGAGCAAAGAGGATGTTAGAATCCTTCAAATTCTTCGGGATAAAGGACTATGAGGATCCAAACGATGTCTTTTCAAATGCAGGTGGTGGATATTTTCCATCTTTCTGATGGTAGAACGGTATTCGTCGGTGAAATCATTGAAGGCCCTTCGCATCTTGGAAGGATGCAATGCCAGCTATCGGTTGATGACAAGGAAAAATATCGCTTTGACATCGAGGGTGAAATGCATTTCACTCCAAAAACAACATCGCAGCGTGCCATATCTACAATGGCAGATATTCCAGTCTCGTCTGATGACGCAAGGGCAAAACATGTTGTCCTTGAATTTGCCGATGGTGTTGGATCCGCCGATTGAAGAAAGCCAGTTTGAAGTTGAGTGAGGTAGAACAGGCATTGTCTGCCGCTCCGGATGTATCGTCATGCGGTGCATGACCTACTGGTCTGGCTATCACTTGACGTCATGCAATTGAGTCCACAAAACACAGCAATTCTGGCTGATTTTGCCTGACAGTGACCGATAGCCAGACCACTACCGATCCTGAAGACAATGCGATTCTCTACAACTACGACCTGCTGGGTCAGCGGAGAATGATGGCCGATCCTGATGGCGGGATCTTCACGACGCTGTACGACCCGGCCGGACGATTGCGGGTGCTGATCAATCCCCAGGAGGAAGTCACCACCTACAGTTACGACAATGCTGGTCAGGAGGTGCTGAGGGAATTGGCCAACGGGACCCGCGCCACGATGATCTACGACCCCGCCGGACAGTTGACCAGAGTGACCAACCTGGATGAATCGGACGAAGTGATCAGCTCTTACCAGTACACGTTCGACCCGGCGGGCACGTACGTCCCGCTGCCGTATGCGCATCTGGTGAGCCAGAACCGGGAGGACGAAGCCAGGTTCTATCACTTCGACGGCATTCACAATACCAGTGAACTGACCGATGAGACCGGCACGGTCACGGACGAATACCGGTTCGACGCTTGGGGGAAACCGACCTCTTCGACCGGTTCGACACCGAATGCGAACACGTATCAAGGGGAATTCCTGGCTTACCGCCAGGATCCGAATGCGGGACCGGAATCGATCATTTCGCTGACCCACCGTGACATGTCCGCGGAGACCGGACGGCATCGCTCCCCCGATCCGGCAGAGGACAAGCTCAATCCGTATCCCTATGCCAGCAATAACCCGGTCAATCGGGCTGATCCCAGCGGGTTGGCGGATGAGTATATCCGCTTCGTTCCGACGAATGAATTCGGGGTTCTGGATCACATGATCACATGATCTCTGGATCAGGTTGTCACGTTGCCTGACGGCCAATCGGTCCTGAATCCGATGCGAGTGGTCGCTAATGGGGACGGGAGTGAAGTCATGTTCACACTGTTCCAGCTTCCCGGGATGTCCGAGGAGCAATTCGCCACCGATGCCGGAATGGTTGAAGCGGATCTGCGGACATTGAAGACCGTGCTGGAGGACGTTCAACTGCCGATCGAATAATTTCAGGAAACCGTGTTTCGAAAACGATGTTGACCAGCCTGGCGGAAGAATCTGGCCAAATCACCATGCCACGTATCGTCATCATCGGAACCAGTTGTGCCGGAAAATCCACGCTGGCCAGGCAGTTGGCCGAAAAATGGAGCATTCCCCATATCGAACTGGATGCTCTCTATTGGGAGAAGAACTGGACACCGGCTTCTGATGAGTTGTTTCGTGAACGGGTTAGTCACGTCGTGGCCGCGGAGGAGTGGGTTCTCGACGGCAACTACAGTGGCGTTCGTGACATGGTCTGGGACCGGGCTGAGATGATCATCTGGCTGGACTATTCGTTGCCTGTCCTGCTTTCTCGTGCGGTCCAGCGGACAGTGCGGCGGAGTCTCCTGGGAGAAGAATGCTGCAATGGCAACCGTGAGTCGCTCCGGCGGGCGTTCTCCCGGGATTCCATTCTGCTCTGGGTCCTGACGACTTATCAACGCCGACGTCGAGAGTTTCATGAACTCCTTCCGGAGATGTCACGAAGCGGGCGTCAGGTCATCGTCCTGCGATCTCCTTCCGAAACACAGTGCTGGCTGAGCCAGGTCAGGAGCCCAAACGGGCTTCGATTGTAACATTCAGGCGCTTTGCCGGGAGATCCTCCGAGAGAGGATCCCGTATTGAATTTCCCATTCCCAAGCGCACTTCAGAGATATCATGACAGAATGGGCATGACGCACGTTTCTGCCCTGACACGAAGGGCGACAGACATGGATCCACATCCTCCAACCGAGATTTCGATTCTTTCTCATCTGCTGCCGGGAGATGCGGGATTTCCGAACAATCCTCGGCTGCCACTGCTGATCTACCAGCAAGTCTTCCCCCAAGGGGAATTCGATGTCGCCGCCGAACTGGAACGACTGTTCAAGAGGAACCAGTGGAAAGGGCAATGGCGGAACGGCGTCTTTTCCTATCATCATTTTCACAGCAATGCCCACGAAGTGCTGGGGATCTGTCGTGGCAGCGCCGAGCTTCAATTCGGTGGTCCGGGAGGACCGATTCTTACAATAGATGCCGGTGACGTGGCCATTCTTCCTGCGGGAACAGGCCACAAAAGGGTTAAAGCCACGGAAGATTTTCTTGTCGTGGGTGCCTACCCCTCTGGTCAGGAAGATTATGACCTGCTGCGCGGAGATCCCGAGGAACGCCCCGCCGCAGAAGAACGGATCGCTGCCGTTTCGCTCCCCCAGAATGATCCCGTGTACGGACCACAGGGGCCGCTGTTCGACCATTGGGAAAAAGGGTGACTTCCCGGGGCGATATTTCCCGGCTCACCGATTGCCACTCTCGTTTGCGAACCAGGAATCGCTCCGATGAGCGAGATCCGTCGTTCGTCACTGAACGAGGAAGGGGTTTCTCTCTTGATTGTCCCAAGACATTCTCTGAACGAATTGCGATCGACAGTATGGACGTTCATAATGCCGTCGATTGTCCTGCCCCGTTTTCTTATGACTGAATCGAACCTTGGCGGAATCCGTTCCCGATCCTTCTGACCTTCCCCGCGTCTTTCACCTGCGTGAGGTGACGGCACGCCTGCGGAAGATCCTGCTGCCGACAATGCAGAAGGAGTTCTGGGTTCGCGCCCAGTTCGTCCCGGACCGGACCCGTAAGGCGGGAGGCCACTGCTACGGCCATCTGGTGGAAACGGACGAGACCGGTGCCGAAATCGCGAAGCTGCGCGTCACGATCTGGAAGCGGGATCTGGAACGGATCGAGGCGGTTCTACGCAAACGAGGGGAAGACCGGATCGAACCCTTACGGACGGGAGGCGAGATTTGTGCCAAATGTGCCCTCCGGTTCCATGAAGTGTTCGGACTGTCTCTGACGATTTTTGAGGTCGATCCGGATTTCGGGGAATCGCAACTCGATCGCAACCGGCGCACCATTCTGGAAAACCTGCGTCAACAAGGTTTGCTGGAACAGAATCAGGGTGTCCCACTGTCGATGATCCCGCTCCGGATCGGACTGGTGACGGCGACCGATTCGGCGGCCTATGCGGACTTTCTGCGAACATTGCTGGCCACCCGATACAGCTTCCAGGTGGTGCATGTTGGAGCGGTGATGCAGGGACGGACCACGGCCTCGTCGATTATAGCGGGACTCCAGCGACTCGAACGGGAATCCCTGGACCTGATCTGCGTGATTC
>DATMFC010000369.1:0-4143 GCA_035556335.1 Planctomicrobium sp. | reverse complement strand
AGCAGCCTCACCGCGGGACTGGTCATGACGTAAATTCCTCCATGTCAATAAGATCGCAATTCAATCCGTTTTGTTCGCAGCCACTCCACCGCGAGACCAAATCCTACGCATTATCCCCCAATTAAAAAAGTCCGGGGCCGTGGATGCTTCCGGGCGACCCGTTGCGAATCGACAGCGAATATGCGAGTTTGGGAACGTGCAATTTGTTCATGTTTTGCGAACCGCTTTGTGGCTGGCGTCGAGTCCGCGTCACCGAGCGCCTTACAAAAGTGGACTGGGCGTTTGCACTGTGGGACATCCTGAAGGGGTTTTACTCGGAGGCGAAGAAGATTGTCTTGGTCATGGACAACCTTAACACGCATTCAGCGGGTTCGTTCTACGAAGCGTTTGAACCTCTCACCTCGCTCGCGATTTGACGGAGCGTCTGGAAATTCACTATGCCCCGAAACATGGAAGTTGGTTGAACGTTGCCGAATGTGAATTTAGAGTATTACAGCGCCAGTGTTTGGATCGTCGCATCTCGAGCTCGCCGGAACTCTTAGGTGCGAAGTCAATTCATCACGGGAATCGCGAAATACGATCGACAGCCAGATCAATTGACAATTCACGCCCGACGCGGCTCGGACGAAATTGCGTCGTCTTTACTTGGAATACCTTCGGCAAGACAATGGACAACCCTCGCTCGAGCCAACCAGCATCCACAACTAGTGGTTTGTCAGCATTGAATTTTAGGGTAGTGCTTTGTCAGTGTTGAAAATTAGGGTTGCGTTGAATTGGGAAACCGGCGCTAATTCGCAGGACCAAACTCAATCTAGGGAGGGTTCTGTGATGAGTGAGAAAAAGTATCTCGTTCGTTTGACCGATGCGGAACGCAAGGTCTGTACTGAGGTGATCAGCAAACTCAAAGGGACGGGCCAGAAAGTTCGCCGTGCTCACATGTTGCTCAAGGCGGATGCGGATGGGCCAGCCTGGACGGATGCTCAGATTGCGGAGGCTTTTTGTTGTCGGACCAAAACCGTTGAGAATCTCAGACAACGATTTGTCGAGCATGGTTTCGACGATCGCCAGAAGTCCCCCACTGCGGGAGCGAAGAAACTGCTCGACGGAAACGAAGAAGCGAAAATCATTGCCATGCGTCTGGGTTCACCACCAGAAGGCTCTGGCAAATGGACCCTCCGCCTGCTGGCCCGAAAGGTTGTCGCGTTGGAGGTTGTCGAAAGAATCAGTCATGAGACAGTGCGTCAGACGCTCAAAAAAATCGCATGACAAAGCAAAGCATTGAGTACTGGGTGATGCCGCCCGAATGTGACGCCGAGTTCGTCGCACACATGGAAAACGTGCTGGAAACGTACGAAAAGCCATACAATCCAGCGCAACCGGTCATCTGTATGGATGAACAACCCGTGCAGCTTATCAAGGAAACGCGTCAGCCGATTCCGGCCACGAAAGATCATCCAGAGCGCGTGGACTACGAATACGAACGCAACGGCACGGCTTCAATCTTCATGTTTTGCGAACCACTTGGTGGCTGGCGAGAAGCCACTGCGCGAGAGCACCGCACAAAATTCGATTGGGCACAGGAAGTCGCTTCACTTCTGGATGGAAGATACGCCGAGTGTGAACGAATCACGCTGGTTTGCGACAATCTGAACACGCACACGACCGGTACCTTTTATGAAGCGTTTGCCCCCGACCGGGCACGCTCTTACGTTCGGCGAATCGATTTTTGTTACACCCCCAAACACGGGAGTTGGTTGAACATCGCCGAATGTGAACTGAGTTGCCTGACGCGCCAATGTCTTGCTGGACGACGACTCGGCGAGTTGGAAGTCCTGCAGCAAGAAATCGCCGCATGGTCAGCGGACGTCAATCACACCCAGCGAGGCGTCGACTGGCAAATGAAAATCGACGACGCCCGATACAAACTCAAATCCGTCTACCCTAAAATTCAATGCTGACAAAACACTAGTCCATTTTTGTTGTTCTTGGAACTACTGAAATTGTGAAAACGATGTCACCTCTCCGTTTCAAACCTCTCCTCAAACGTGCTCTGTGGGGAGGGACTCGCCTAGAGCAGGATCTGGGCAAAGCGACCGGTGGTGTTGCCAATGCCGCGGAAAGTTGGGAAGTCTGTGATCTGCCAGGGAATGTCAGTGTCGTTAGCGAGGGGCTTCTGGTGGGAGTCTCTTTGCGACAATTGATGGAGGAATCAGTGGGAGATCTGCTGGGGATTCATAGCCATCTTTCCCAGTTTCCGCTGCTGGTGAAATTTCTGGATGCACAGCATCAATTGTCTGTTCAAGTTCATCCCAAAGATCCGATACTCCTGCCAGATGGAACTTGGCGGTCGGGGAAGGCGGAATGCTGGATTGTCATTGATGCAGGTCCGGAAAGCCGGATGTTTCTTGGTCTCCAGAATGGTGTCACGGAACAGGAGCTTCGCAAGGCGGTCATGACAGGTGAGTTTGCCGTTTGCCTGCACTCGTATCATCCCAAGGTGGGGGATTGTATTTACCTCGAACCGGGGACGGTTCATGCTTTAGGGGGAGGGCTGCTGGTTGCTGAGATTCAACAGCCTTCGGATGTGACTTACCGTTTTTATGATTGGGACCGAACCGACTCTCAAGGAAATCCTCGCGAACTGCATGTCGAGCAATCTTTCGCAGCTACGAATTTCGATATTGGTCCCGTTCAGCCGGTGGTTCCGCGCCCGTTGACAGGACAGCCAGGTTCTGAAGTGCTGGTCGAATCTCCGCACTTCGTCATCCACAGACGGCACAGGAGAGGAAATTGGTCGCTCCCGAAAGACGACAAGATGCATGTTTTGATCGTTCTTGCAGGGACTGTTCGGCAATCCAATTGCCTGTTAGTGAAAGGTCAGACTGCCGTCGTCCCTGCCGCGAGAATGGAATCTGTCTGGGAATTGAACGATGACGCAATCGTATTGGATGCATTTCTTCCTGATGAATCGTCGTAGCGCTAGCAGGTTGCTGAAGAGGTCATGTTTCCCCGTTGATCAGGGAAATTTCCGATCGATATCGGGCGTGATCGGAGTCTCCCTGTTGTGTTTTGCTCGGTGAAAATGGGTTCGGTTTCCCGACATGGTTGAATCCGCTCGATCCGATTGGGAGTGCGTTTGATGAGGTCGTGAAACGCCCAGAAACGGTTGGAGAACATCACGCTCCCGATAAAGAAGCATGACCCAGTCATCATCACTGCCCCTCCTCGCATTACTCCCCGTCTTGAGACTACATCACAAAGTCCCATCAACGCTGAGTTTTCAGTCTTATCTCTCTTATGGATCCGGAGAGTGAACTGGTTGGCGTCCCCCAAGAGCAAGTAATTCAGCGGACAGAGCGTCTCCGGTGTTTCCAGTATAATCTCTTCCAGCTGCAGGCTTCTCATAACCCCATTCCCACGAATAGACGTCTGTTATCTCAAACACATTCGATCGAACATCATTCATAAGGAGACCCAGGCATCATTCACAGTTCTTCACCGATGTGTCAGTTCTTGTAAATTGAGCGTAACAATAGGTCTCACACAAGGATCTAATTCAGGGAGTCTGGTTGTCCGCGCCTGGTTGAGGACGGTTTCAAACGGCTCGCAAGTCAGCAGGGACACCAGGTCTGTTCCCTTGGAGGCCCGTGATTCGATCAGCCCTGCCACAATCACAAACCACCCCGGTCGTCACACAGGGTTTTTCTCTCGCGAGGGGCTCCACGAAATGCCGATCCAGGCCTGCAAGATCGAATTCATCCCGCCGAAGCATCCCCAAAGAAAGAACATCATCCAGGAGAACCGATATCGTGTTTCGACCCGCAAGACGGTTTCCAGAATGTCTTTGGGAACTTCCTGGATTTCGGTTCGGGTTTCACTGAAGAAGCCCCAACGGGTGACCCGGACTGGAACGGCCACCGTTTCCACAATGGTCCGGGGCACTTCTTCGGGAACGGAAACCGATTCGGAAATGAATGGCCAACGCAGAAACAGAGAGAGGCCGATCAGGGTCGTCACTCCGGCGATCACCTGAGCGCGCAACAGGAACGTCGTCGCCTCTGAGAGTCTGTCCGGAAAGTGGTCTATTCCAGAGGTGTATTTATGTTATAGAGTTATGTTCATTCTTCGCCATGGAGTGGACTT
>DATMFC010000368.1:0-19281 GCA_035556335.1 Planctomicrobium sp. | reverse complement strand
GTCCATTTCGCAAATGGAGCGTTTCATCATTCGCTTCCCAAAGCGGGAGACTCCGACTGGCCGGAATATCGGAAGATCTGCCGCCGTGTCTGGGACCATTCCAATCGTGGAACCGGTCACGACCGCTACGGAAAGTTTATGGTGGAAATCGAGCCAAAAGATCATCCCATCACTTCCGGAATGGAGACTTTTCAGACAACGGATGAATTGTATTTCGGTCAGGTTGGAACAGAGCCGATCTCCGTTCTGGCAACGGCCCGTTCCACGGTGACCGGAAAACAGGAACCGATGGCCTTTGTTTATGAATATGAGCAGGCCCGAGTCTTTCAAACCGTTCTGGGACATTCCGTGGAATCACTTCAAACTGAAGGGACTGCCGAACTGCTGCGCCGCGCTGCTCCATGGGTGACACGAAGAGAGCAATTACGTCCTGGTCAGTTAAAACCATTCGCATCCTCTTCAACACCCTTGAATCAAGAATCATTAGCAGATGGAAAATTCAAAAAAGGATTAAACGCATCAGCAGGAGGAGCGTGGATTCAAGGTCAACCGGAATTCGGTGAACAACCGCTGACATTCGAATGCTGGATAAAACTGCAGAGTAAAGAAAAATATAATATTATTGTCGCCCATGAAGAAAAGTCGTCCGGAACACATTGGGAGCTATTTACACTTCCCGGGAGTGGTGTACTGACCGCATACATGCCGGGACAAACACCAGATCATATTCATACTTCCAGAAATATCTGTGACAATCAATGGCACTATATTGCGATGGTTTATGAAACCCATCGTGTGCGGTTATATGTTGATGCAAAGCAGGTTGCAGAACAGAAGATTGAAAGCAAGGGACTTCCCCGACATCCCGGAAATCTGGCCATCGGAACATTGGTTTCCGGATTGCTCGGCTGCCATGGTGTCATTGATGAAGTGAGATTGTCGCGCGGAGTGAGAACAATCGAACTTCCCCAGTCCCCGTTCTCACTGGATGAATCCACAATCGGTTTATGGCGATTCAATGAACTGGGAGAGAACGGTACTTTCCAGGATGAGTCCAGACATCAACGCACTGCTCGTCCTACAGCAACTTCCGCGGCAGGAAATGCCACATCCGAAAAAGCCAGAACGAAAGATCATTTCGGAGTCGAAGCGGTTGGCTTTCAGTGGACGGAGCAGGATTCCGTCGACAATCGATGGAATCAGTCCGATGTCGGCCCATTTCTGGCCAGTTCCATTTTCCTCCCGGACATGGCTCCTGTCGAGAAAGGACTTTCCATCAAAGTCGGAAGTCCTTCCTCGAGAGGAGCAGTTTGTTTTGACACCGGACGACTGGAATGGAGAGCAGCCTGGACCGGGGGTTTTCTCAACTTTCATCCGGCCCGGTTCGGACTCATTCAATCCCCAAAAATCGCTGGCGACCTGAAACTTGCCAGTCAGCGGACAACCGGTTGGGGAACGTCTGATACTCAATTTCAGAAAGTCTCACTTCGCGGAAATCGGGTTGTGCTGCAATACCGGGTGGGCACCACGATGGTGCAGGAATCTCCCGACCTGCAAACGGAGGAAGGCCAATCCCTCTTCATTCGAGAGTTCGAACTGGGAGATGTAAAAGAGTCTTTCCTGATACCGCTGTTTTCCGGCCGACCCCCGTTTCAGCAACAGTCGCGACATGGACTCACAGTGGCCACATCCGATTCTGGAGACCGGATGATTGCATTCGCAATTGCGGAAGGAATTGTTCCATTTCAGATTCACAATCAGACGGAGTTGGTTCTTCCGGTCGCAGCTCATGCGCATCCCCGGCAGTTCAAAATCTTTTCCTGGTCGGGAGCGAGTTCTGATCTCGACACGTTTCTTCGAACGGTTGAAAGAAACCTGAAGCAGACTTCCTTTGCACAGCTTCCTCTTTCCGGAGATTCTCGCTGGAAGGACCCGATTCAAACGAAGGGAACTCTCGGCACCGGACCCGGTCCTTATTTACTTGATACATTAACACTCCCGTTTGACAATCCATATCGCGCGTTGATGTTTGTCAGTGGTCATGATTTTTTCTCCAATGGAGACATTGCCGTCAGCACTGTCCATGGGGATGTCTGGATCGTCTCTGGAGTGAATGACGAACTGAATCAATTAAAATGGAAACGCTTCGCAACGGGTTTGTTTCAACCATTAGGTTTAAAAATCATTCACGATCAGGTTTATGTCTTAGGACGCGATCAGATCACACGTCTTGTAGATACGAATGGAGATCGTGAAGCGGATCATTATGAGTGTGTGAATAATACTTATGAGACATCGACAGGGGGACATGATTATGTTGCCTGTCTGGAAACGAACTCGATAGGGGACTTTTATTTCGTCCATGCCACACGGGGAGTTGTACGGGCTCCGTCTGATGGAAGTCCTTGTGAATCGATTGCTACCGGATTACGGAATCCCAACGGAATGTCGGTCGGGCCGGGAGACGTGATCACCGCTGCTCCACAGGAGGGAACATGGACTCCCGCCTCGGCAATCATGCAGGTCAGCAAGGGAGACTACTACGGTTTCAGCGGGCTGAAAATTACGGAACAGCGACCGCTGGGATATGACCTGCCCCTCTGCTGGATTCCGCGCCTCGTCGACAACTCAAGCGGTGGACAAACCTGGGTGACCAGTGATCAGTGGGGGCCGCTCGCTGGACAACTGCTCCATTTCTCGTTTGGGAAGTGTCGGATGATGCTTGTTCTTCGCGAGGAGGTACAGGGAACCGTTCAAGGAGGCACGGTGGAATTCCCGTTTGACTTTGAATCGGGAGTGATGCGGGGACGTTTCAGCCCCCATGACGGACAACTCTACGCCAGCGGACTTCAAGGATGGGTTTCAGCGGCCATCCAGGATGGCTGCCTGCAACGGGTTCGCTACACGGGCCGGCCTATCGATCTTCCGGTTGGAATTCGCACATTAAAAAACGGACTGGCGATCACCTTTTCCCGCCCCCTGGATCCTCTGTCCGCCAATGAGATCGATAACTATTTTCTGCAACAATGGAATTATCGTTATACCGCCGGTTACGGCTCGCCGGAGTTACGTGTCTCCAGCCCACTGGAGGAAGGACGGGACGACGTGACCGTTCGTTCTGTAACTCTACTTGAGGATGGCTGCACGGTGTTTCTGGAGATTCCGGACCTGCGTCCCGTCATGCAGATGTCGATTCAATACAAGCTTGCTTCGCGCGACGGAGAGCCAGTTGAACAGACGATTGTCTATACAATTCATCGGCTGAACTCGGAATCAATGGAGACTTCCCGTCTGAACCGGACTGCTCCCGCGCTGCCGGGTTTGCTGACGGCGGAGGAACAGGCAGAGCTTCGCCCCGGTCTGACGGCACGCTTTGAACAGGATGGAGAGCATGATATTCGCCGAATGCGGATGGCCGCCCTGTCCGTTCCGGAAGGAACCGCTCCCACTTTGTTTCTGAAGCCGGGCTCTTTCAAGGTCGTGAATGAAGGCTATCTGAAAGTTTCACTCAAGGGGACTTATCAGTTCTGGCTGGAAGGTTCAGGTCAGGCGGAACTTTTTCTGAATGGGATTCGTGTTCTGTCTGAGCAGGGAATGTTTGATCCGTCGCGTCGTGTGGAGGTCTCATTGCATCGCGGAGAGAACCGGATTGAATTGCGATATATTTCTCCTCATGATGGAGATGCCCGCTTCCGACTGATGTGGCGCGGAGAGGATTTCCCGGAAGAACCAGTCCCTCCGACTCTCCTCTGGAGTCGGGGGAACGATCCCGCACTCGACATCGCCGACCAGCGGCGTCACGGACAGGAATTGTTTAAAACGCATCGTTGTACCAATTGCCATTCTGTTTCCACATCTTCGGACAGGGATGAAATTCCCCGTGACGCTCCTCAGTTGCAGAATGTTGGAAGCCGGTTGACTGCGGAATGGATGGCGCAGTGGCTTCTCAAACCACACCAGTTGCGACATCAGACAACAATGCCGCAACTTCTGAATCCCGAACTTCCGGAAGATCGGCAGCAGGCCGCTGACATCGCTGCCTGGCTCCACTCGTCCCGCTTCGTTTCCACCTCCGAACGGATCAAACTTCCAGAGGCCGTTTCCGACACGGCTTCCAAGGATTTGATCGGACAGGGAGAGCGGCTGTTTACGGAACTCGGGTGCTATGCGTGCCATCACTTCGACTCACCGTCTCAATCCGAGGAATATGGGAGACTGTCGCTGGCGGGAGTCTCATCCAAATTTCACACGGACGCACTGGCGAACTTCCTGATTCAGCCGCAGGCCCACTTTCAACTCACCAGAATGCCTGATTTCCGACTGAGCGAAACAGAGTCAGCAACCCTGTCGGCTTATCTGCAATCCCGGTCAAAGGAGTCGCTGGCACCGATCCCGGAACTGGCCGGGGCTGACCCGACTCGGGGGCGCGAACAGTTCTTAAGGCTCGGCTGCGGAAATTGCCACTCAACAGAGGGATTGCCCGATTCGTTCTCCCCAGCAACCCGCGTTCCGCTTCGTGTCGACAGTCTTGGAGGATGTCTTCAGGAAGAGCCAGGGAATGCCCCCCGGATTTCCCGCTATGTTTTCGATCAGAATGAACGAACCAGTCTGCATTTCTTTCTGAAATCAAACTCCCCGGCATCGCTTCAAACCGTTTCCCCATCTGAAACAGCTGCGCGGTTATTCACGTCCCTGCGCTGTGCGGCTTGCCATTCGCGGGACCACACCGTCAGTCCTCGGGCGATGATTGCAATCGAAGAGTTTGACACTGGTCTACTGCCGGAATCTCTTCCAGTGCTCACATGGACCGGAGAAAAGCTGCAACCAGAGTGGATGTTCCGGTTTCTAAAGGGGGAGATTTCGGAAAAGCCGAGAACCTGGCTCAAAGCCCGTATGCCGGCATTTCCTGCTTATGCGCAGGACCTGACAGCCGGACTGGCGGCAGAACATGGCATGGCGGTCGTTCCTTCTTCACACCAGTTCCAACCGGTTCTGGCCTCGATCGGTCATGAATTGAGCCACAAAAAGATCGGCCTTGATTGCCGTCAATGTCATGCCGTTGGTGAAGAGCAACCGGCAGGAGACAAGAACACACAGATTGCACTCGGGATTAATTTCGTTCAGGTCCGGGAACGCTTGCGTCCGGAATTCTTCCGTCGCTTCGTGCTGGACCCGCCTCGCTATGAGGTGAACACCAAGATGCCCAAACTGGCAGTGGATGGAGTCTCCACAAAAATCCGCACTCACTTCGACGGCGACGCCCGGCAACAGTTCGAAGCGCTCTGGAACTATATTCAGAGTCTGGAAGAACAGCCCTGAAAAAGGGGGGACATCCTCGTGCCTTGTCAGGCTTCAAACTGAGGGTTGTTTCACATGTTCCGCGGCTCGTTGGCCGCTCCCGTTTCGATTCTTCCACCCTAATTTTTGATACTGACGCAACACTCGTCATCTGGTCTGTATCCGTTCTGCCTGTGGCCCGAAGACGCCGGAAGAATTAAGAGCCGCGAACAAAACCTCTCAAACCATGAAGATTTCCTTTCCGCGAGCGGATCGGGGTCAGTTTTGTTAGGGGTTCTAAACCGGCCTTGTCTCGAAATGACAACCTGTCAGAACAATGTGATCACGCCGCCACAATCTACGGAATCGGTAAAGTCGACCGGACCGGCATGACGATAAAAGTTGAAGGAAACTGCACATTTTGGCATCTGCCCTCCGGGAAAAGCGTTAAAAACCTCGGCAGACGCCCCTTCAGAATTCACGTCTAAGCCATTTTCTGCAAAGTTGTTACAACAAAATGCAACTCAGGGAATACGGCACCTTTGGTAAGGTTAAGCCATGTCTCGTTCGGTACCGATGTTCGGCTTGATCGCCGGTTTTACATTCAGTCTTTCTGGCTGTCTGGGAATGACTGGTGGATTACATGGGACCGGTGGATTGCTTGGAGGATGTGCTCCGTCCCTTTCTGAATGCGTTGGCGAAACCCCAGCCTGCGGTGTTGCTCCACGGAAGTCGTGCCTGCATCAACAGGCGCGGCAAGGGTGTCGATGCAGGCATCAGGCCCGTCAGGCCGCTGGCTGTGCAACGCCAACATTCGGTTGTGCAACGCCCACACCCGGTTGTGGACTCCCCACCTCGGGGTGTGGTTTTCCGATGGCCGCTGCTTGCGGTTTCCCAGTGGGGGATTGCGGGATGAATGGAATCGGTTTCGATTACGGAGGTGACTCGATCCCGATGGTGCCGGGTGCATTCCCTCAGTACGGTTCTACTTACGATGGATTCTCCAACGGCGGATCCTACCCGCCAGGTCACTGTCCGACATGCCAGAACCAGTCTTTCTCGTCGCAGGCGGCCCCATATGGTGCTCCGATCCCTGAAGGAATGCACTATCAGCCCATGCCGAACGCGCCGGTCCCACCGCCAATGTACCCGGTTCCGTCTCAGTCGAACCCGTCCCGTCCAATGGAACCAACCCCGGCCTCACCGATGTCACCTCAAGATCCCTCGGCGTCAGGAGAATACTTTGCTCCTCCGATTACATCTCCTCCGACCACAATGATGAATCCGGGAATGCCTTACCAGATGATGCCACAGCAGGGAATGGTCTCGTACGATGGACAGTCGCACATGATGATGGCTCCACAAATGCAGATGATGCCGCAACAAAACATGCAGCAGATGCCGATGCAATACATGCCTGCTCCACAGATGCCGGTTCAAATGCCAGTTCACCAGACACAGTATGCACCGTCTTCAACTCCGCCGGCAATCCAGGCATTTTAGACCGATTCCCCAAGTTGTATCACCGATCTGGTAAGCAGATACCACCGTTTTGACTGATCAAAACGTTCTGTGCAGCCACACGACAGATCGAACCGGCGTCGATCCGAAATGCTGATCCCCCTATAACAATACAGCCTTCGATTCCATAGAATTGAACTCGTAGACAATTCAACAATTCTCCACTCGTGTTGCGTCAGCATTCAAAATGAGGGTGAAAGATATCGAAACGGGAGCGGCCAACGAGCCGCGGAACATGTGAGACAACCCGAAGTTTGAAGCCTGACAAGGCACTCGGCTCGAATCCTTGTTGAGACTTAGGGCCTCGTCTATAGTTCAGGGAGACGGTATCGGATCAACATTGATTTACTGATACGGCGTGATCTCTTTTCGCAGACTCAAAGTTTTTTCATGAACCTTGTTGAACTGGCTCAACGAATTCGAAATCTTCGACTTGATAAGAGGATGACACTCGAACAGGTTGCCTCTCGCACCGGATTAACCCGGAGCTGGCTCTCCAAGGTTGAAAATTTTCGAGTGACTCCTTCTCTTTCCGCGCTCGGAGAAATTGCCGCGGCGCTCAACGTTTCGATTGCTCATCTGGTGGAGGGGCTGGATGAGAAGCCTGAAATGGTTCTCATCCGAAAGGAAGACCGCAAGCCTGTCGAACGGGACAAGGATCGTTCAAGAATTCTCTATGAGTCGCTGGCCTACAAGCGAGTGGATCGGGCGATGGATCCTTTTCTGCTGACGATTCCGGCAGAAGACTCCAGCCGTGAACCGATGAGCCACGAAGGTGAAGAATTTCTGATGGTCATCTCGGGCAACGTCGACATGCGTTTTGGGAATGAAACCTATCAGTTGAACGCTGGAGACTGCATGTATTTTGACGGCAGGACACGTCATTGTCTGATTAATCCTTACGCAGGCCCGGCACAGGTTCTTTGCGTCTTTTATGCCCGGCAACTTGGTGGAGACGCAACCGGTGATGATCGTGAATAACTCACCTCTCGTCATCCCAGATGTTCCAGATCATATCGGCATGAACTCACTGAATTGATGTTAACAGGTGAATTAACTGTGAATGTGTTAATCTCCTGGGGTTATTGTTCAATCGTTCTGTATTAATCCCTGAGGCAATTTTCTCAATGGCACTGCGGTCACGGATCCCGAATTCGCTCAGTCGGGTAGAACACCCCAGGGAACGAATCCAGTCATCAAGTCGTTGTCTCCCTTGTTCTGGAGTTTCACAACCGATGATCGACAGGATCTGCTGTATCGATTGCTGAACGTGAATAACTCCACGCGAATCGTTGTTGTCCGCTTCCGACAGCGCCGCATTAAACTCGAGCATCGGCCCCAGAGTCAGAGCAACCGCATGCCCGTGTGGAATCCCGAAATCAGAAGTCAGTGTATATGAAATGGCATGGCAAGCTGTTGTTCGACTATAGTTAATTGCCCGTCCTGCCAGATGAGACGCACGACTCATCCCCTGACGAGATTCCGGTGTCGAATTCTGAACCGCCTCTGCGAGATTTTCGAAAGCCAATGCTGCGGCTTCTCTCGCGTACTCAAAAGAAACCTCATTAGAATACACGCTCCACATCGACTCCACTGCCTGGCAGAAAGCATCCAGACCGGTTTGAGCTGTAATTCTCGCGGGGAGTGCTAAGGTGAGCTGTGGATCGAGTACGCAATAAGAGGGCAACAACCGAGGATGATCAACGGAGTGCTTTACTCCTTCAACATAAACCACCGCAAACTGGGTCGCTTCGCTCCCGGTGCCTGATGTTGTCGGAATCGCAATTAAAGGAATCTCTGTTCCTGAGAAAGATTCTTTATTGTTAATCACCGATAGTAAATCCTGCGTTCCGGTTGAGCAGGCTGCGATCAGTTTCGCGATATCGATAGCAGTTCCTCCTCCAATTGCCAGAACGACGTCGGCCTTCGAACGACGAAACTGTTTCAATCCTACCAGAACATCCTGCAGCTTTGGATTCGGTTCGAACTCACTAAAACAGGTGGTCTTATATTGAGCAAAAATCGGGGCCAGCCTGCGATCCGCTCCGGAATGGGTAAATGCCGTTGCATCGATAACAGCAAAGAGAGATTGTGCCTGCAGTTCTTCTAATACCTTTGGAAGTCGTGCGATGGAATCAAGACAACGCTCATCCAAAATTTCCGACTGCCGTGAAAACCGTGGCGAAGGATTTTCCCCCTTCAACGCAGGCATATCGAGCAGGGAGGGAGATTGAGGCACAGAGATGGACATCGGCAGCTTTCAGGGAAGAGAACCAAGAGTGGTTTGTCAGTATTTCAATTTCGGGTGGAAGAATCGAAACAGGAGCGGCCAACGAGCCGCGGAACATGTTGGACAACCCGAAGTTTGAAGCCTGACAAGGCAGTAGAATCGACAGGAGCGTCTTACCAGGGAATCGACCAGGTTTTCGTGAACGACATAAATCGAATGGCTTCCACAACTCCTTCTTTAATGCCCAGTCCCGAATCTTTAATTCCTCCAAATGGTGTCGATTCAATCCGGTACCCCGGGACCTGATTCACATTCACCGTCCCAGTGCGAACTCCTTTGACCACTTGAATTGCCTTTTCCAGACTTCTTGTGACGACCCCCGTTGAAAGACCAAAGGCGGTGCCGTTGGCAAGTTGAATTGCGTCGTCCACATCTTCAACAACCAGAATGGGTGCCAGCGGACCGAAAGATTCCTGAACGACCATCTCAGCATGACGCGGCACGTCGGTAATCACGGTCGGTTCAAGTAAAGCCCCGTCCCGTTTCCCTCCATAAAGAACTCGTGCTCCTTGTTCAACAGCCTTTGCCGTGACGCTCTGTAAGTGTTTTGCAGACGCTTCTGTGATCACAGTGCCAATACGGGTTTGAGAATCAAATGGATTTCCACACTGATATTCCTTTGTTTTCTCGACGAACATCTCGGTGAACTTTTCAAGAACAGAGCGTTCAATTAGCAGTCGCTTTACTGCAGTACAACGCTGTCCTGAGTTCCTGTATGCCCCTTCCGCCGCCAGTGTGACTGCCAACTCCAGATCAGCGTCTTTCAGTACAATTAATGGCGAGTTCCCTCCTAACTCTAAACAGATCTTTTTATAACCAGCCATCAGACTGATTCGTTTCCCGATGCTGACACTGCCGGTAAACGTCACCAGTTCAATACGAGGATCTCGAATAAGCGGTTCGAGAACAGTATCAACAGGACCAAGAAAAGTGCTTAGATAACAAGGAGGAAGTCCAGCCTCATAAAGTAGCTCAGTAAACTTGAGTGCTGTTAGTGGGGTTCGTTCCGATGGTTTCAAAAGCAGTGGAGTTCCTGCCGCAATGGCTGGAGCGACCTTATGCACAACTTGATTTAAAGGATGATTAAAAGGTGTAATCGCTAACGCCAGACGAAGTGGTTCCCGAACAGTAAAGATTTTTCGACTGAGTCCTTGTGGAGAGATATCTCCGGAGAACGACTGTCCTTCCTCCTTCAGGCACTCCACACCGGCAAGACGCAAGACATCAATCGATCTTCCGACTTCGTAATGAGTTTCTTTGAGACATAATCCTGATTCCGCCGACATGAGATGTGAAAACTCATCGCGCCGTTCCTGAAGCAGAATACGCGCACGATCCAGAATTTCAAACCGTTCATAGTGACTCAATCGAGCCGATTGAGAAAGTCCTTTCAAGACCGCCTGTTCGACGAGTTCCGGCGTGACCAGTTGAGCCGAGCCGACTCGCTCCCCATTGAACGGATGCCGGACCTCAATACTGCTTCCAGTCGTGATCGGTTCACCAGCAATCCACGCGGGAAGTTCAATTCCAACAGGTATTGGGATCAGAGTCATGGACGCTCCTCCCCGTTACAGGTCAATTCAAAGATGTCAAAATTACGCAAGTCTCCTTGCACTCGAGATTGGTCAATGGGAGACAATGGGCGAGAGACAATAAATGGAACCATTTCCTCATAACGCCCTCCGTGAGAACGCAGTCCTTCCTTGAGAACGGACAAGTCATGATGTTCCGGAGTCCGTCCAAGAACCACATTTCGACCGGAGAGAACACAAAGGTCTCCAATTCGATCGGCCGGGAGTTCCAATTTCCGGGCAGCACTTTCGCGATCATAAACTTCGCTCACGCCTTCAATCGCCAACAGAAAAGACGACACATCGCCAATGTTGAGAGATTCCGGTAAATGAACCGTCACAAAGGAACCTAATGCCCCATGATGTAGTACATAAGGATCTGTAATTGGACAGATCACTTTAATCCCGGGACCAAAACGATCTTTAAGTACCGTTTCAATATAAATAACATTCGGTTCTCCGGTGATACGATTCTTTCCGTTCATTCCATGATCGGCCGTCAGCCCCAGGACCGCACCGAACTCAAGAAATGCGCCGAACCGTTCATCCATGGCAGCATAAAAATCAAGCGATTCCGGTGCTTCGGGGGCATACTTGTGCTGCATGTAATCCGTCAGAGAGAGATAAAGGAAGTCAGCCATCCCTTTCTTTAGAAGTGCGACACCGGCGTCTAGTACATAAAGACTGGCATCTGCACTGTAGATCTCCGGAGCAGGGCGACCAACAAGGTCTGGTACTCCAACGATCCCATGAACTTCCTGCGTTGTCGAATTCGCTTTCTCGGCGGAGAACGCGATCCCGGTCAGGTGATGCGACAGGATTTCCCGCAGTTTGTCCTTGGCAGTCACCATTCCAACCTGACGGCCAGCCTGAGCCGCTGCGGCCAGAATTGTTTCGCAACGCAGAAATCTCGCGGAATTCATCATCACCTCTTCCCCGGACTCCGGGTCCAGAAAGAAGTTTCCGGAGATACCGGTTCTTGATGGTGGTTGTCCGGTGACGATTGCGGCGTTGTTCACATTCGTAAACGTTGGCAATGCTGCCCGAGCGAACCCTCGATACCCCTGACAACACATTCGTTGCAGATTTGGCATTCGACCATGAGCCAGGGTGACGTCGAGATATTCATCGGCGCTGCCGTCAATACAGACGACAACAATCGGTCTGGCGGGAGGATGATAGCTTCGGCCATTCGCAGAAAATGAGTTCGATGCAATTGTCATGAATCTTCTTGTAATTTGATATGAATCTGTATGAAGTCCGATTTACTTTAATCCGACGGCTCGTCCGTCAAGTTGTAATCGGGAATCAACTGTTCCGGTCAGATGCTTGAGGGCGGTTGCGGTGACGTCGACCAGGTAAGCCTGCTCTTCAATTCTTCCAACTCTGGTAGCATTTCCACTGACGATGAGAAAGACCGTTCGAATCTCGGGAATCTGGTGCCCATTACTATGTGTCTTCTTAATTCCTCCATGATCGGTGCAGACAATGACAATCCAGTTCTCTTTAACATAATTTGGACGCGACTGTAACGCCGTCATAACAGTTCCAACATGCTGATCGACATTTTCGATCGCGTTCACATATTCCGGAACGTCTGGACTAAACCCAATCGAATGCCCGGTCGCATCCACTTGGTGGAAGTAGACGAACATGGCATCAGGGTTTTCGTCTTTAAGGATGCTCACGGCCTTATTCGCGATAATGCCATCCCGTTGGTCTTCACGTTGTAAGCCTGAAGTCGGAGAGATCGTTTGCGGTTGCACATATGCTCGCACCGCGTTTGATTCATGAAGCTCCAGATTGATCGCTCCTGCTTTGGAAGAGTAGTTCCCCAGCAGAATTCCACGGCCGGCTTCGGTCGTCAGGAATCTAGCTTCAACCGTAAAGTCTCCCTGAGGAAGTGAGGCGAGCTCGGGTGAGAGAGGAATCCGCAAACCGTGTTCTTTTCCAGATCGGGACGAGAAGTTGACCGCCTGGGAGCGGACTCCATCACGACTGTTATCGACCAGTTGATGTGTCGGTTTTTTAGAGACCGGCTGAGCATGGTACGGACCATGGTCATGTCCGGCAGTATCTTGGTACGGGGCATTAATTACATCAAAAAGATACTCAGCAACCAGCCCCTCCCGGTTGAGCGATTGAGTGGTGCTTCCAGCTGCAATTGAACCGATTTCCTGTTCGGACAATGCTCTATTCCAGATGCGAACATCGTCGAGCATTCCTTGAAAGCAGGTCCCATCAGTACGGGAATCCCGCCCAAGGTAAAGAAATTTTCCACTGAGATCGAACAGGTCGTTCCCCGAGGCTTTCCCGCTAATTTCCTTTCCATCCAGATAGAGCTTAATCGTTCCTTCTTTGCGAGATGCAAGCAAGTGGTGCCATTTGCCGTCCCGTGTATTGATTTGTGCTTTATCGCCGGGAGCACGCACATCGACAACCTGATTTTTCACGACCGGAAGTGGTATGTATTCAGCGATATCTCCCTCGGAAAGAATGAATTCATGAATGGGCCCCCATGAAACAAGTGAAACAGCAACGGCATCGGGACGAACTTGCTTTAAGTGTTTAAAGAAGTGGGGAAACAATTCATAATTGCGTCCCTTGAA
Source organism: Planctomicrobium sp. (assembly GCA_035556335.1). GTDB lineage: Bacteria > Planctomycetota > Planctomycetia > Planctomycetales > Planctomycetaceae > Planctomicrobium. Next base: position 6,013 of record DATMFC010000368.1, on the reverse strand, counting down.
TGTATTATCATGCACTCCGTGTTTATCGGCCCAGACTCCGGTAAGAATACTTGACCATCCAGGTCCACTGATGGTGTTGTTCTTATCATAACGGTCACCAAGAATCTGGGCCGAATCTGTGAATGCTCCCTCGCTGATCAATCTGTCAAGATTGGGTGTCTTTCCCTTGGCAATCGCATCAGGACGAGTGCCGTCAATCCCGATGATCAGCACGCGCCCTTGTGCTGGTTCATCTGCCTGAACGGAAGGGAGAGCCATCAGGCACAGAGCTAGCAGGCAGTTCAGTATTCGTACCATGAAATTGGACCTCTTCTAACTTTGACGTCGGATGATTCGCCGGATTCATCCGACGTCTCAGCAATTTTGTATTCAAATAACGGAAGGACGATCACATTTCCGACCGATTCACCTGTACCTTGAAACTGAGATAATGTATTAAAGTCGCGAACAGATCCGTATCAGTTTTTTAGGCGTTCTTGCTTATTTAAGATCGAACGCGATCTGATTGATTGGATTGTCGTTAGTAATCGTTGCTTTCAGGTCAGTTGACCGCAGTTCTCCATACTTCTCCGGAATTCGTGAAACCGGTTTGATGATATGCTCCTCAGTGGATTCACCTTCCTCTGCACCAGCTGAAGGTGCAGTCACTTTGAATGCTGTGATGATCACACGGTGATCGCCCAGTACCGCACCTTGTAAACCTCGCACCGACAGGGTGAATCTTCCAGAGGCGTCTGTCCTGCCGGTTGCTACTGGTCCGGATGTTGGAATAAACGAAACATTGGCCTCATTAAGAGGTTCCCCTTTATAGGTCACAGTCCCCTCAACCTTGGCGAGTTTGGGAGCATCTTTTACTCCTCCACATCCCACCAGAAGAAGCGTGAGTAGTATGGATACGAAACAGAGTTTCACAAGCTGCTTTGCGGATGTCATTCTCATTCCTTTCATTCAGCCCGATAATCATTCAGCTGAATAGATAATGCGGTCGTATAACGACGCGGATTCAACGGCTTCGTCATTAGTTCTATGGCTTCTGTCTGATATGCAATCAGAAACTTCCGACCGTTCGACCATCATCCCGGCCGCCTAATGCCTGGTATGTTCCTGCATGATCGATGTTCTCACTCAAAAAACGAACAGATCCATCAACCATCAGAAAGTGAGCTCCTCCTACATGGTGAGAACGAAATCCATGAAAGAAATGCCAGACGTTCGTCGCCGTTGCACAATGGGCGTACGCGGGATTAAAAGATCTGGCAGAACCCATTTGTGTACATGTCGTGAAATCGTTAATGGCCATAACGGTTTGACCTTCCGCATTATTAACTGAAATCGCGTGCGACCAGTTTGAACGCTGCTGCTGAGAATCATGAATACAGAACGGAAGAACCTCTCCGACGTGGATTGTGTTTGATGTTCCGTCTTTCACGTCACCAATTGTGATGCACATCGAATTTCTGCAGAACATGCCTGAAACGGCAGTTTTGTCGTTCGTATTGGCATGATTCGCGGACTTCAGATGAACAGAACCATAGGGCTCGCAGTTTGCTGTGTCAGAGGCGGTTCGCTGCGACCCCATGGCCCCCGCATAATTGCCAGTCGCCCACCCGTCTCTCAGGACACCTCCGCCGGGATCGGTTGGACAGGTGGTCACTGGTAAAATGACTGACCGGAACACCTTCCCATTACTCAGAACCTGACGAGGGACGATGCGGCGATAACTGGTGTTTGAATCTTCATAGCTGCTCGCAGGAAGGGTTCCTGATAGGTCAAGCTGATTGAATAAAGGAGCCTGATCGAGGAACGGGAGAATTCGGGCCTGCCAACTGATGCGAGGAACCGCGTCGCGTCCGGAACTTGCAGGGCCTGCTCCACCAATAGGAAACATCCCATATGCGCTATGATAGTTATGTAACGCAAGGCCATATTGCTTCAGGTTATTTCTGCATTGACTCCGGCGAGCTGCCTCTCGTGCCTGCTGAACGGCCGGCAGGAGCAGCGCCACAAGAATCGCGATAATGGCAATCACTACCAGCAGTTCAATCAGAGTGAATGCAGAGAACGCTGTTCGGCGTTGCGATCGTGCTGTCCACATGGATTTTCCTTTTGTTTGATCAGCGAGTTTGGTGTATGAATAAAAACTCAAAGTGAAGTCCAGCAATTTTGACTGCTGTTCTCACCGTATAAAATGGCATTCGTTCAGATTAGAATTGTCCAACAACTTTTCCGTCGGCACGCCCACCTAATGATTGATAGGCGCCTGCATGGTCAATGTTTTCATTCAGAAATCGAACCGATCCATCAACCAGCAGGAAATGCGCTCCGCCGGTATGGTAAGAACGGAACCCAAATGAGTAGTTCCAGGCATCCGTGCGGACGCAATCAGAATCGGTAATGCGTCGATCAGGGCCCATACTTGTCTCGCATGTCGTGAAGTCGTTCATTGGAGTCAGTGTCATTCCTTCTGCATTACAGACAGAAATTGCACTCATCCAGCTTCCTCGCTCGGGTCCCAGGCAGGTTGGAATAACCTCGCCCACCTGAATGGTGTTGGAAGTTCCATCAGTGACATCTCGAATTCGAATTGAGACCCCGTCACGGGAGAACATTCCGGAGATGACGGATTTGTTCAGGCCCAGCGCATAGTTTGGGAGCAGGTGTTCTGCAAATTCCTGAAACGGATTACACGTGACGGGATTTGCAGATCCTGACGGAGCCCCCTGTGATCCCATAGAGCCGGAATAGCTTCCTTGTGCCCAACTGCTTCTTGGCGCAGTGTACGGGTCGCTCGGACAACCCGTGACGGGAAGAACCGTTGTCCGAAATTGCTGTCCATTACTCAGGATCTGATAGGGAACAAGACGGTGATAGGCCAGAGGATCGGTTGCATGCACTGCGTAACTTCCAGCATCCCGTTGCCCCGCAAGGTCTAGCTGGTTGTAGAGAGGTGCCTGATCGAGAAACGGGAGAATCCGAACCTGCCAACTGATTTGGGGTGGGTCATTCCGTAATCCAGCACCGCCGATGGGAAACAATCCATAAATTTCATGGTAGTTATGCAGCGCCAGGCCGTATTGTTTCAGATTATTTTTGCACTGGCTTCGGCGTGCCGCTTCACGGGCCTGTTGTACTGCCGGTAGAAGCAGGGCGACCAGAATGGCAATGATCGCAATCACCACCAGCAGTTCAATCAGTGTGAAACCTGATCTCTGAGTTTTTCTTTTCCGACCTGAACAGATTTGGTCTGGCATCGCAATATTCCCCTCGACGTTGGAGCACTATTGGCGTCTTCCCCTGACTGGGGTGAGTGCCGATCCCACAAGTGGATCGGTAAGACGCTGTGACGAAGGATATGTGACTGCAAATCAATGAATATGATTTAAGGTCACTGTGAAATGCTGGTTAAGATTGGATTCTCGGTGTTGACCTTCAAACAAACTTCATCTGGATCATCAGAATTCTCCTTGTGATTCGTGGATTCTTCGACAAATGTGATTTTAAAGAAACAAATTACACTTTGAGTTTACAAACGAATTTAGATTTGTCAATGTGACTGAAAGTCAATTTTTTGTGGATTGCGAGAGGATTGGGGCTGATTAATGAGCCAGGCTTCTGTGGAAATTCTGGAGATTTCTCATGACCGAACGACTTCGAGGCACCAGGAGTTTCGACACGCTCAATGGCGGATTCTTCTCGTGACGATGTTCTGCTACCTGTTTTATTACACGGGCAGGCAATCGTTTGGGTTTGCCATTCCGGGAATGGAGCAGGAACTGCAACTCAGCAAAGCGACGCTGGGCTGGATCAGTTCGGCAATGCTCTGGTCGTATGCCATTGGCCAGTCGATCAACGGCAGCCTGGGGGATCAATATGGCGGACGACGAATGATGAGCCTGGGAGCCTGGTTGTCGTGCGGGTGCAACTGGCTCGTCAGTTTCGGAACAGGGGCTGCTTCGATTGCGGTTCCATGGGCTGCGAACGGGTTTGCCCAGTCAATGGGATGGGCTCCAGGGAGTCGCGTGCTCTCGAACTGGTGGAGTTCTGCAGAGCGTGGAAAAGTTTATGGCTTCTATGTTTTCGCGGCTGGTTCAGCGTCTGTCCTGACTTATCTGACTTCCAACCTGATTCTGGCTTATGAATTGAACTGGCGGTGGATCTTTCGACTCCCGGTTCTCACGCTGCTTGTTGGTGGAACTGTTTATTATCTGCTGGTTCGAAATCGCCCTGAGGACATGGGGTTTCCTCCGCTACAACAACCAGAAGTGACGGGGAAGGCAAGCGAGGACATCCAACCAAATGAATTGCTCGAGATGCGAGAGGAAACCCCGGGTGAGCGGTACCGTGCGGTACTTTCCAACTGGCAGTTCCTGATCGCCAGTGTGGCCATCGGGTTTCAAAGTATGGCCCGATATGGCCTGCTGATCTGGGTCCCTGTTTACTATCTGGGGGATCAGTGGAAAGAGAGCCCGGGGAGTGGCTGGATCAGTGTCGCGCTTCCCATTGGCATGGCTCTTGGTGCACTCGCCAGCGGGTGGATTTCAGATCGGTTGTTTCACTCAAATCGATCCAAGCCAATCATTCTGTTCATGCTGTTGGCGGCCGTCTGTTCATTAACGATGTATGCCGTTCCGTTGCAATCTCATCTGAGCTTTGCATTGCTGTTCTGCTGTGGTTTTTTTGCCTATGGCCCACAATCTGCATTTTGGGCGTTGTGTCCAGACCTGCTGGGAATCAAGCGTGCAGGAACGGGAACCGGAGTAATGAATACGTTTGCCTACCTCTTCGCCGGCCTGGGAGAACCCTTCATCGGCTGGCTGATTGACGAAGGAGGAAATGCGACGGAACGAGTCTTCGCGATTGTGGCTGTTGCCTGTCTGGCCAGTGCGATCTGTGCTCTGTTTATCCGTCGATAGAGCGGATCCAGAAATGAGCTGTCTTGTGTGCCATTGCTCTGTGAGGTCAGGGGGAATGAAGCACTCAACAAAAAAACAGGTCGAACACGTTCCCATGTTCGACCTGTCTGAAAGGTTTTGAAATCAGGCGAATCAGATTCCAGGAATATCCAGTTTCTCTTCCGAGGCAATCTTCCGGATTTTCTGCATGGCCCGGGATTCGATCTGGCGGATGCGTTCCTTCGTCACATTGAAACGGGTTCCCACCTGTTCCAGTGTTTCCGGTTCACTTCCCCGTTCCAGTCCGTATCGATGGACGATAATCGCCCGTTCCCGTTCATCCAGATTTCCGAGGATCGACATGATCATCTGATGCTGGCGATGGTTGGTCGCCTCTTCAGCGAACTGACTTCCCCGATCGTCTTCTGAAACCCGGAACACTTCGTCGTTGCCGGTGCGGAATCGATCCAGAACACGGTGCTCGGCCGGAATCGACCGGGCGTAGTTCTTCATGATCGCCCAACTGGCGTACGTCGAGAACTTGTTCCCTTTGGAGTAATCAAACTTCTCGATGGCGCGAATCAGGGACATGTTCCCGTCACTCACCATTTCGAAGAAGTTCGAAGTCGGTTTCATATGACGTTTGGCGATCGAAACAACCAGTCGCAGGTTACTGCGGATCAGGAAGTTTTTGATCTCAGCGGCACCATCGATCAGTTTCTCAATTTCATTGAGTTCTCTGGTCTTGGGACGCGATTTCTCGACATGCTTCTGCATCTGGGCCGCTTTGAACTTCAGGTAGTTCATTTTGCGGAAGTAGTACCCTTCTTCCTCCCGTGTCAGCAGAGGAACGGTGTACAGACTTGCCAGATACGGAGGCAATCCCGGTGGGGCCTTGATCGATCCGGATTTCTTCTCAACCTGTGGAGCTGGTCCGAGGATGACTCGTTCAGCGTCAGGTCGATGGAATTCCGAACTGTCCATGTAATCGACCGGTGTGTTGAGCAGAATTTCTGTTCGAACATCGGCCACGATACGGTACACGCTGGCTCGCGTCCGGCAGTATTCTTCCGCCAGAGTGTCGACCGGCGTGCCATTCACGAACTTCTGGTACAGCTCCT
>DATMFC010000367.1:0-3985 GCA_035556335.1 Planctomicrobium sp. | reverse complement strand
CCAGAGAACCGGGCAAACGGCAGCACGCTCTCTTTGACCGAAACATGTTTCGGTGAAACTTCGGCGGTGTACCCCTGCTGTTTCAGTGAAACGCCAGCCATGATCTTGGCGGCCATCCCTGCCAGCGGCAACCCGGTCGCTTTGGAGACAAACGGACTCGTTCGGGAGGCTCGCGGATTCACTTCCAGCAGGTAAACGGCGTAACCGGATTCCTCTTTCTTGACCGCAAACTGAATGTTCATCAGCCCATAGACCTTCAACTCACGCGCCAGGGCATAAGTCGCGTCCTTGATCTCCTGAATCACCGATTCCGGCAACGTGTAAGGCGGGAGCACGCAGGCTGAATCGCCAGAGTGAACCCCGGCTTCTTCGATGTGTTCCATCACTCCGCCGACGAGGGTCGTTTCGCCGTCGCTGATGGCGTCGACATCCACTTCAATGGCATCCTGAAGGAACTTATCGATCAGTACGGGGTGATCAGGCGAGGCATCCACCGCTTCGGTCATGTACCGGGCAAGATGGGCTTCTTCATGGCAGATTTCCATCGCTCGCCCCCCCAGCACATAACTGGGGCGAACCAGAACCGGATACCCGATGCGCGCGGCAATCGCCCGTGCTCCTTCACTGTCGACAGCGATTCCGTTGGGAGGCTGACGCAATTTGAGCTTTTCAAGAATTGCCTGAAAACGTTCGCGGTCTTCGGCGGCGTCGATGGAATCGGGACTGGTTCCGATGATGGGAACTCCGGCCGCTTCGAGGCCACGCGCCAGATTCAACGGAGTCTGTCCGCCGAACTGAACGATCACTCCATCCGGTTTGATGCGATCGCAGACGTTCAGAACATCTTCTGTCGTGAGCGGTTCGAAGAAAAGCAGATCGGAAGTATCGTAGTCCGTCGAAACCGTTTCCGGATTCGAGTTGATCATGACGCTTTCGATTCCCAGTTCCCGCATCGCCATTGAGGCATGGCAACAGCAGTAGTCGAACTCGATCCCCTGACCGATGCGGTTCGGTCCCCCTCCAAGAATGACAATCCGTTTCCGGTCACTTGGCGGAGGTGCTTCGTCTTCAGACTCGTAGGTGCTGTAATAATAAGGGGTATACGCCTCGAACTCAGCCGCACAGGTGTCGACCTGCTTGAAGGTGGCGACGATTCCCTGCTTCTTGCGGGCGGCTCGAACTTCGGTCTCCGTGGAATGCCACCACCAGGCAAGTTGCTTGTCGGAGAACCCGTTTCGCTTGGCTTTCCAGAGTAGATCACGGCTGACGTCTTCCAGTCGGGAGACGCTGCGAATCTCCTCTTCCAATTGAACGATGTCCCGGATCTGTCGCAGGAACCATGGGTCAATCGACGTCAGAGAATGGATTTCATCCAGTGTCAATCCGGCTTTGAGAGCATATCGCAGATAGAACATCCGATCGGCATTCGGAATAGAGAGCTTACTGCGAATCGCCTCGATAGGGGGCTGTTCGGGAGTTCCCCACAGGTCTTTCGCTCCTCCTCCCAGACCAAACAGGCCGATTTCGAGTCCTCGAATCGCTTTTTGAAGCGACTCTTTAAAGGTCCGCCCGATCGCCATCGTTTCGCCGACCGATTTCATTTGAACGGTCAGCGTCGGGTCGGCATCCGGGAATTTTTCGAATGTCCATCGCGGGAACTTTGTAACGACATAGTCGATCGTCGGTTCAAAACAGGCGAGAGTCTCGCGTGTAATGTCGTTCGGAATTTCGTCGAGACGATATCCGACTGCCAGTTTCGCCGCGATTTTGGCGATCGGGAACCCGGTTGCTTTGGACGCCAGCGCACTGGACCGACTCACCCGGGGATTCATTTCAATGACGACCATACGCCCGGTTTTCGGGTCGATGGCGAACTGCACATTTGAGCCCCCGGTTTCGACACCGATCTCACGGATACAGGCGAACGTGGCGTCTCGCATCCGCTGAAACTCTTTGTCAGTCAGCGTTTGAATCGGCGCGACGGTGATGGAGTCCCCGGTATGAACTCCCATCGGATCGAAGTTTTCAATCGAACAGATGATGACGCAGTTGTCAGCACAGTCCCGCATCACCTCCATCTCATACTCTTTCCACCCAAGGACCGATTCCTCAAGCAGAACTTCGTTGATCGGAGACAATTTGAGTCCGTTGCGAACCCGTTCTTCGAATTCTTCCTTATTATATGCGATTCCGCCCCCTTGCCCGCCGAGGGTGTAACTGGGGCGAATGATGATCGGCAGACCGATATCCCGAACTGCGTCCCGTGCATCCTGCATCGAACGGACGACAAATGATCGGGGAACGTCCAGACCGATTTTGATCATGGCTTCTTTGAAGGAATCACGTCCTTCCGCCTTGGCGATCACTTCCGCCCGGGCACCGATCATCTCGATTCCGAGTTGATCCAGAATTCCGCGACGATGCAGATCCATCGCGGTATTGAGAGCGGTCTGTCCTCCCAGAGTCGGAAGCAATGCATCCGGCTTTTCTTTTTCCAGAATCTTCGCGACATACTGCCAGGTGATCGGCTCAATGTATGTCCGGTCTGCGGTTTGCGGATCCGTCATGATGGTCGCAGGATTCGAGTTGACGAGAACGACCTCATATCCCTCGTCTCTCAGAGCCTTGCAAGCCTGCGTTCCGGAATAATCGAATTCGCAAGCCTGTCCGATCACAATAGGACCGGCACCAATAATCAGAATTTTCTTTAAGTCGTCACGTCGTGGCACTGGAGTGCAAGTCCTTCCTGAGACACTTGTTGCATCGCACATTTCACATGCACTGCCGGTTTCTATCTCCGCAGACCTCGACAGAGGAATGCTGTTCGAAACCGGGAGCAAGTACGGACCGGGAGCGCGATTTGTCCCCCTCCCCGTTGTGCAGCGGCAGCGCAAATTTCTCCAAAGCTATCAACCTCGCGCGACGATTCAAGCGACTCGACCGGATATTCCCGGAGAGTCGTCCCGGATCTCCGTTTCTCCCTGCATTTTCCCATTCAGTGTCAATTGTTCCAAACATGAGAAGCGGGAAAAGGAAATTCAAAATCCTAAGAACCAAGAACCAAACGGGGACACCATTGGGGCTTCCACTCTGGTTTGGTTCTTAGAATTTGGTTCTTAGAATTTTCCCAAACGAACATCTTCCGAACTTCATGGCTCCAACATCTTGCGAGGCAATGGGAAGCGGATATAATCGCCGCCGACAGGAATTGTTGACATGATCGACCGACAACGTGCTCTCCACATGGATCTGCAAGGAAAGCAGGTCCGTATTGGTGTTGTAACCTATCTGAACAGCAAACCGCTGATCGAGGGGTTGGCCGGTTTATGCCCATTCGCTGACCTGATTCTCGATTACCCCAGTCATCTGGCCGACGGACTCGCACAAGGGAAACTGGATGTCGCGCTGATTCCGTCCATCGAATCCTTTTCCAATCCTGACTACGAAGTCATCTCTGACGCCTGTGTCGCCACACATAGTGACGTTTTCAGCGTGAAGCTGTATTGCCGTGTTCACCCCGGAGAAATTCGAACACTCGCACTGGATGAAGGCTCGAGGACAAGCGCCGCGCTCACCAGAATCATGCTGGCGGAACGATTTGGAGTGGCGCCAGAGATACAGCCACTCCCCTTGGGAAAATCAACGCACGACTGCACGACCGACGCCGTGCTGCTCATTGGTGATCGCGCCATGCACACCCCCGACGAACCGTTTCATACGGTCTGGGATCTGGGGAGCGAATGGGTTCAATGGACAGGGTTACCATTCGTGTTCGCCATGTGGGTGGCGAGAAAAGAACGCTCCGTCACAGCACTGTCCGAACAACTCTCAGCCGCGCGCGATCTGGGATTACAGCATGTTGAAGAGATCGCCCGACGTGGCGCGGAGCAATTGAATCTTCCCGAAGAGACTATCCTGCACTATCTCACGAAGAATCTGCATTTCCAGCTCGGCTCCGCAGAACGGGCCGGTTTGAAACTGTTTC
>DATMFC010000366.1:0-5209 GCA_035556335.1 Planctomicrobium sp. | reverse complement strand
ATCTGTCACGGGCCTGTGGTTTTATTACGTTGCTTTTGTCACCTGAAGGTGAACCTGAAGACGTTGTGCGTGTCTCGTCGGAACCGTGAGAAAACTGAGATATCAGTGATTCCTCGGTCTCTGACAAAATTCACGCAGAACTCCGATGAAATCCAGCGCAACAAAACCTGATTGCAATGCATTGCAGATGGCACGGATCCTCGCGCCGGAAGAGGTCCGGTGCGGCGATTTCGTCTCTCTGCTGAACGAGGTCATTGAAATCCCTTCCTTCTTCTGGTGTGGAGATCAGGTAATGAGCCCTCCTGAAGAACCGATTCGCTGGTGTCGGCGTGTTCCGGATGCAGGTGTTCCCTATCGTGTCGTCAGTGTTTGCCTGCCGTTTGTCTGTCTGCGGGGACCAGGCAAATCGGTTAAAATGATTGATATGAAACAGGTCCAACTGGCCCGACTTTCCCGGAGTTATGGCAAACGAGTCTGGAAATTGTTGCAGGAACAGTCGCCAGCGTTGTGACACTACTTTCAAGATAAAGTCGAACGACCAACAGAGAATCACGGATCTCTCGATCCGTGATTCTCTGTATTTTCCGGTTTTCTCAAACTCAGCCCCGATCCCGGTCTCGTCTTCCCCCTGCAAAAAGACATTTGCTATGATCTCCACGTTTCGGAAATCTTCACATTAGAGTATCTTTATTTCTAACCAATCCGCCTTTCGCAGGCGAACAAGATGAAACTCATATTCCCTTTATCGATCAGGCGGGGCTGTTCGGGACCATGAGCAACTCAAATCCCATTCCAACACTGGAAATTCAAACCGGCAAACACAAAGGCCGGCGAATTCCCATTAAATTGGAAGAAATGATTATCGGGCGCGGCACACAAGCCCGAATTCGAATCCCCTCACCGGAAGTGAGTCGGGAACATTGTCGTATTATCAAGCAGGGACATCGGCTGATCATCGAAGATCTGAAAAGTCACAACGGAACCTTCATCAACGGACGCCCCATCACCGGCAAGCGGTTTCTCTCTCCGGGAAGTACCTTGACGGTGGGACCAATGACATTCCTTCTCCTTGGAGCCGGTCCACCGCCAATGCGTCCTTCGAGTGAAGTCATGCTGGCGGGAAAAGTGGCGGTCAACACGAATTATTCCGATGACGAGATTGTCGGCTGGCTTTCCGATAACGAAGTCGCTTCTTCCGCTGCGGAAGCACAGGAGATCGAATCACAGGAGACCATCACCGATATCCCGGTGGTTCCCCCCGCCCAGTTCCTTCCACGCAGCAAGTCTTCTCCCGGAAATCAGGCTCCGCAGTAAAGTCCCCTCCCAACAACGGACGAGTCAGTCCTTCAGAGTCGTTTACTCTCATTGATGACAAGTCAACAGAGAGGACGGGTTGCTGAACGAGAGTATTTCTGTCAATGATGTATGATATCCTGCCACGCGGGCGCCAGCGTTTGAAGTGTCAAAAACCGTGCTGTGCGGGCACTTAGTAAAGCAAATTTCTCTAGATTTTATTGTATGCGAATTATTGCCGGAAACTTTCGTCGTCGTATTCTTCTGACCAGTCCTGGACAGACCACGCGCCCCATCACAGATCGGGTGAAGGAGTCGTTGTTTGAAAATATTGAAAAGCGGATCATCGGTGCGAACGTCGCCGATATCTTTGCCGGAACGGGCACGATGGGATTAGAGTCCCTGTCCCGGGGAGCCAATCGGGTCACGTTTATCGAGAAAGACAAAGTCGCACTGCAACTCCTTCGACAGAACGTCGAGGCGCTGAAATGTGAATCGGAATGCCTGATCTGGCCGGCGGACGTGTTACGCTGTTCGTTTCGTCCTAAAGGAAAAAAGGCCCCCGGATTTTCGCCGTTTCAGGTCATTTTCTTCGATCCCCCTTACAAGATGGTCCCGTCAATGACCGAGGGATCTCCCCTCTGGCTGGCACTGAATCGTCTGGCACGAGATGACGTTTCCTCTGACGGAGCAACCTTGATTCTCAGAGTCCCGGAACGGGCGGAATATGAAGTTCCCCCACAATGGTCCGTCGACTGGTCTCTGGAAATGTCGAACATGAAAATCGACATCTGCCGCCGAATCTCCGCCACTCCGCAAAGCGCCCCGTAGCGACTACAATTCGACACGTTAAAAGCTAAATATTTTGTAACAGTTTAGCGGTCTGAAGTTGAGCTGATCCGGGTGGCCCCGATTGCTCGCAATCGGGGTGGCGCAGCCATAGGAGGCCATTGCTCACACTTTGCGGACTCCTGATTGGTCTGAAACACAGATGAGGAATCGTTCTGATTTGAGAGACTTCACGTGTGCGGCCTCTCACGGCTTCGCCGCCCCGATTGCAAGCAATCGGGGCCACCCCACTGGCAACTTCAATCGATTAAAATGTTACAATATTTTAGGGTTTTGTACGATGGAAACGGCTCGGGAGGGGAAGGCTCCTCCCGGAATGATGTTCCAACTTCCTGAGAGGTGCCGTTCGTCATAGAATAGAACTTGAAGTCGTCGCCAGCCACGAGGATTCACCACTTCGGTTGTCCGCTTGCCATCGACCAGCCCCTGTTTCGCCATGTCTTCCAGCTCTCTGTTTCTTCAATTGAACGAGGCCGACACCGTTGTCGTCGCCCGGGACCACGCTCCAGTCGGAAGCGTCTGGACTTCCCCGGACGGCACCCGTTCTGTCACGGCTCGGGAGAAAATCGATCTCGGGCACAAGATGGCTATCCGTCCGTTCTCTCAAGGAGAAACAGTATTCAAATTCGGGCAACCGATCGGCTTTGCCACCCGGAAGATCGCCGCTGGAGACTGGGTTCATTCACACAATCTCGACATGGAGGCCTTGCACCGCGACTTCGAATTCGGCACCGCAATTCATCAGCTTCCTGCTCCCGGTAAACCGCGATTCTTCCAGGGATACCGCCGCGCCGACGGTCGGGCAGGAACACGAAACTATGTGGCCGTTATTACCACGGTGAACTGTTCCGCCACATCGGCGAACTACATTGTCGATGCCTTCGACAAGACGATTCTGGATCAGTTTCCTAACATCGATGGAGTGATTGCTCTCAATCATAAAAGTGGATGTTCGTTCCGGTACACCGGTCCCGATCACGAGATGATCACCCGAACGTTGGGAGGATTCGCCCGACACGCAAACATTGGCGCCTTCATCATTCTGGGACTCGGATGCGAAACCGGTCAGGCGTCGTATCTCGCCGAAGAATACAATCTCGTCACCCTCGATCATGCTGGCGCCCAAGACAAACGTCCGTTGATCATGAACATTCAGGATCTCGGCGGAGTCCGTAAAACGGTCGATCACGCTGTCGGGAAATTGAAGGAATTACTCCCGGCAGCAAACAATGTGCAACGGGTCTCCATTCCCATTTCCGAACTGATTCTCGGCACGAACTGCGGCGGCAGCGACGGACACAGTGGAATCACTGCCAACCCTGCCCTCGGCGTCGCCAGCGATTTACTCGTCGCACACGGAGGGACCAGTGCACTGGCCGAGACGACAGAAATCTATGGGGGAGAACATCTCCTGACCCGCCGTGCCGTCTCCCGTTCCGTCGGAGAAAAACTGATCGAGCGGATTCGCTGGTGGGAAGACTACTCCGCCAAGTTCGGAGCGAAGATCGACAACAATCCGTCCGTCGGAAACAAAAAAGGGGGACTGACCACCATCTTCGAAAAATCTCTCGGAGCCATCGCCAAAGGTGGAATGGCCCCGTTGAGCGCGGTTTACGAATATTCGGAACCGATGACCGAGAAAGGGTTCGTCATCATGGACACCCCGGGATTCGATCCGGCCAGTGTCACCGGACTGGTCGCCGGGGGAGCGAATATTGTGATCTTCACCACCGGTCGGGGAAGCTGCTTTGGATGTAAACCGGTCCCGTCGATTAAGGTCTCAACGAACACTCCGATCTACAATCACATGATCGACGACATGGATCTCAATGCCGGAACAATCACCGACGGCGAAAAATCAGTTGACGAAGTCGGTCATGAAATTTTCGAAATGATGATTGCTGTTGCCAGTGGCCAGAAAACCAAAAGCGAACAACAGGGAATCGGCGACGAAGAATTCTGCCCCTGGATGCCCGGCCCGATCTTTTAGGAACAGCCTGTTCTGTTATGAGTAAGAAGAGGCTCACGCAAAGGCGCTAAAGCGCAAAGAAATCAGCATAACGCCGTTCATGGCATCTTTAAATTTTGGACATCACACGCAATTCAGAAACCACGAATGTCCCGAAATCAAACGAATGAATTGCAATAGAACTCTCCAACAACTGGGCAACGATTCTGACCTGAAATGCCCTTCTGTTTTCCTGAATAAGGGAGCAATGAATCCGCTCAAAACGTGATCAAAACTCTTTGCGCCTTAGCGCCTTTGCGTGAGCCTCTTTCTCCCCTGATCATCACATCACAGGTGTTTGTTCAATTCCGGTGTCTGAAGTGCCTGAATAATCTGGCGGATGGCTTCATCGTCACCACGACGGGCGACCAGCGTGGCGTCGGGTGTCTGCACGACAATGCAGTTCTCCATCCCCAGTAAAGCGACGACATGATTGTCACCGGAGCGAACGATGCAATTCCGACTGTCGACGGTGAGTACAGGACCAACGACGGAATTGCCATTCGCATCGGCGGAAACCAGTCGTGCGACCGCTTCCCAACCGCCGACGTCATCCCAGGGAAATCGGGCTTCGAAGACCGCAATCTTTTGTTCCCGCTCCAGAACCGCATAATCGATGGAGATCGATTTGAGTGTCGGGAAGATCTCATTTAAAGCATCGCCCCAACTCGGCATTCCGATATGCGGACGGAGTGTTTCCAGACGGGCAACCATTTCCGGCTCATGCTGAGCCAGTGCCTCCAGAATCCGTTTTGCTTTCCAGACAAAGATCCCGCAGTTCCAGAAAAACGTTCCGGATCGAAGATAATGCTCGGCGGTGTCACGATCCGGTTTTTCCCGAAAGGCTTTGACTTCGAATGCTCCCTGCCCAATCGATTCACTTCGTTCAATATAACCGAATCCTGTCGCTGGATAAGTTGGAGGAACACCAAACAAGACGAGTCGTTCCGGGTTGTTATCAACCAGTGATACTGCTTTTTGAACATCATCACGGAACGCGGCAACGTCATCGATCACATGATCGGCGGGCATCACCAGCATCGTCGCATCCGGATCCAG
>DATMFC010000365.1:0-6154 GCA_035556335.1 Planctomicrobium sp. | reverse complement strand
ATTGGGGTAGTGATTGGGGTAGTGATTGGGGTAGTGATTGGGGTAGCGATTGAGGTAGTTGGTCCTCCCCCCGTTTCGCTTGGCATGTGAGCGGGATTGGCTCGGAAACTCACCATCACGCCTGCCGTTTCGAAGTCATATTCCGGCGGATCGATATCGTGTTCCCAGCATTCCCGATTGATTTTCTCGATGCCGCGTCCCCAGGATTCAATGTACCCCGCGCGAAAGAATGACGACGCCAGAAGTGGGTTGAATGGTTGGGACGGGTGCTTGCCGAGGAACTTCCTCATAGTCCAGTTTTCAGGGAGATCCCCCGGATTCCAGAAGACGATTCGGTCATCGTAGACGCTGATCTGGATAGGGATGCCGCTGCCGTAGTCCTTATGGACCACAGCATTCAGCAAAGCTTCGCGGATCGCGCCATAAGGGAAAAGATAAGTCTCGATCCGCTGGACCCCTCGATAGCTGATGAATGCCTTCAGATATTTGAAGTGGAGCAACTCCAGTGTCTTGTCCACCTGCTCGAACAGGCTTCCGTGAATCTCGTCCTGAAAGCGCAGGTCGTCGTCAGTCCGGAAGAATCCGATCTTGATCCACGCCCCGCTCACAAACCGTTCCGGCGTATCGGAGAATAACAGGCAGGCTGCACGCCTCAGACCATGTTTTTCCACGAGTTCCAGGTTGGTCAGGAGCACTTCCCGGCTGTCGCGAAGAACGGCCCGATCTACCCGACCACTTTCTCGGGCTCCTTTCTTGAAGAGATTGAGAGCAGTCGTACTACAGGATCGAATGGTGAAAGAAGGTTCCGGAGCATCGTCCCAATGTCGCCCACGTTTGCGAAGCAGGAACCGTTCCAGAGCCGCCCCCTTCAGTTCCTGCTTGGTGCTCCCGCTTCGGTAATGATATTCCCCCTTGTAACTGATGGGACTTAAATAGGCTTCGACGCGGATTTCCACCAGATCCTTTCCAGCTTCTCGTACAAGACGAACATCAGCGACAATACCAAGCACATCGCGGATCTTGTTCGGTAGCACTTCCAGAAGTTGCTTGGCGCCTGGAACTCCAACCGCTTTCCCCTTGTCGTCGCGTCCGATGACCAGAACACCCCCCTCAGCGTTGGCAAACCCGCAAAGCCATTTGAGGTATTCGTCCCGCCAGGACTCTTTCCATTCGGTGTTCTGATTCTCCTTCATTCCAGCCCTGTGATCTCCGCTTAAAAATAGTGGCATCTTACCTTCAGCCGACCGGTAGGTATATCGGAAAACACGTCACACTCCAACTTTGTCGGCCCCTCGAAACGGTTTCGAACGACCACTCGCCTGGGAAACAGTGTTCGTGTTCTCATCGTCCGAAACAGCCTTCGATTGCTTGTCGATCAAGAGAATCCTCCCCGTCAGCAACTCCTGCATCATGCCTTGCTTGATCAGGTGGGCCTTTTCCGGTTTCGATTCCAGTGCCGCAATTTCGGCATCCATGTCGGAGAGAATCGCTGCGATGGCGGTCTGTTCGGGGGGAGGGGGCAATCGAACCTCATAGTTCTTGACGACGTTCCAGTCGGAACGCGGCATGTGTGTGCCGTAGGCGGTGCTTGCTGCTTCGATGAAGCGATCAACTGTCACGATTTGGAACAGGTATTCCGATGTGACCTGTTCCGCCCGTGACGATAGAACCCAGATTTCGGTTGAACAAACGCCCCCTGTGTCCGCAATCCAGTATTTACGCAAGTATGCTCGAAGTTTCCAAAAGAGAACGTCACGTGGTTTGAAGGCAGACTTTAACGACGATGTTTCCGTCGTGGCTGTGCTGCCCTGAAGTCTGCCCGTGCCTTGTTCGATATGTTCCAATTCGACGCAGAAATCGAACGGTCCTGACCGGCGCGGATCAACCCTTTCCGAGCGGGGTTGACCACCCGGGAAGCGATCGTCTCGGAATCGACAGAACATCCGAATTCGGCCTGGGTGGTGAAACAGACGGAAGCTTTCCTGGATCAGACGCTGAATTGGGATGACAAACCGTCGATTGTCATGCATGACCGGGATGGCAAGTTCACCAAAGAATTCGTGGAAAAGCTCGAACAACACGGTGTGAGACACAATGCCTTACCAAAGGCGTCCCCAAATTTGAACGGCAGATGTGAACGATTCGTCGGAACGAAGGCAAACGACCGCACATGCCCTGCATGGAACGACTCGGTACATTCCCGTGGAAACGCCTGAATGAAAATGGCGTCCGAGTACGGCAGCGTCATCACGAACAGAGCCACCTTCGTCAGCTGGCCGTTCAGGAGAACATCAGCAAAGCCGAAGTCCACCTGCGCTTCCCCCCGGTCGATGCGAGGGAGGCAGAAACACCTCACGCGACTTCTGCTTCAGATCCCGCACCGCCATCGCCACCAGCGTCTGACCACCAGTATAACCATGCTCGTCACGCAGACGCTCAAAGATCTTCTTCGCCGTATGACGCTGCTTGCGATGAAAGGACTTGTCTTCCTTGAGAATCTGCGCAATGACAGGAAGAAACCGGTCCAGCTTCGACGTGCGTGCCTTGCTGCGTCGATACCCCGGTGGCTCACTGTGAGAGAGCATCTTCTCCAGGGGCTGCCAGTGGATGCCGTACTCTTTACAAGCGGCCCGCTTGCTCATCTGACCCGTCAGAACTTTTCGTCGAATCTCAGCCCATTGCTCCATATCCGTGTACACCCCATCCCCCGCTGCCAGCATTCAGAACGTCCGGTCCAATGACCTCCAAAGTCTGAACAACTGATAACAGGTGAACATCTGGGCGCTGCACTCTTCCCTGAAATTCCCCTCCATGACGGCCGCTACGCTTTTCGTCTGATGTCTACAAAGCGGTCTGGCAAGGCACGATGTTCTCAAGTGTTCAAAGCTTACGATCTGAAACGGCTTTCGATGACCGGAGTAGATGATCGCGTCTTTCGGGGGCAATGGTGAGGAGTCGCTCCAACAGCATTTCCGCGATCGCTTCTCCTGCAATGAGCGAAGGCACCTCTGCTTTGAGCGGGTCACGGCTGGCAGTCGTAAAAAGTGAAATTTCCGCAATCTGGCTTAACGGAGAATTCGAAAAATTCGTCAAGGCGATGACACTTGCTCCTTGAGACGCTGCCACATCCGCGGCATGCAGAATGTCCTTGGTTGCGCCTGACGAACTGACCGCAAACAGGACATCGGATTTTCCCAGCAGGGTGGCATTGACCGCCATCACATAACCCTCCATCGACGGCCTGGCGTCAATTCCGATTCGACTGAATTTCCACGCCAGACTCAGAACGAGCGGAGCGGAGCTTGCCACTCCGGCGACCAGCACGACTCGACACTTCAGTAAACGCTCCGCTGTTTTCTGCAAGTCGCTGTCTTCCAGCAATCGCAAGGTTTCCATCAGGTCGGTTTTGATACGTCTTTCAGCGCTGCTTTCGTGATCCCCGCCTGGATGATGATCCGACTGGGCATGAACGAAGCGATCCGTCGCCAGCAGCAGTTTGAATTCCTGAAATCCCTTACACCCCAGTTTCTGACAAAAGCGAATGATCGTCCCGTAACCGATCCCGCTATTGACAACAACTTCAGTGATGGATTGGTAAGCCGATTCCGCATGGCCTTCAAAGTACTCTCCTGCACGTTGTTCGGCTGCTGTCAGCTCTCCATGCAAGCGGCGAAATTGCTTGCGCCATGATTCATTGATCGAGTTCGGCGAAGTGACGCGAGGACTGGTCATTGCGAATGAAGATCCTTTGGGAACCGTGAAAAACAAGATGACGCAAATGATGTCGAACAGATTCAAAACGATTCAAGGCCCCGACTCGAGGAGCAGTTCTGTCCACATTTTGAATACGGAGACGTTCGACTGCTTGTTCTATCCATTCGATGAGGTCAGACGCAAGAGTCCGGCAGCCAGGATGATATATCCTTTACGTATTAAGTTTTTATGAATTCCGTCCATTAAGACATGTTATATGTTTTCTGGAGCGGTCGTTTCTATAACAATACCTTCGATCATTGGATTGACAGGGTTGGACGCAATATCCATTTGATTGCAGGTTCTTCTATGAGTCGTGTTCAACGATGGAGGACCATCATATTCCGGATCGGGCACGACTTCAGTCAAATTCACCTCGTGAACAGTGGGATTTTTCCGTGACAATGATGACCGGCCAGATGATGCCTGAGACCGTCGTTCAAGCGGCTGTGCCGTCCAACTTTCCTGTTTCGGCTTATGTGTGGAGCGATGTGGACGGGCGAGCCGGCCATTTCGGAGCAGCAAAGCTGCTGAACGATGCCGGATTTGATGTCAAGCAACTTCCCAGGACCAGGTCGCCGTGGGGGTTGTCCGGGCTGGTTTTCATTGGCAGTTTTGCCAGCGAAGATTCCGAGTACACGTTGTACATGCAGAAGTATGCCGCCGATCTTTATAAATTCGTCGATGACGGAAACGTCCTGGTTCAGATGGCGCAGGCAGGGCAAACTGAAAATCGGCCGCCGTTCCTCCCGACGACTTTAGAGGCAGGTCGCTGTGACGCAGAGATCTCTGAGATTCACGTTCTGTCGGAGCATCATACGCTGACCAGAAACATTCGACACTCGGAACTGGCAGGAGATCGTATCGGCGGAAAAGCATTCCATCAACAAGGCGGCTTTGAAGTCATTCTCAGTTCAGATACCAATGCCGGTCATCCTGTATTAATGGAGGGCGCCTATGGACAGGGACGCATCATCCTGTCCGCGATTTCTTTGGATCAGATGAGACGTACGGAAGGAAAGTCTATTGCGGAACCGCTTTATGATGCCGCCCCGCGGCAGTTTTTCCAGAATCTCCTCCAGCATGTTCGAGACGTGCAGGCCCGCAGGGCAAGACCAATCAATGTAACACAATCTCCCCGTGCGAAACCTGGCTTCATCAAAGATTCATGGACGCTTGCTCTACTACCGGATACTCAGGTTTACTCGGTTCGATACCCCGGCCTGTTTTCGACTCAAACCGCATGGTTACGAAATCATGCAAAGCAGAGAAATATTAAATACGTGCTCCATCTGGGGGACATCACAAACAATAACACGGAAAGCGAGTGGGAGCGTGCCGCCGAATCGATGCAACTGCTCGACGGTGTCATCCCCTATGCCCTTGTCGGGGGCAATCACGATTACGGTCCTTCGGGCGATGCGTCGACACGCGAAACACTTCTTAATAAATACTTCCCGTATGAAAAATCTGCTTCCATGCCAAGTTTCGGCGGTGCCTTTGAGAAAGGAAAACTGGATAACGCATACCATCTGTTTGAAGCGGGTGGTCAAAAGTGGATTGTGATCGCATTGGAATGGGGACCGCGGAATGAAACCGTGGCTTGGGCAGATGAAGTCATGTCTCGACATTCTGACCGAAGGGGAATCCTGATCACTCATGCTTATCTGTATTCAAATTCCCTGAGATACGATCACGCTGATCAGACCCTGCCGAATCACTGGAATCCGCATCATTACCGAACGCCTGGCAGTATTAATGACGGACAGCAGTTATGGGAGAAGCTGGTTCGCAAGCATCATTTTGTATTTACGTTTAATGGACATGTCTTAAATGAAGGGACCGGATATCGTGCGGACCTTAACGATTACGGTCAACAGGTTCACCAGATTCTGGCGAATTATCAAATGAGAGAACTCGGTGGCGAAGCCTATCTCCGGTTACTTGAGTTTGCTCCGGACGGGAGTACCGTCTCGGTCCTGACCTACAGTCCGCTGTGTGACCGGTATCTGCTGGAACCCGAACATTTCTTTACGATTCATCTCGATCAGAAGCCCCCTGATCAATCGGTCGGGCGGAAAGAAACGGCTGATATCGACGAACGGTCAGCGAAGTACGAAGCTGTAAGACATTCCTTAAACAAACTCGAGGTCACAACATGACAACCTCACGAAATCGCAAGTCTCGCGAACGGACAAAATCGACGATGGCGGGCCTGCTGATGACAGCGATGTTGTTGTTCTTGACGCCGATTCAAACGGCCTGTGCCGAACCAGTCGAAGAAATGTCCCGCGATGGTTCAAAGGAGCGACCGCTTCGGGTCATGCTGATTCCGGCAGATACGGGAGCGGATACCACGCTCGACGATTTCAAGCCGGTGTTCAAGGCGATCGAAGCCAAC
>DATMFC010000364.1:0-25853 GCA_035556335.1 Planctomicrobium sp. | reverse complement strand
ATTAGAGATACGTCGACACGCACTAAAACTGGCCGAGAAATATGATTCTCCTCCGCCGGAGATCTGGACTGCGATTCGCCCTTTGATTCATGATCCAAGTGAAGCGGTTCGTCTTCAGCTTGCCTTTTCCCTGGGAGAATGGACCGGTCCCGAGACCGTGCAGGCTTTTGTGCAGATGTGGGGTTCTCAGAAGCTGAGCTCTCATATCCAGACAGCCTTAATAAGTTCACTGAATTCAGAAAATCTTGCTCCTGCAATTAACGTTGTTTCAGATCAGCCATTTAAAGATCAGGCGGTTCAGGAGCGATACCGGATATTACTTCGCCAGTCAGTATCGATGGGCAATATTGCTCCAGTTGAATTTTCTTTAAAGAATCGGCTTCATTCGGAGAATGACCTTGCCCGTTCAATACTGGCCCTGAGTGTTATCAGCCGATATTCCACTTCGTCGGTGAAACAGCTTGAGAAGTCGGAAGTCGCTGATGTTAGACAGCAGGCTCAACTGATTGCAGAGAACCAGTCCGCTCCCCTCTGGATGCGGATTCTGGGGGTGTCGCTAGTCCTCCAAAGCACCGCTGACTACAAGGCCGACACACAGTCCATTCAACGGCTCCTGGCCTCTGATGTTCCTGCTGCTGTAAGGGGAGAAGTGGTTCGGTTGATGGGGGAGCAGAAGGATGTCGCCTCTGGAGCACTTTTATTGGAAGGCTGGCCCGGATATCTGCCTGCGATGAAGAGTCAGGTCCTCGAAGCATTGGCCTCTCGCCCGGAATGGTACGGATTACTGGTCGAGGCAATGGAACAACGAACAATTCAACCAGGAGAAATCAGCCTGACATTACGACAGCGCTTTCTCAGTCAGAAAGAGTCGCCCGCAATCAAACAATTGCGACAGTATTTTCAGCCCGGTGATACATCAAGTATTACTCTGGATGAAATCATGAAAATCCAAGGAAATCTTCAACGGGGACAACAGGTCTTCCAGAAGCATTGTACGGAATGTCACCAATTTCAAGGAGAAGGTTTTCTTGTCGGTCCCAATCTTTCATCGGTGACTGGACGCACCCCTGCCAGTCTGCTGGAGGCAATTATCGATCCCAACAAGGCTGTTGAGCCAAAGTATTTTAACTATACACTTGCGCTCGTTGACGGACGAATTCTGTCTGGATTAATTGGGAGTGATTTCGATCATAGCCTGACGCTCCTCAAAGCAAAGGGGGAAACGACTCAAGTCTTGAAGAATGAAATTGATGAGTTGAAGTCGACCGGAAAAAGTTTGATGCCCGAGGGGTTTGATAAAACCATCAACCATCAGGAACTGGCCGATCTCATTCTGTACTTGCAGCAGTGACAGATGGCAATTCCTCAATTTTGTTTATCATAACAGTCCTGCTTCAGTAGGTTCTTGATCATTGAAGCAAGGAAGTTTCTCTGCCGGATCTGGCTTGAAGCGAGTCCTATGAATGCTGTTGATCCAGATACTGTCGTGCCTGGTTGATCACTTTTGTACACTCTCCCACGCTCTCCATGATGGGAATGCCGCGTGGAACCGGGTGCATAAAAATCTGTGTCCAACCATTGAATTGAATCGCTTTCAACCCTGCCAGCAACGGTCCGAAGTTGAGAGAGCCACGTCCGGGAAGCTGCTTTAACTCCTGTTCTTTAGGGAGTTTTTCCATGCATCCATCCCCGTGTTCCCAGGCATAGAAGTGGACGAGCTTCGCCCCCAGTTCGACGATCAGGTTTTGAAGTAATGTGGGATCTTGCGGGAGATGATAAGGGGCGAATGCGATACCGATATTCGGCGAGTCGATCGCTTCTGCAAACCATCTTAGCGTATCGGGATGGTTTATTAGTGAGTTCGAATGGTTTTCAATTGCCAGGATGATTCCGTGTTGCTGAGCCAGTTTCACGTGCGGAGTCATCGTTTTGACAAATGCATGCACCTGTTCTCGTGTTGCGGGAATTTTGGTTGACGGAGCACCTGTGACGATCATGCGCCCCCCCAGTCTGCTGACAAATTCAATCTCCTGGGCAAGCTTGAATGGTCCAAGGTCGTAACGTGTCGTCATGCCGAGTCTGACCTGATGTTCCGACAGGAGTTGACGAAACGCCTCTTCTCCCATTTCAGTGACCTGGTTTCGCTGATTTCCATGTTTTAACGGCCACAAGTCGATGGTCTCTGCTCCGATTTTGCGGACCTCTGGAAGAATTTCCTCAAGTGGAAGGCAACCATACATACTTGAAGCCAGGGAATAGTTCAACCGGAACGGACTTGATGGTTGAGCAAAAACAGTACGAGAACCAGTACAGGCAACTGCCGAGGCCAGTATCAACCGACAGGCTTCACGGCGATTTATATTGAACGGCATTTTATTCTTCCTGGATGACAGTAAGTATCAGAAACGCTTGCCAGAATACGTCTGCGATGCCAGTGCAGATTACATTTAAATATGAATTCTAAATATTAAATTCATAACCTTTACGTTGCTCCCGTTGCAGCCATGAGTCTGCTTCCGTGTCGTTTACGAAATGCTCCTGCTCAGGGTCCCATTGAAGTGGACGTCCCAGTCGCATCGAAATGTTTCCGAGGTGGCACACACTGACAGAGCGGTGCTGAGACTCGATGTTCGAGATCGGATTGTTTCGGGTCTGCACGCAGTCGAAGAAGTTCCCCATATGATTAACAATCGCATCCAGCTTCCCTGAGCGGTCGGGACGGGTGTGATTGTCGTGAGCATAGAGACGGAACTGGTCTTTACCGAATGGATTCGAAGCAAGATCTTCAATTGGCTTGCCGGTGACGGAGCCGCGATTTACAAAGATACGCCCCTCTTCCCCTTCAAACATCACTCCGTTTCGACCGTTATCGAGCACTGTTAATTCAACACCGTTGGCATAGCCATACTTTACAGAGAAGTTTGTTGCGACGTTATATCCATTCGCAACGTCTGGAAAATCGGCCTGACCGTCGATTTTGACTGGCCCGGAGTTATCCATTCCGATTCCCCATTGGGCAATATCGATATGATGTGCTCCCCAGTCTGTCATCTGTCCGCCGGAATATTCATACCACCAGCGGAATGTATAATGAGAACGTTCTGTCACATAAGGAACATCCGGGGTCTGTCCTTGCCAGAGGTCCCAGTTCAGATTGGGTGGAGGGGTTTGCTGGATGAACGGGCCTCCGGTGACATTCTTTCCGAGAACGACCTGGACCGTTTTTAGCTTGCCGATCTTTCCGGCTCTCACGAGTTCACAGGCGAGTCTGAACCGGCTGTCACTGCGCTGCCAGGAACCGACCTGGACAACACGACCGGTTTCTTTAACAACCTTTCTAAGAAGCTTTCCTTCATCGATCGTCAGCGTCAATGGCTTCTCACAGTAAACATCTTTCCCAGCACGACAGGCATCGATCACCATTGCCGTATGCCAGTGGTCAGGGGATCCGATGGTGATAACATCGATATCACTTCGTTGCAGCATCTCCCGATAATCTTCATAGAGTTTTGCCTGTCCACCGAACTGGGCTTTTGCTTTCTCTGCAATCTCTCTGTCGACATCACAGATGGCGACAATGTCTCCGTGAGCCTGGGATTTGTCTGCAATGACTGATCCCTGATAACGCATTCCGATAGTCCCAATACGGAAACGCTCATTTGCGGAGCGAGCGGCTTTGGGTTCGGCAGCGATGGATGTATAAGGAATAAAGAATCCCGCGGCGGCCAGTGATGCGGTCTGGGTCAGAAATTCACGTCGGGAGGTGTGTAAAGTCATGAGTTAGTCTCCAGATTAAAACAAAAATGATCCCAATGCGCAGACCCCGATCCCGAGTCCACACTGACAAGCGTGTCTTAATGATGTATTTAGAGAGAGTGTGAGTGAAACTTAGCGTCGTCCGCTCTACTCTGGTGATCTGGCAATGGATGCACCTGCAAGTTCCGCTCCGCGGGTTGTGCCGTTGCCTCCTTCGACTTTGCGTCGGGCAGCGACGAGTTGGCGAATCCATGGGCCGACATAGTGACCGTTATCATGAAACGTCCGTCCGGAGACGAGGTTTCCATCGATCACACATGGTTCATTCACATAAATCCCACCGCAGACTTCCAGATCGAACTTGCATTTAGCGACGGTTGCCATGCGGCGACCTTCGACACAGCCTGCTCGAGCGGGAATTTCGACGCCATGGCAAACGCTGGCAATTGGTTTGTTTTCACGGAAAAAATACTGCGTGATCCGAATCAGATCGGGATCTTCACGGATATACTCCGGGGCACGTCCCCCGCTGAAGAGGATTCCCAGATACTGTGTGGGATCGATATCACGGAAGGCGATATCGGCCTGAATCTGGTAGCCTTCCCATTCTTTCGTAATGGTCCAGCCCGGTCGGACTTCATGCAGCACCATCTGATATAGCCGCTTCTCCGGTGCGGCAACGACGGGCTTAAAGCCCTCCTCCTGAAGGCGGTAATAGGGATACAGGGTGTCTACGGTTTCTGATGCGTCGCCGACGATGATGAGTACTTGGTTCATAACACTTCTTTATAAAGATCCATTAGAGGTCAAACTTGAAGTCGTTTGGTCCCTCCCGGGTAATTTCCACTGGAATTCCAGAATTGGAGGCGGAGTATTTTTCTGGAATGATGTTCGAATCAGCACTCCCGGAAGCAAACCTGACCTGGTATCGTCCCGGAACTGCACCGGCAGCATCATTGCGATACATCAGAGAAAATCGGCCATCGGGATTGGTCCAGCCGCGAACTTCCTGAGTATCAGATTCCGACACAAAGATAACAACGACCTCTGTCGCTGGTTTCCCTTGAACTGTGACGATTCCTGTTACTTTCACCAATTCAGGTAAGGTCTCTTTTGCACTTCCACATCCATTCAGAAGGGAAATGCCCAAAGTCAGTGCGATACAAATTCTGATGAATTGTCTTTTTGGGTGAGCTTTCATATTCAGAATTCTCCGATCACGTTGCCGTCAGCAATGCTCACCAGATTTTCGAAAGTTTGCAGATTCATATTTTCGCTGACAAAGCGCACAGTACCGTCGCCAAGAAGTACGTGACAACCGCCGGTATGAGAGCTTCCGGCCGACCAAGCCATCCGCCTTGGTTCTGTTGCACTTATTGGCTTGTTAATTCCATATGCCGTTGTTAACCAATATGTATTGGTCCATGCTCCCCAGAAAGGCCCCCAATTAGAATCCCGCTTTGTCATCGGAGACTCACAAATTTGAATTGTATTGCTAGAACCATCTGTAAGGTCTCGCATTCGTGCAGCTCCATTGAAGCCAAATGCTCCACGTACTGATCGGTCATTACCGGAGTTACCAGAATAGGGAGCGGCCCCCCAAAACAATTGATATCCGTGTCCATTATCTTGCCAAGTTCGAGCAATTACTCCGTAACTTGTTCGATGATAGTCGATAGTATAGTACCCTTCGCTCGTATGAGTTCCGGGTATGTCGCCGCTATCAGATGGACAAGCATACGCAGAAAGCTGCTTTTTCTTAATTTGCGACATATTTGGAGTCGCATTCGCCTCAATGGGAGCTGTAACTGCGGCATAAGCGGACAATCCCATTGGCTGGGAAAAATTTAGCAGGTTGTATAGCGGCGCCTGATCAAGAAACGGAAGAATCAGTAGATGCATGGAAATATTGCGAACATTGGCCGGAACAGAACTGGGAAGGTTTGCATTGGCGCAATGACTGCAACCAGGATTGATTGCGCCTGGAGGGAAAATTGAATGGGTGTCGTGATAGTTATGAAGGGCAAGCCCCATTTGCTTCAGATTATTCTTGCATTGTGATCGTCGTGCTGCTTCACGGGCTTGTTGTACAGCCGGAAGAAGCAATGCTACAAGAATCGCAATAATTGCAATGACGACTAGCAATTCGATCAATGTAAATCCAGAGCGTCTCATAGGACAATCTTTCATTTAATCATTTATTAACAACAACATGTAAAAACATCTTTACCACATTTTGACTCTACTAGAATTTATATGAATCTTTCTGTCCTTGAGCGAATTCGTACAGTCAATCATAAGATCTATTTCGATTTCAGATCGAAATTGATTATAGGATTATCCGTATTGACTGTAACGTTTAACGTCGAGTGGTCGTGGTATCGGACGGGAAGGCGCTCCGGGGTATCGGACACCAGGTTGCCGTCTTTATCGACGACCTCTTCTCTAGTGCGAATTTCCACCAAATAACTTCCCGGGGCCGCACCAATGTTCCTTTGGCTGAATATTAGGGAGTATTCCCCCTTCTCATTGGTTCGTCCAACGGAACTGTTGCTGCTGCCGCCCATTGTTGAATGAAAGACGATTGAAGCCTTTGGTAATGGTCCTCCATCCAGCGTGACGACGCCTGAAACAGGCACCAGAACGGGTGTGTTACCGCTTCTGCGTCCACACCCACAGCTGAATATCAATACAATCAGAATACCAATCCCGATGAATTGCGGGCGAATCATTACGTTACCTCCGTCAATTTCAACGTTCCCTCGAAACTCACCGATCGGCGTCGTTGACGAGCCTTACAAATAACACCATCCCTTGTTTGTGAACGGAATGGAGAAGGGCTGGCAGGTTGCTTAAAAATCCCCAATAACAGCTCCATCACTGATGCTGATCAATGGACGCAACACAAGTGTGAGACTGACGTTCTCGCCAATGAATCGAACAGAGCCATCCCCCATCGTAAAATGAGCACCGCCGGTATGGTTGGAATTAAAAGACATTCCTGCATTCGCATTCGCGCTTCCCATTACAACTCTGGGGCCATTAATATTCTGTAATCCGGAGCCGAGTGCATGGCGAATTCCATAGATCGAATTTTGCCGGGTACCGGCCGCACAGAAAACGCACCCTGCGTCTGCCGGTAGAAATCCTGTATAAACATGTGTATTACTGGTATCGGCCCCGGTGACTCCGTTGTATAAATTGAAAGCACGCTCTCCAACAGCAATCGTGTTACTGGAGCCATCGACGATATCCCTCATCGAAACGCTGCTGTTCATATAGAACATGCCGTTGGCGTCACCGCCTGTGCTTGTTGGGACTCGGCGGATTCCTTGCGAACCATTGGCGGCTACATAATTAGAGATGGTGGGACGCGGGTTTTCGACGTAGCCTGTGTCGTTGATATGTCCAAACCGATTGTTGTTCATTCCTCCGAGCCCAAATTGTCCGCTGTTTGAGTCAGTCGGGCAACGAAAGGCTGCCAACGGTCTGGACATGATCGCAATTGTCGTCGAATTGCTCATCGCTTGAGCGCATGTCGTTGGCCCAATATTAAGGGAGTTGTAGAGACTGGCCTGTTCCAGCATTGGAAGGAGGAATGCTCCCCAAGACCAATTCCCCTTGAGTGCCGATGCCGCCAGAGCCTCATCTGTCGTTGTATCGCCATATTCGCGCACGAATCCGGGAGGAAAAACGGAGTGCACATCGTGATAGTTATGAAGTGCGATCCCAAGTTGCTTCAGGTTATTCTTGCATTGCGATCTTCTCGCCGCTTCCCGGGCTTGTTGCACAGCGGGGAGAAGCAGTGCGACTAGAATTGCGATAATGGCAATGACGACGAGAAGCTCGATCAGTGTGAAGCCGCGTTGTTTTTTATTTGAGCGCGAAGTCATGTCTTTCCCTTTCATGAATATTGTCACGAGATGTCGAAAGAAGTGAGAAGAAAGGTGTCGAAATGCAGAAATAGAAAGTTCAAAATCGCTCATGATCACCTCATCTGAGATGAGATTGGCTTTTCGCGCAGGATCCACAACACATTAAATTGAAATGAGTTGCAAAAAACACACAACGATGAGGCTGGTCATCCTGACATGACAACCGCTAAATCCAAGAGCAATCATATAAGCACAAACCGTTTCCGTCATTCATCAATGGCGTAAAAAGATGAAGGAATTTTGTCGCGACGAAAAGGGCGTCCGGAAAGAGCGAAAGCTGGTCTCTCATTCGTCGATGCGGGGGGCGAACCTGCTGTCGACTGATGATTCGCTGCGATGTTGCTGCCGGTATGTGCCGGGTGTGCAGTTGTGGAATTTGCGGAATCGCTCGCAGAGAACCTGTACCGAAGCAAAGCCGGTTCGGTAGGCGATTGTTTCCAGTGTCCAGTCGGTTTCTCTGAGCAGTTGCTGAACTCTGGCCAGGCGGAATCGCATGATTTCTGCCTGGGGTGATCGCCCGAGGAGTTGACGAAACTTTCGTTCCAATGAGCTGCGGGAGATCGGGACTTTTTTGAGAACGTCGTGAATTGTGATTCCATCGCAGGCGTGTTGTCGAATGATCCGAAGGGCGGCTGCGAGATCCTGGTCTGCGATGGCAAGTATATCGGAGGACTGACGAACCACGATTCCGAGGGGAGGAATTAAAATCGAGTCTGCTGGCGGCGCGGCCCCATCCATCAGGTTTTGCAGCAGTGTTGCCGCATCGTATCCCGCCTTTTCTCCGTCGAGTCGCATGCTGGACATGGGGGGAATGGAAACCTCGCAAAGAGTTTCATCGTTCTCCACACCGACGACAGCGACTTCTTCAGGGACTGCGATTCCGGCACGTCGGCAGGCGTCCAGCATCCAGAATCCCAACTGGTCTGTGCAGGCCATGACTCCAACCGGCTTGGAGAGTTGCAATAACCATTCAGCGAGTGATTCCTGATGGGATTCCCAGTCTGTTGGTAACTCACGCTGACCACCGGCCCGATGGATTTTTACGGGATAGCCTGATTCTGTAATGGTCTGGATGAAACTGTCGCAGCGTTGTTTGAAGAACTCCTCCGTATCCAGATCGTAGATGGCGAATTGTGTGAACCCCCGTTCCAGCAGATGTTCTGCCATCATTCGTCCCAACAAGACGTTGTCTGCGCCGACAAACGGGAAGTTGTGCTGCAGACGCGTGGAACGTAATTCCACAGTGGGGACGTTGACATCGCGGATCATGTCCGCCATTTGCTGGGAACCGGTTCGGGTAAGGATGCCGTCTCCCCGCCAGTTCCGAATCCAATTGGGAGGGGCCGACTCGAGAGACCGCAGTTCAACAAAAACCGACCACGGGCCATGCAGTGTCAAATAGCGGCGGACACCTCTAAGGAGTCCTCGCCCGTAAGAACGGGACGTTTCGATCAGAATGGCGACATGAGGAATGTCTTTTCGAGTCGGAGCCATATCGCTGGATTGACTCTCTTGAATCTGCGGTGTCAGAACAGGAAAACCGACATCACATCAAGGCTAGCTGTTCCAATCGGGGCCGTCAACCAGCTCTGGAATCGGCATCTTGGCTTTCACTTTGTTGAAAATAACTCGGGAGGGCGAGGCTCCTGCCGAGCCGCAAACCATGGAATGCGTCATCTTCCATGCGGCTCAGCGGGAGCTTTGCCCTCCCGGAAATCGATCGTTCTTCAACAATAAGCCAGCGTCCCCTGATTAAGACAGAGGACGCCGGCAATCAGACCAGTTCCTTACTTGCAGCAAGGAGCTTTCTCTTCGCAGCAAGGCGCCTTGGCAGCACAACATCCTTCATTGGATGCGGCTTTCGCAAGCTGGAACGCAGGAGCGTTGCTGGTGTCAATCTTCAAACCGACGGTGTGTGATGCTTCACAACATTCGGCTCCAGGATAACAACATTCCGCACCCGGAGTGCAGCAGGCTTGCGATTTGCAACAGTCAGCACCGGGAACACAACACTCCGAACCTGGGAAGCAACAATCGTTGCCAGCCAAGGCTTGCGGTGTGGTTGTCACTGACTTCGCTGTCGCCGTCTGAACGGCAACAACAACGAGAACGAGGCTCAAGCAAGCAGCAAACAGTGCAATCACGTTTTTCGACATGGAAATTCTCCCAACGATGAAATGGTTCAATAGAGGCCGTTCTCCTAAACAATGGAGAAGTTCGGCGAAACTCACAATTCATGACCTGCCATTGGCTATCCGCCAATGACCAAACTATGGATCAGATTGCGAGACGAACCTTCGGAGGGGGAACAAGCGGCCGGTCTGACCGGCTCGATAACGCCGTGTCGACGACAGAAAGATGAGACACCGAGACCATTTCCACCGTGCGGTTCAATGTCGTGAAGAACAGAACACTGACATGTACCTGTCCGCAGCAACGTTGTGCGGCGCAAGGACACTGATCTCCCCCGCAATTGGACTGACCAAAATGCTGGTCATTTGACTCAGGAGAGGAGGGGGCTTCCGTTTCTGTCGACTTCTGGCAGCACCCGGCGATGTTCGATTCATCCTTCACCGGGTGAGATTTCGAACAACAGCATCCGTCTTGAGATTCCGCCTGAGCAGAGCTGGCACAACAACCTGGCGCAGGTGTTGAAGACGGTTTGCCTTCAGACTTTGCAACCATCATGCCTGAGGAAGACGGGGCACAACATGACCGTTCTCCCGAGAATCCGTAGGTGGGAATCCCGGAAAGAAGAATTGCCAGACTCAGCAAAACACGGCCTGATAATGACATGGCACTATTTTATTCTGATCACCGAGATTCATCAATAGGGTTTCAGGGAGAAAACAGGGTTTTGCTTGTTCGAAGATAGGCAATCTTCGGGAGGGCGAAGCTCCCGCTGAGCCACATGAAAGATGACGCATTCCATGGTTTGCGGCTCGGCAGGAGCCTCGCCCTCCCATGCGATTTTCAATAAAGCGAAAGCCCTGAGTGAGAACATAAGGGGAAAGGTTGGGTTGAACAGGATGTCACGTTGACGGGGAAATTCCAGGATCGTGTCAGCGTCGATTTGACGGGACTGCGGCGACTGGATAACCTGCGTGCAGTTTCAGGTCCCGGTCCAGTACGCTGGAAGGGATTCGTCCGTTTTTATGAGTGGATGGAAATCAGATGTTTGAAGGAATTTTGAGGATTCTCTCAAAGATTCCCCCTCGAACACCCGATTCTTGAAACACCGAATGTTCAGGACAGCGGATGTCCGAAACAAACGGCGCAGTAGCCAAGCGGCCTAAGGCGACGGATTGCAAATCCGTTATTTCCCCGGTTCGAATCCGGGCTGCGCCTCTTCAAATGCTGATTTTCCCGAATCAAATAACCCTTGTGTCACACAAGGGTTATTTTTTTGTCTGGAGCTGCGGTGAATGGATTTCATTCTGTCGTCCTTCATCTTCAGCGCGGGAGGATGCGTTAAGTAGTCCCCTATGGCTCGAAGGAATTAGTGAGAGCGTTTGCTCCGGCTTGGGGAGTTGATTAAAATCCGGTTTCGCCGTGCCGCTCAAAATGTCTGCTTAATTGCGGGCCAGCCGGGTGGATACCGTCTCCTGCCGCGATCGGTGATTCGGCAGTTCGTGCTACACAGGCCCAAAATGTTCTCCAACAACGAACGTTTTGAACCGCGTCAGTGACTTTCGGTTGCGGTCGGAACAAACCGACTGGATCAGAGTTCATGGGTATCCACAGGTTCCAGAGATGAAACGTCCTACTAAAGATCTCTTCGATGATTCCACGATGACGTTCGGGGAACATCTCGAGATTCTCCGCAAGCACCTGATCCTCGCGATCATGGGGCTGATCGTGGCCGTCGTGATCTGTCTGTATCAAGGGGAACGCCTTGTCGGTTTCGTCCGCGCCCCGATTGACAGTGCTCTCAAGGAATATGCCAAACCCAAGCCGCCAGCGTCAGAAGAAACGACCTGGGATCGGATGAAACGGGATTGGGGACTGAATCTGGTCTTCAAATATTATCAGGGAACTCTGGATTACTTTGCCGGACGAATCAGCCCTGAAGAGGAAGAAGAACGTCGGATTCAACGCCATCCGGAAGAAGTGATTGTTTCCATCGGGGTCGATGACCTGGCCAGAGCGATTCATGAAGTCGCGCCTGACCGTTTTCCTCTTCCTGCTGCTCCAGTTGCAGCCACTCAGAAAGAGACGCCACGTCAGGATGAATCATCGGTGTCCCCCGGTGATTCGTCCGAGAGTCCACAAGAAATTGCCGCAGCAGTTCCCTCTGTTCGCCTGAGGCTGCAAGCTCCACAATTCGCACAGTTTCAGGCGACCGTGGAACAGGCCCGGCGTCCGGTGACATTGAACGTTCAGGAAGCATTTATGACTTACCTGAAAGTATCGATCGTCGCCGGGTTGCTGCTGTCGAGTCCGTGGATTTTCTATCAGCTTTGGCTTTTCATCGCAGCGGGCCTGTACCCGCATGAACGGAAGTATGTGTACGTTTATGGGGTGATGAGCTTGAGCCTGTTCCTCATCGGGGCGTTCTTCTGCTTTTATGCGGTGTTTCCGTTTGTGCTGCACTTCCTGCTGGCGTTTAATAAAACCTTGGAAATTCAGCCGCAGATTCGACTGTCGGAATGGATCAGCTTTGCAGTGATGTTGCCGGTGATGTTTGGAATCAGCTTCCAGTTGCCGTTGGTGATGTTGTTCCTGGAACGGATCTCCATCTTTAATGTGAAGGTGTATCGTGACCAGCGTCGTATGGCGATTCTGGTGATTGCGATTCTGTCCGCGATTCTGACTCCTGCTGATCCCGCCAGTATGTTGATGATGATGTTCCCGTTGATTTTCCTGTACGAACTTGGCATCCGGCTTTGTGACTGGCTTCCTCGCGAAGGTTTCCGATCAAACGAATCGGAAACATCACTTGTCGGAACCTCGTAACACCGCCTGCAGTATCGCCGACTTTTTCATCTGCCACTTCAGTTCACAATTTCATTGATGATTGATCTGTGATTGTGAATCTGCCTTCAGAGGAATCCGCTCCGATGACACGTCCTGGACCTCCTGCCGAACCTTTGCCGGAACCGACAACACAACTTCGGGAAGGCTGGCATTGTCTGCATCTGTATTACGCGGTGAATCAGTCGGCGCTGGCTCAACTCAGTCAGGACGAGCGTTCTCAGGGAATTGCCGCGTTTCGGGAGATCCTCGATCCATCCGGCCCGAACGCGACGCAGCGTTTGCAATCGTTCATTACCTCCGGTCATCGGGCCGATTTCGGGTTGATGCTGCTGGATCCTGATCCTCTGAAAATTGACGCGATTCAACAGGCGATCCGGTCTTCGAAACTGGGACCGGCATTCACGCCAGCCTATTCTTTTGTGTCCATTACTGAAGTTTCGGAGTACGTTCCAACTGCGGAACAATATGCTGAGAAGTTGATTGCCACCGGTTCAAGCCCTGACGATCCTTCGTATAAAGCGAAGGTCAAAGCCTATGAACAACGCCTGCCGATGATGAATCAGCAGCGTCTTTATCCGGAAGCTCCTGATTGGCCGGTGATCTGCTTTTATCCGATGAACAAGATGCGTCACCCGCACGCCAACTGGTATCAGCTTTCATTCGCCGAACGAAGCAGCCTGATGGCCGAGCACGCGACTTCGGGAATCAAGTTCGCCGGGAAGGTGTCGCAATTGATTACCGCCAGCACCGGCTTCGATGACTGGGAATGGGGAGTCACACTCTGGGGACGATCCCCGGAATATATCAAGGAAATCGTCTACACAATGCGATTCGACACGGCGAGCGCCCGGTATGCGGAATTCGGCCCGTTCTATATCGGATACATTAAAACGGCTGATGAAATCGCGGCTCACCTGAAGCTTGCGTGATCAGCCATCATTCAGGTCGATACATTTTATGCTGGTCGACATACAGTTCGACCGAACGGGGAGTCTGATAGCGGATTGTTTTTCCTTCGGAGACACGGCGTCTTAAATCGCTGGCCGAAATATCGACTCCCGGCATGGCGCAGAGCAGGATTCGATCTCGATATTGTGTTCCGACTGAATCGAGTACCGGTTCTGCATTCAGTGGGGCTTTTCCACGATTCACAGCAATGACGGTCGCCAGATCGAGAATGCCTGACGGGTCGCGCCAAGTCGGCAGGTCGACCAGGGAATCTCCCCCGATAATCAAAAAGAGACGGTCATCCGGTCGCTGTTCTGCAATGTATTTCAGAGTGTCGACAGTGTAGCTGGTTCCTTTACGCTCGATTTC
Organism: Planctomicrobium sp.; assembly: GCA_035556335.1. GTDB lineage: Bacteria > Planctomycetota > Planctomycetia > Planctomycetales > Planctomycetaceae > Planctomicrobium. The sequence goes on along the minus strand of DATMFC010000364.1, from coordinate 11,868 downwards.
GATTTTGCTGACCCGAAAGTGAATGTGTCCGGCGATGGCCAGTCGAACCATCTCCAGTCGATCGCGAGGAGAGCTGATTTGAAGTCCCTGCTTCTGAGGGGGGGAAAATGCGGGAATGAACCAGACTTCGTCAAGATTCGCGACTTCTCGCGCAGTCTCGGCCAGCATCAGATGGGCGATATGAATCGGATCGAACGTTCCCCCAAATATCCCAATGTTCATTCAATTCTCGCCGGTTGAAATCGTGATCTGTTGTTTCGAGGGTATCTTACCGCAAACCGCAGGAAAGCAAACTCCCGGAATCTGTCTGGTCACATTACAAGGCTTTCACTAAGGTTCCGCTCTCTTTGAATTCAGTCGGGCAAATGGTCGCGTAGCGTTTTCCGCAGCAAAAATGCGCTCTCCCTCGGAAAGATTGACGTCATCATGAGTTTGTGGGAAATCATTCTCCTCGGGATCGTTCAGGGAATCACCGAGTTTCTGCCAATCAGTTCCGATGGGCATCTCGTGATTATCGAGTCATTGCTGGGACATCAGACCGAAAACCTCTCCTTGAATATTGCGCTCCATTTCGGAACGCTCCTCTCCATTCTGGTGGTCTTTCGCAAAGACATTATCCCTGCGTTCAAGCAACCCAAGCTGGTGCTGTCGATTATCATCGCGACGCTTCCTGTTGTTGTTGCCGCGCTGCTGTTTGGTGACCTCTTCAAAGAAGCATCCAACAGTGTTCTGATAGCCGGAATCGGGTTGCTTTACACGGCGGGACTGCTATTTCTGACTCCCAAAATCGATAACGGGAATCGTGGAATTCTGGAGATCAACTGGAAAGACGCCCTGATTATTGGTGGATTACAGGCTCTGGCTCCGTTGCCGGGGGTCTCCCGTTCAGGGAGTACGATTGTCGCCGCACTGTTGATGGGAGTGCGGCGCTCCGATGCCGCGAATTTTTCTTTCTATATCGCCGTTCCTGCGATCATTGGTGCGGTACTGAAAGAACTGATCTTCGACCAGCCACCACTGACCGTTTCCATGGGGAATCTCGCGATTGGAACCACGGTGGCCTTCCTCGTGGGTGTGGTCGCCCTGAAGGGGCTGCTGCGACTTGTTGCTGCACGCAAGTTGATCTGGTTTGCCTGGTACGTGCTGATTCTCGGAATCGCGACCATCATCGGTTCCCAAGCCGGGTGGTTTAACATTGTTCATTAGTTCAGTGTTTTCGCCGATGCTAACAGAATGCATCTCGTTTTCTTGAGGTGGAGCATCAAAGTGCGTCCAGACGCCCCCGACGAAATCGTCGGGAGTATTTTCGTTGTTCGGTTGTTCTTTTGATCCTGTCGAAGACAATCAGGACAGGAATGCTGAACAGTGGCAATGAACAGCCATGTTTCGTCGCATTCCGTCCAGATGACTTTGACGACCAATTGATTCCGATCGGAAATCCAGAAAACAATGGCTCTCTCGTATAAAGATGCCGGTGTCGACCTTGAATCGTATGAAGAAGCAATGGCTCGGCTGCCGGCGCTGATGCAACGGACCCAAACTCCGCGCGTTCTTCCACTGACCGGAGGATTTGCCGGGCTGTTCCAACTGAACGGGAACGGTCATCAATATACCGATCCCGTGCTGGTCTCCGGCACCGATGGAGTCGGCACGAAAATCAAAGTGGCCATGCGGGTCGGAAAATACGATTCGATTGGCATTGATCTGGTCGGAATGTGCGTGAACGATTGCCTCTGCCTGGGGGCAGAACCGTTGTTCTTCCTCGATTACGTCGCCCTGGGAAAAGATGATCCCGATTTGACGACGGCACTAGTCAAAGGGGTTTCGGACGGGTGTGTCGAAGCCGGAGCGGCGTTAATTGGTGGGGAAACCGCCATCATGCCTGACCTTTACGGAGCCGGTGACTTCGACATGGCCGGGTTCTGTGTCGGCGTGGTTGAGAAAAGCCGGATTCTCGACGGAAGCAAAATTCAAGCTGGTGACGTGTTACTGGGAATTGAATCTTCCGGAATCCACTCCAATGGATACAGTCTGGTACGAAAGATTGTCTTCGACGCCGCCCAACTGGAAGTGGACACGCATGTGCCGGAACTGTCGGCCACTGTCGGTGAGGCGTTGCTGACACCGACACGTATCTATGCTTCTGTTATCAAAGCGTTGTTGAACGATCCATCGACGAAGGAGAGTGTCTCCGGACTGGCACACATCACCGGGGGAGGACTGGTCGACAACACCGGTCGAATCATCCCCAATGGTTTGCAGGCGGTCGTTGACCGGAGTCGCTGGGAGATTCCAGCAGTCTTCCAATGGCTGCAACGACTCGGAGAAGTGGACCGGGAAGAGATGTTCCATGTGTTCAACATGGGAATCGGAATGGTTGTGGTCGTCCGTCCGGAGCAGGTTGATGCGGCCCAGGAAATTGTTCGGCAATCCGGATGGACATCACATGTCATCGGTGACGTCCGCGAGGGAACCGAACCGGCTGTTTATCTGAATTAGTCACATCACAACATTATGGCTGGCTATAATCAATTTGATACTCGCCTCGAAACTCTGGTTGTTGAGACCAGAACGATTTGGGGGGAGGATGTCGGGACGCCGTCGTCAGAAGAACGACGGGGCATTGCGATGGAACTGCATCGTGCGCCGGAACTGGCCAGCAGCCTGCTTTATGAACGGACACATACCGGATTCATCCGTGAAATTACGGTGACTCCAGCCGATCTCGAGCGGTTGCATCGTCAACTTCATTCACAAAGCAGTGAAGTGAGAACGGATGTTCCATAGAGTATTTTTTTGAGCCGCGAACAAAACCCCTCAAACTATGAAAATTTCCTTTCCGCGAGCGGAACGAGGTCAGTTTCGGTAGGTCATGCTCTGCATGACGATGCAAACCAAGCGGCAGGCAATGCCTGCCCTACAACTGAAGGCCAGTTTTGAGAATGCTCCAAATACAGGGTCGTCGGGCAATGGAATCCCAGTGATGAGTGAAGACTTCCCTTCAAGCCGATTCGGTCGAGCACGTTTGATGACACGTAGTGTCTGCGTTCTGGCCTTGAGTCTGACGATTGGTCTGTTGATTGCGGACCGGGGACAAGCCGGGACAGTCGATTGCTCCACGCTGCCGAACGGGTTTCAGATCCGGCAGTTCAATGATGAATCCGGAAGTCACAAGTTCGCCTTGTTTCTTCCGGAGAATTATTCATCGGATCGAAAATGGCCGGTGGTCCTGTTTCTGCATGGAGCCGGAGAGAAAGGGAGTGACGGTCATCTTCCGATTTCAGGAACGTTGGCCGTCGCGCTGGAGCAGTGGAAAGAGGCTCCGTTTATTGCTGTGTTTCCCCAATGTGAAGATGTCACCGGACGATCACTGACCGGCTGGCTCGCCGATTCTCCCGACGGTCAGCGTGCGATGCGGATTCTCGATCAGGTCGAACGGGACTATTCCGTTGACTCCTCCAGACGGGTTCTGGCGGGATGGTCGATGGGAGGATATGGAACATGGTCTCTGGCGGCGGCTCACCCGAAACACTGGTCGTCAGTTCTGGTTCTGGCCGGAGGAGCGGTTCCCGGAACGGTTGATCTGCACGGTCTGGCCGAGGCCAGGACTCCGGTCTGGGGAATCAGCGGGAAACAAGACCCGCTCGTTTCATTCGAAGCCTCGCAACAGTTGATTGCACAGCTCAATGAGTTGGGGGGAAACGGGCACTTCACCCTGCTTTCGCCCGCCGGTCACAATATTTGCCCACAAGTTTTTGCGGAGCGAAAGGTCTTTGACTGGTTATTCAATCCCTCTGCTGAACTCGCCGCATCGGTTTCTTTTGAAGGGGTGAAGCCGCTTCCGCTGAACACGCAATTCTATCGTCATTGCCAGTTGCATGAACGTCGTGTTCCGGAAGCACTGGCGTTGCGATTGGGGAATTCGGCGTTGTCGGAACTGGCGAGGGGAATGATTGATCTCATTCCGCCGGAGTCTCTTCAAGGGGATCTTGCTGACATCCGGCAACAGGTGGGACGCAACGAGAATCCGTGGATGGTGAGCCTGAATGATCTTCACTATCAGGCGCATGTGTCGCAGTTCAAACTTCATGCGATCTCCGGCGGACGGCTGGGAATGGAGATTCAACTCCATCCTCTGACGTTGATGATCGGAAGTACACGCCTGGAAAGCCGGGACCATTTTGCGGCATCGGGGCCGACTCAGATTGACATCGGATTGCGACAACCGGCCATTCTCAAACTGGAAGTGCAGCCGGAGATGCGGTCCGGACGGGTGCGACTGATTCCACTTCGTCAGTCTTTTCTGTTCGATGAAGGGAACTGGCACATCACTCCTCCAGAGCAGATGGAAGTCCGTTCTTCGGTTTATACCGCGGATCAGATGAGAACCGGTCTGGTGGGGAGCCTTTATGAAAGTCGTCAGCAACTGACGGAACAGGTGCTGTCGGTTGTTCCAAAGATGTTGGAAACCATAGAAGAAGAACTGGATTTCCGTTCGGCTCCCGCACTGGCCAGAGTGCTGTCTCCTGTCCCGGCTCTGGTTCCGCAGATTGAAGTGGGACCATCGGCGGTGGCTGTCGATTCACAGGGGATTTCCATTATTTGCGATCTGAAAGCGCTCTCCCGCGTCGAGGGATCTTCGTTACCGATTCAGGAACCGTGGCAGATTGAGGAGTTTTCAAATGAGAATGAACTGGTCATGGGACTGGCTCTGGAGGCCGTCACTCAACTGACTATGGTGAATGTGCAACAGAATGTGGCACAGGTGAATGTGCTGGATATCTCGGACGATAAGTTTTCTGTCCTTGCCGATCCGGTACGTATGAAGCAGGTGCTGCCGGAACTGGACGCCGAAACTCCGGGGGAATTGCGAACGATCCTGCGGTTACTCAGTCCCTTGTCACTGACGGAATCGCCAGCAGGAAACCCTGAACAGGCCGAATCTCAACAGGTTCATCTGATGCTGTCAGCAGAACGGGTTTGTCTGGAGATTTATGATCTTCGAAAAACAAAACAACCGGTTCCGGTCGGTCGGATTCTGTTTCGCATGTCGCAACCGATGACGCTTTCACTCGACGGGGCCCCATCTAATCAGGCCTCATCAGAGACGAATGGTGCCGTCACCGTGCAATGGCACAACCGCTGTGAAGTGACTTTCCTTGGAGCCGAATCCCTGGCCGGTTCCAGCAAACCGCAGGTGAATGAGGCTGCTTTCGTGGACCTGTTTCGGGACGCCTGGCTCAATTGGGGAGCAGAACATGGTCATCAGAGTCTGTCGACCGAAGTGATGCGATTCGGGACCGCCCGGATTCATCTGGAACAGATTCAGGCAGGCAACGGGCGGCTTCAGTTCGAGTTGAAGGCTCATTCAGAGGCCGTAACGGGTCAGTAAATCCGATGGCGTTAGGTGCCATGCTCATGTCGCGTCAGCAGCATGAGCATGGCACCCAATAATTTCTATCAGAACAGGTCACGCAATGATTTTCGTACAGTCTGGCGGAAGTCATTCATGTTTGAGAAGCGGTTCTGAATTTCGTCCGACATGGCTTTCTTTCGGATTCGCGAAAGAGAAGAAGCGAACGGCCAGGTATTGAAGAAGGTGCAGTTGGCAGTCATGCATTCTGTGGTCTGATCGGTCTGGCATTCTTCCGATGGCGGTAGACCGGTTTGCAGAAAGTGGAGGATGCCGCCGAGTCCGTAAACATCGGTGGCAAAGGTCCATCGTTCTGTCTCCCCTGTTCGCTGTTCCGGAGCCATGTAACATCGGGTTCCCGCAGCAAACACGAGTGCTGGCCCCTGCTTTTTTCGCAGCAGCCATCCCATTCCAAAGTCAATCAGTTTGCATTCCCCTTCCGGAGTGATCATGACATTTTCCGGCTTCAGATCCAGATGCAGAATTCCATGCTGATGGGCGATGGAAAGGGCATCGGCAATTTGAATCAGAATCTCCCGGATCTGTCGTGGTGTTGGACGGCGTTGGCCAAATTCATTGGAAAGAGCCTGTCCGGGAATCATTTCCAGAACCAGATATGGACATTCCTGATCGATCCCGGAATCGTGGATACGAACAATTCCGGGATGTTCGAGCTGGGCGAGAAAGGCCCCTTCCTGCGCAATTCGGGAGAGTGACGCTCCTCCGGGGTCCGCAGGGATTCGCCCCCGTTTCAAAGCCACCTCGCGATGCAATACCGGATCCCATCCATGGTAAATGTCGGCTTGCCCTCCATGGGCCAGTTGCGAAATGACCTGATAACGACCGATGGTTTCTGGAAACGGTAACGATTTCTGTTCGAATTTCCGGTCTGCGAGCCTGGCGTCTTCGCGACGAGAACCAGTTCCTCGGGATCGGGCTGGTTCCCATGATTTGTCAATGCAAGACTTCGTTGTCACCTCAGGTGAAATATGGTCCGGCAGAAATTCCAGCGTTTCCGGAATTTTCGTGGTGCGGTTTTCTCCGGAAATTGCTGACATTTTGGCTTCGGATCGAGACGGATCCAGAGCACCATGTCGGGTGAGTGCCCGGATGATGTCCCGGATTCTCCGCTCGTTTCTGGGAATGTCGTCTCTGGGGAGATCACTGTTAGTGGGAGATTGCAGCGGGGGATGATTCATCAAGTAAGTCCTCTCCATGAAATTCGCAAAATTCCCGGATCCGCGTCATCACACGACTCGTGTTGACATAAACCGCATTGATGGAGACCCCCACTCGGCCTGCGGTTTCCTGCGCGGAAAGTTGTTCAATTCCATGCAGCAGAAAACATTGCCACGTCCGCGGACGAAACTCCGATTCAATGCTGATCATGGCCGATTTCAGTAAGCCCGCCCGAAATTCACGGACCCCGGATTCCGAATCCTCCGTACAGGAAATCGATTCCACCTGATCGGTGGGAACCGGAACCCCGGATCGGCGACGTCGAAAATCAATCGCCTTGTTGGTGGTCACGTGACGCAGCCAATGCCGGAAAAAACCTCGCTGTTTCTGATAGGAGAACGTGGGAAGCACTCTTAACAGTTGCATAAGCACTTCCTGAACCGCGTCGTAGTGATCTTGTGGCAAAATGCCGGTTCGATAAACGGCCCGATCAATTAACGGTCGGTACACCTGAAGAAATTCCTGCCAGGCGCGCTCGGCCGTTTCGCCTCCCAGCTGTAATAAAAGTGAACTGCGTGTTGCTGTCATTGCTTCCCCCTTCTTGATTGGGAAACCGCTGGGAACTGACTTTCCTGAATGGAATGTGTGTTGTTTCACACAAGGCAAAACAATGCACTCGAGTTCTGAAGATGAAAAGCAGCCTGGGGCAATGGCAACAGGAATTGCACCGGTTTCAAAAATGGTGTGCCAGCAGTCTTTCCTCACCAGATACATCACGTTTGACTGGAGTCTTCCTTCAAGACCGAACCTCTGGAGTAACTTGTTCAGGTCTCACGTCACCGGATGAATGTTTGAGAAATCGATCTGTTCGGAAGGATTTTCGGCATTCGCCTGATTTCCCCCCGGAAGCGCGATCCTGATGAATACGGCTGTTCTGATGATTGTTCTGCAGTCAGAGAGAATCACAATCCATGCGCTGCAGGTTTGACGAATGGGAATCACCTCGCATACGCTAGCGATTACACGACATCCCGTTGTTTCAGAGTTGGTCTGACGATGCTGTGATGTCTCGTTCCACTTTGTCATCGCCCCGACAAAACTTTTTGCGACCCGTTCGTGAAAGGGAACTCTCAATGTATGTGAGGGTTCATTCGTGGCACTAATCAACAGTCAATCGCTATGCCCTGGATTTCAGAAGTTGCTCCCCGGATTTCTCACGAACGGCTCCATGAACTGATGGCGGAAACCGTGGCCGAGGCGCGGCGACGGCTCTGTTCGAATCCGCGTCGGGTTCTGCTGCTCCCCCCCGATATTACCCGGGCACATGCTTACGTCGGAGCATTGACCGAGACGTTTTACAAACTGTTGAAAGACGAAGCAGACGTGCATGTGATCCCGACCCTGGGACAACACGTTCCTCATACTCCTGAGCAGAACACCTGGATGTTCGGGTCGATTCCGGAAGAACGCATTCACGCTCACGACTGGCGTGAGGGCTCTGTCCACATCGGCACCATCCCGGCGGAACAGGTGAAAGAGGCCAGCGGCGGGATTGCTGACTGGGATATTCCGGTCGTGCTCAACCGGATGCTGATCGAAGAGGAATGGGACTGGATCATCAACATCGGTCACGTCGTTCCGCACGAAGTGCTCGGTTTCGCCAACCACAACAAGAACTACTTCATCGGACTGGGGGGCAAAGACATGATTTGCGCATCCCATATGATGGCCGCTTCCTGCGGGATTGAAAATAATCTCGGAAATCTGATCACGCCGTTACGGGCTCTCTTCAACTGGGCGGAAGAAAAATACCTGTCCCATCTTCCCGATCTGTATGTTCAAGTCGTTATGGCGCGTGACGAACATCAGGAACTGGTGCATACCGGCTGTTTCATCGGGGACGATCTGGACACCTACCTCGATGCCGCCAAACTCTCTCGCGAGCAGAACATCACCGCCTTTGACGAACCGCTCACAAAAGTGGTCTGTGTCATGCAGGGGGACGAGTTCTTCAGTACCTGGGTGGCGAACAAAGCGGTTTACCGAACCCGAATGGCCATGGCCGACGGCGGTGAACTTCTCATTCTCGCACCGGGACTGAAACGCTTCGGGGAGCAGGACGACGTTGATGATCTGATCCGCAAATACGGCTACTGCGGCACTCCCAAAGTGCTGGAACAATACGCCGTTCAGGAAGACATGCAGGATCTGGCCCATGCGACCGCTCACCTGATTCACGGGTCATCGGAGGGACGGTTCACCATTCGTTACGCCCCCGGTCATTTGGGACAGGCAGACATTGAACAGGTGAACTTCGCCTATGCTGATCTGAAAGAAATGTGGGAGCGATACACTCCCGAGCAGCTTCAGCAGGGGTGGAACGAAACGGCTGACGGCGAAAAGTTCTTCTTTATCCCCACGCCCTCCGCCGGATTGTGGGCGACCAAAGAAAAACTGTTCCGGGCTCGAAAAGATTAAGCCCCCTAAAAAACAGGGCGTCCGGTCAGAACTGGCCGGACGCCCGCGTTTTAATGCGACACAAGAATGCCCTTGGTGGCGTTCAATTAGAACTCACCAACCACTTCGCCTCCATTCTTCGAGCCGAGTGCTCCCCAAACACCGAAAGGACTCTGTCCGGGAATATCGGCCGTTCTGGGAGATGCTCCAAGATTTCCGGAATCAATATTGTCGCTCACAAACCGGACGGCTCCATCCCCCATGAGCACGTGCGCGCCACCAGTGTGTGCGCTCCCCGCTGAATGATAGCCATCATCACCATCTCGATTTGTTGTTCCAGCAAAGTAGCAGGAAGGAGAATTCGGTGGCAAAATGGTATTAAACGCTGCATAGGTTACCCCTCCGTCTGGCCATCGGCTTCCAACCCATCCTCCCAGATTGCTTGATGAAGAATAGCTGGCACCTGTTGCTGTGGCCCGACAGGCGCTAGCGGTTGCGTGCGCACCATACTTGGTGTTGCCCAAGTCTGTAGTTGTTACAGGAATACGACGCTCTGACATCAGGATCGTGGATGATGTTCCATCAGTGATATTGGCAATCTTGGAGGACATCTGGTACCCAAAGACTCCGCGCGGGTTCCGTCCGAGGTTCACGTTATCTCGTCCTCCCATATCAACGCTGTCACCGCCACAGAAGAAGTAATGGTTGTCACCGATTGTGTCGGCGAGTCGGTTGTTGCCTGCTGATGGGCAAAGAAATGCCGGAATTTTGGCCGTCCAGGGGGTATAGTCGGCCGTCCAGGGGAATGGCCCCATTGGTGGATATGTTGTCGTATTGATTGTCAGTGAACCGGAAATCTGTTGAAAAAGAGGTGACTGATCGACATAAGGAAGCAGGCCGACCATACCGCTCAAACGGATATCGTTATAATGTGTCCCTGTATGAGTTCCTCCACTGCGAATGGGAAACATCTGGTATGTATCATGATAATTGTGAAGAGCCAGCCCCAGTTGCTTTAAATTATTCTTGCACTGACTCCGACGGGCTGCCTCACGGGCCTGCTGAACAGCCGGAAGAAGCAAAGCAACTAAAATCGCAATGATCGCGATGACTACCAGCAATTCAATCAGTGTAAATCCACCTTGTCGTGTCATGACGCTACGACAACATGATCGCCGTTGAATACCATATGTTAACTTTTGAGCGCTCATCATTTCCTCGTCGCTAAAAAATCGAAGTAATCACAAAGCATACGCTACGTATCACAAGCACATGAGACTTATACATGTCTCTACAACTGATTGTTCAGACAGTCATAGATAAACCTATTTTTTTCCAGATGCGGTCGCTGATGGCACATCGAAATCCTGCTGTGCATTCTCTTCTGGCAGCTCCACTTCTGTGCGATAGTCTGAAAATAATGAGGCTCCTCCCCCTGCTTCATTTCCGGAGATCTCGACAATCATCATTCCCGACGGCAATCCCTTTGACTTGGGGATTTCATACTTCCCATCCTGAATCTTTGCAGACGCGGTGGGACCGGTGTTTCCATTTGAAAAATCGGGCTTGAACTGAATCGTCCCTTCAGGAACCGGCTTATTATCGAACGTGACATTTCCGCTGACTGCAAAACTGGGCGGAGTGCTGCTTCCGAATGACCCGCACCCTGAGAGGGGGACAACAAGAGCACTCGGAATCGCGATCGTGACAATGACCACCAAGAATTTGTTCAGTGTGAAGCCACGCTCGGAACGTCCCGAAGAAAAACGCCATTCGGAAGAAGAAAACACCCCGGAGGAGTATCGTTCACCAACCGTTGAACTAGAGGGTCTCGGGAGGGGAGAGTTGTTCATGTAGACATCTCCTTCAAAAAACGGGAAGCAGGCATGACACCAGGTGCTTTCGTTGCGAAAGATTTTAAGAATTCCTGACAACACTGACCGCGATCCATTCGCGGAAAGGAATCTTTCATGGTTTGAGAGGTTTTGTTCGCGGCTCTAAGAATTCCCCTTCGACGACCATCCCTGAATGTCATTTGGAACACATGCATCGTATACGAATATATCACAAGAGATCAATAAGAAAATAACATTGAAAGAAATGAGAAATTTTACCGAAAGTCGTCGTGGGAGGCCCGGGTTGACGAGCAACCGGGGCACTTGCTGAGAAAATGGGGTAATTGGAAAATTCATCGTTTCCTTCTGCCCGCTGAATCCTGCCCCCGTTTGAGGTGTGTTCCACGGCCGTGCTGTGTTTTCGCGATGAGATTTCAATAAAACAAAAACCTTGACATGTTCTCCGCTCCACTCTCGGTTCCGAAAAAATTTGCTATACTTCTCCACACGCCACATTTGTTGAATATTTGTTGACAGCTTCAAGCAAGAACGACTGACATGTTTGAATCGATTACCCGAAACCTGGGGGACGCACTTGGGACCATTGCGCGCGGCCGGTTGACGGAATCCAATGTCCGCGAAGGGATCACCAAAGTCCGGCAGGCGCTGCTGGAAGCAGACGTCAATTACGATGTCGCCAAGGCCTTCACCCAGAAGGTGACCGAAGAATCGGTGGGTGACCGTGTTCTGAAGTCGCTCCGCCCGGCCGAACAGATTGTCGGGATTGTTTATCAGGAACTGGTCAACCTGATGGGACCGGTCGACCACTCGCTGGCCCTGCGACGTGGTGAACTCTCGGTCATCATGATGTGCGGGTTGCAAGGGGCTGGTAAAACGACCACTTGCGGCAAACTGGCCAGAATGCTGAAGGAAGAAGGCCAGAAACCGATGCTGGTCGCCGCCGACTTGCAGCGTCCAGCGGCC
>DATMFC010000363.1:0-10224 GCA_035556335.1 Planctomicrobium sp. | reverse complement strand
CTGGGCGTAACTGGGGTCATCTTTTCCACAGGTGGCGTAACGAACGTGACCGATGGCGGCGGGCCCTTCGTGTTCGTCCATCAGCTTCTGATACTTCGACTTCCGTCCCATTCGGAAGACTTCCGATACAGAACCGACCCGTTTGTGAGTCAGCAACAGATCGTTGTGAAAGGGCTTGTATGTCGTCATTCCGGCGGCAAGCTGGCCTCGATTCTGGATATCGAGCAGCATTCGGGGAATGAGCCGGGAAACCCGCCCGCGACCGACCGCTTGAACCACGGGAGATGTTTTCTCCTGGTCAAAATGATAAACGGCGGCAACACCACATTCGTGATGCAGTTCAGACATCAAGGGGCATCCGTGACGGAATAACGAAGAAAAGAAGCAAACCTAAAGGGGATTAGCCCTCATGAACAGTTCGCAACAGACCAGCTTCACACAATCTAAACAAATCTCTTCGACGACGTAAACTCTCTGGATATTTTCAGATCGGAAACAACGCCGCCGATGAGTCGTCTTCAACAAGACCTGTCGGACGCGATTTATTCTATCCGTCTGACTCCGGATTGCCACTGGATTGATCCCTCTCCTCTCGTTTTTCCGGCATCTGAGCATCAACGGAACTCGTTCCAATTTTCCCTTGCCTCGTCATTGAAGCCCGCATTTTCATTGCGACGAGCATCATTGGGGCTTTTTTTCCTATTTTCCCTGTCTCTGAATCCCTGATCGTTTCCCACGGCATCGTCTCAAACTGGACACTTGCGGCAATGAACCGTCGGTTCAAACTTGGTACGCTGGATATTCGAAATTCGATATGAACGAATCTTGATTCTGTGTCATCGCTCATCCTGAATTCTCCAGACGAAACGAATTGTTATGCCTCAGTCTCCCTTGCGTGTGATGTTGATCGGTCGGGATCAGCATCCTCAAATTCAGGCAGCTCTCCAGGAATTACGACGGAATCTCGAACAACAGCCCGGAATTGTCGTCACCGGAGTCCTTGCCAGCGACAGTGACACCCCGGTTCCCGATTCGGAAATTGCAATCGTTCTCGGCGGAGACGGAGCCATTCTAAGGGCCTGTCGACGATTTGGTTCCCACCAGATTCCAATTCTGGGGGTCAATCTGGGGCGACTCGGCTTTCTGGCCGACATCTCTCCCGATGAACTGCATGTTCTGATTCCGGAGCTACAGACCAGACAATTCAACATTGTCCCCCATCTGATGTTTGAGTGCGTTCATCGCCGCAAAGATGGCACCGAACAGACCTATCTGGGGTTGAACGAAGTTGCCATTCTCGCTGCAGCGTCATTGCGACTGATCGACGTCAGTTTGTCGATTGACGACGAACCGGTGACGATCTTCAGTGCCGACGGGGTCATTATCAGCACTCCCGTCGGATCAACCGCGCACAATCTCTCAGCGGGAGGCCCCATCCTTCGACAGGACTTACGGGTCTTCGTCGTCACCCCGATTTCGCCTCATACCCTGACAATTCGTCCCATTGTCGACCGGGCGAACGTCACATATCAGTTGACCGCAGACGAAGCCCCTGAAGGAGTCATGCTGGTTGTCGACGGTCAAATCAAAGTCCCGTTTTCAGCGGGGGATGAGGTGACGGTGAAAGCGGCTCCGGTGAACTTTCAGTTGATCCGGATGCACGGACACAGTTTCTATGGAACTTTGCATCGCAAACTGGGATGGCACGGCCAGCCTCGTTATCGACGACCGCGCCGTGAAGGAGAAGCCGCAGAATAAGACCAAGGCTTTTGTTTGTTTCATGATGGGCAATCTTTGGGAGGGCGAAGCTCCTGCTGAGCCGCATGGAAAATGACGCGATCTCTGTGGTTGCGGCTCGACAGGAGCCTCGCCCTCCCGTGCCATTTTCAACAAAGCGAATGTCCTGAGTAAGACCAGAGAGGATGTGCACAGGCGAACGGATCAGGTATAGTAAATTTGTTAACCTGTTTGCACTGCATCCGAAAAGACAATCAGGAGAGACTATCGCAATGACCACTGTAACTCCTCAGTTTAAAGCGGTTCTGGACATTGATGAACTGGCCCAGGTGCCGCGGGATTTGAAGTTTCATCCCATTCAGAACGCAGCACCTTGTGTGTTGTCATCGGAACAGATCGGGCACTTCAACGAACAGGGATTCATCCGCCCGGTCACGATTTTCAGCGACAGCGAAATCCAGGGAGTGAGAGACTATTTCGATCGGTTGCTGGAACAGGTTGTTGCCGAAGGGGGAAACAGTTACTCCATCAGTTCTGCCCATATGAAGTATGGCGGAGTCTACGATCTGATGACAGATTCTCGCATTGTTGCTGCGGTCAGTGATTTGCTGGGAGACGATGTCATCGGTTGGGGCTCTCACTTTTTCTGTAAAATGCCGCATGACGGCAAAGCGGTGGCATGGCATCAGGATGCCAGTTACTGGCCGTTGTCACCAACAAAAGCGGTCACTGTATGGTTGGCGATTGACGACGCGGATTGTGAAAATGCCTGCATGCGTTTTATTGCCGGATCGCACCATGTCGGGCACCTCACCTTCCGCCCCAGTAATCCGGAAGACCATAACGTCCTGAATCAGACGATTGACAATCCGGAACAATACGGACCGATCGTCAATGATGAATTAAAGGCCGGTCAGATCTCGCTCCATTCCGACCTGCTTCTCCATGGCTCAGAAGCCAATAACAGCAGCCGTCGGCGTTGTGGTTTAACAATTCGTTATGCCAGTGCCGACGTTCGGGCACAGATGGACTGGAATCAGAAAGGAGTCTGGGTGAAAGGCTCTGATCCCACAGGACACTGGGTGAATCGCCCCCGACCTGATCTGACCTGAACAAGGAAGCAAGGGCCCTTCTGTACGACGAGAGAATTGTCGGAATTTCGATCTGATTTTAAGGAAGTTTGATTATGGTCCAGTTGAAATGGCTTTTCGCCCTCCTGCTGGGAGGATTAACTCTTGCCATGCCTGCACAGGCTGACGAGCAATATGATGTTGTGGTTTACGGTGGAACAAGTGCCGGAGTGATTGCCGCCGTTCAGGCGAAGAAGATGGGGAAATCCGTCGTTGTTGTTGGCCCCGATGTTCATCTGGGAGGACTTTCCTCCGGAGGATTAGGCTATACCGATTCTGGTCGTAAAGAGGCCATCGGTGGTTTAAGCCGTGATTTTTATCATCGGGTCTGGAAACACTATCAGCATAATTCCGCCTGGAAATGGGAAAAGAAGAATGATCTTCGCAGCCAGGGAGGAAATGATGACGCGAATGGACTGGCGAAAGCGATGTGGCTCTTTGAACCGCATGTCGCAGAAAAGATCTTTGAAGATTATGTCCGTGAATATGATATTCCAGTCATTCGAAATGAATACCTGAATCGTGAAACGGGTGTCACTAAAAAAGGGGACCGTATCGTCTCCATTAAGATGCTCAGCGGAAAAACTTATTCGGGAAAAATGTTTATCGACGCGACTTATGAAGGCGATCTCATGGCGAGTGCCGGGGTGACTTATCATGTCGGCCGGGAAGCAAATCGTGTTTATGGGGAAACACTGAACGGCATCCAGACCGAAGGGGGAGAGTGGGGACACCACTTCAAAGACAAGATCGATCCGTATGTTGTTCCCGGGAATCCGGCGAGCGGCCTGTTGCCACGTATCAACGCTGATCCACCGGGAAAGCACGGAGAAGGAGATCACCGGATTCAGGCTTACTGTTTCCGCACCTGTATGACGAATCATCCCGAGAACCGGATCCCATTTCCGAAACCAGAAGGTTATGACGCTTCTCAATATGAACTGATGGTGCGAATTTTTGATGCCGGCTGGCGTGCAACGTTCAAGAAGTTCGACCGCATCCCTAACTCCAAGACCGATACGAACAATCATGGGCCGTTCAGCTTTGATAACATCGGATATAATTATGACTATCCGGAAGCCAGCTACGAACGCCGCAAGGAGATTATTCAGGAACATACTGTTTACCAGCAGGGACTGCTGTATTTTCTTGGGAATGACCCGCGGGTTCCTGAAGAAATTCGCAACGAGATGGCAAAATGGGGGCTGACAAAAGATGAGTTTCGAGATAACGGTGGTTGGCCGCATCAGCTCTATATTCGTGAATCCCGTCGTATGGTCGGACCTTATGTAATGACAGAACTGGACTGCCGCGATCTGGTGGAAACACCCCAGTCAGTCGGTATGGGTTCATATAATATGGATTCCCATAACACCCAGCGATATGTGACTGCCGAGGGTTATGTCCAGAATGAAGGGGATGTTCAGGTTCGGGCACCACGTCCATACGAAATTTCTTATGGTTCCATTGTTCCCAAAGCGGGGCAGTGTGCAAATCTACTGGTTCCGGTTTGCTGTTCCAGCAGTCACATTGCCTACGGTTCGATTCGTATGGAACCGGTTTTCATGATTCTCGGTCAATCTGCTGCTACTGCTGCTGCCATGGCCATTGATGGGAACCTCACTGTGCAGGACGTTCCTTATGAGAAACTTTCCGCACGACTCCTGCAGGATGGACAGGTATTGGAATCGCAGGACCCAGGACTGGTCCGTTTAAAAAATCTCAAAGGGACGGTCATTGATGACGATCAGGCTCAGTACACCGGAAACTGGGGAATCAGCAGTTCCATTCGATCGTATCTCGGCACGGGGTATCGTCACGATGGCAACAACAAAACCACGGAATGCACCGCACGATTCCAGACCAAGCTGAAGCCCGGAAAATATGACGTTCGGCTTGCGTACATTCCACATGGAAGCCGGGCAGACAATGTACCGGTCATTATCGAACACGCAGACGGATCGACCAAAGTTGTCGTGAACCAGCAGCAGCCGTATCAGGCAGATCAGGTTGACACCAGCCTTGGAGTTTTCACTTTCACTGCGACCGGAGCAGTCACCATTTCCAATGCTGGAACAAAAAACTATGTCGTTGTCGACGCAGTTCGATTCGTTCCGGTTGAGTAAACGGCACTGATTGATCGCATCAACTTCTTGATCGCATCAACTTCGCATCGGGGGCGTGTCGGTACGCACCTGATGCGAAGTGAATGCCCCTTTGCTATCGATTATGGCCCATGTGGTATCCTGATTTGAAGGGGAAAACCCTCATCGGATTCTGCCGCTTTTCCTGTATCACCATTCCTACGGGACCTCGAAAGATCCCGCTTGTCGGGCCAGATGCACACCAAGCCTGAAAAGAGGGGACGTCTCATCAAGTTTGGGAAAGCCCTCGCGAAGATCTGATCACGATCGTCAGTCCCAGCACGTTCTACCGTTGGCCGTGAGAAGAAGATGGACAATCGAAACGGAAGAAGAAGCCCCAAGGGTGGCCACCCCTCACGTCAACAGACGGAGAACCCCATCGGCTAACGGGAGCGATTCCAGCGACTTCCCTGACAAACCATTCATGGCAGATCCTGATCATCAAAACGAAACACCATAACCCCACGACAGAAACTTCTTCGCTTACTGACGTTATGGGAAGGCAAGATGTTTACAGCAGCAGCCTTGTCCCCTCGAAATCTGTCCATTTTGAAACAAGCAAAAGCCCTGAGACAGAGGTTCCTGTAGTAGATAATAGGGGGAAAATAGATAATGATGTCCCCTGACTTCCTCTCCATTCATTCCCATCTCATCCCCCAAGAGCAGTTTGCTCGACTGAGGACCGGCGATTCGGGAAGTGGGGACTTGCGAATGCCTCGTTCTTCGCCTGCGGAATGCGGATTACAAAAAGACGGAAATGGTTTCGAATTCAGTGGATACGTTGCCACATCTTCAACGGATTTTGCAATCAGTCGAACCGGCGGCCCATCTGGTCGAACCGCGGGTGTTGCGGCGCGTGATCCGCATGGACCGCAATCTTCAGGGACTGCGACTGCAAATTCCGCACAGTCATTGCTATACAATCGAACGTGATCAGTTATTGACGTTCGTTGAATTGAGTGAACTTGATCTCGCCCCCGGGAGCGATCTTCCCAGACTGGTGATTCTGCTTCCCCGACCGGAAGAAGATGAACGAGATTTCGCTACGATCACCGCCGATTACCAGCGCCGGGTTTTCCATTCCCGGGTGCATGTCGAACTGGAAAACCTGGTCATACGGAAAGGACTCGACGACACCTGGGCTCGTCAACGACGGGAAGAACTGGGAGAAGTGGAGTTCTCGGAAATTCGAGACGTTCTGCTGAAAGACGATCTCCTCTTTCCCTCTCCCAGTGACCGCGAAACGTATATTGAATTTGCGGCGGTCTATCTGGAATTGCGATACTTCGCCCCGCATGAAGTGCGTCTGTACTTTCCGGCACTGCGGGACTGGGAAACGGTCGACGAGATTATTCATCAGGATTTCGACCATTTTTCTCTGTTCGAACGTTTGCGAAATCTCCCGGAACTCGTCGGTGAAGAGGTCCATGCCTCACAGGAAATCGTTGTTGATCCCGCTCTGAATCAGAACCGGGCCCGCGCCCGGATGACACTGGCTCAATTTCGGGCACAACAAGCCAAGGCGGAACGTGTCGCCGCCACAGGTAATAGCGTAAAAGCGGCCCTGTCGCATGTTCGAGCCGCACGCCGGGCACCCGAGGGACACGAAGAGGAAGCACATGCCGCCGCACTGGCGGAATTACGCCTTCTCACGCAACGACTGGAGGCGGTATTACAGTTTCAGGCAGACGAAACCGAAATGTGGACGGAAGCACTCCGCCCGCTGCTGCAACCTGCGTCTCAAGGATTCTGGGCGAACGAAGCCCGACTTTTGTATGACTTGCAGAAAGTCTGTCTGGAGCAGGAACGGGGAGTCTATCGACTGGATCTCGTCGACTGGATTCGAACATTGGGACAACGACCGATCCGGCGTCCGCTCCCGTTGATGCAGGATGCGTTGACACTGCGTCACCTGAAGACGATTCGGCGTCGTATTTCTGTGGCCCACATCAGTGCCGTCGAACGAGCCCGATTACAGAATCTGCTCAACAGAGTTTCTCCTCGAATTGAGACACGCTCCCGTAACCGCTTGAGAAATATTCTTGTTGAAGTCTTCGACGAAGTGGGGCTCGTTCCACAAAACGTTCCGGAACAGGTGGCTCGACGGAAGATCGTGGAAGAACTGCTCGACCGGGTCGTTGAGCGGAGTTACTTCAGTATCGCCGACCTGCGTGACACTCTCTCCAGAAACTCTCTGAAGCTCCCGGACGTGACCACGTTAAAAGAAGTGGCGTTGGGAGACGGCCTGCTTCGAGCCGATCGTCGGTTTGATATGAAACTCGACGGGGTTTATCGTCGGGGAGCGGTTTACCAGCGCTGGCCGCAAACGTTGAGTTCGCTTGTGTTCGGAACCAGACCGGGGCGTCTGCTCACAAAGCATCTCTTCATTCCGTTCGGCGGAGCCTATCTGACGGTGGTGTTCATTGAACACCTCATTCACATGTTTACGATCGAGACTCCGCACGATGATTCAATGGAAGCGATGGCGCATGAGCACGCCGCGCATGCCAGCAATTACTCGGTACTGATTCCAGCCGTATTACTGCTGGGAACGTGGGCGTCGTTATTGATCCATCAACCTGCGTTTCGTCAATGGAACCGGTTGGTTCTGACTCGAATCTGGCAGGCGCTGAAGTCGATCATCATTGATATGCCGTCGACGGTTGTCAACTCGGAGTATGTGCAGAAAGTGCTCGCCAGTCGGGGCTTTCGGATCGTCCTCGAGTACGTGCTCGAACCGGCCGTTTGTATCATGCTGCTCTGGATTCCGGCGTTTCTGTTCGATTTCCAGTGGACGTGGCGATTCGTACTCGAACTCTATCTGGGGACCGCCCTCTTTCTGACCTCTCCTCTGGGACGGTATACATCAGAACGAGCGGTTGACCTGATGATTCGTCTGTGGCATGAACTGAAGATCAACGTCTTTTCGGCGGTCATTCACTGGATCATGGATCTCTTTGATCGCATGATGGTGAACCTTGATCGACTTGTGTATACGGTCGATGAGTTTCTCCGTTTCCGAGCCGGCGATAACCCTCTTTCACAAGCCGTGAAGCTGGCCGCCGGAGTGGTGTGGTTTCTGGTGGCTTATATTGTGGTCTTCGTCTTCACATTGCTGGTGGAGCCGCAGATCAATCCGATCAAGCACTTCCCCGTTGTGACGGTTTCCCACAAAATCATTCTTCCCACTTATCCGATTCTCGTTCGTGAATTAGCTCCCTATCTTGGAAAAAACACCAAGTGGTATGTCGGAACGATCATCTGGTTGATCCCCGGCGTGTTCGGGTTTCTGGTCTGGGAACTTAAGGAGAACTGGCGTCTCTATGCGGCCAATCGCCGGACAAGTCTCGGCACAGAACCGATCGGCAGCCATGGGGAAGCGATGCTGCAGCTGCTGCGTCCCGGCTTCCATTCAGGGACACTTCCCAAAGCGTTTGCCGCGTTACGACGTGAATCACGAAAGGCGGGGCATGTTGACGCCAACTGGGTGTTGAAGAAATGGTCGGCCATTCTCCATGTGGAAGAATCGGTTCGTCATTTTGTTGAACGAGAACTGATTCATCTGCTGGAAGAAGCGGCGCATGCCACTCCTTGCCGCTGGACAGTGACCAGCGTGCACGCCGCGACAAATCGAATTGATCTTGATCTTGCCGACCGGGAACATCCGGACCGAACTGCCCGACTGATCTGGGAGTTCAACAATTCGGTTCTGATCGGCACCTGCGAGCCATCCGGAATACTCGACGACCTGCCAGAAGAGGCTGTGTCTCATCTGTATGTCGCCTTGTCCGGACTGCTGCAACGGGCCGGGGTTGATGAACTGCGAGGAGAATGTCCTTTACAGATTCATCCTCCCTTCCGATGGAAAACCTGGGTCGACATCTGGACACCCGGACTTCCTGAACCGGTCGTGGAGAAGATCCTGGCAGACGCGGCGGCGGAGCCAGACGATCAACCTGAATTGTCGTCTCAAGTTGAAAATTGACAGTCCCCGACGTAGACCAATTGATGCAATGGTCGGTGGACATTCTTTACTGCGAAAGGTGAGGGAAGAGGGGACTCACGCAAAGGATCGTCCTGAAAATAACCTTCCGGGTAGCCCGGCCAGAATTGGCCGGGTCGCGCAGCGACAAGAAGCCTGCCCCTCAGCTTGCAATTCCACAGAAGATCTCATTCTCTGGTTCGGCGACCCAGAGACAATTCACGGTCATTGGGAAATAAGGATCCTGAGGGAAGAGCGTCTTGTGCCTACAGCACCCGGCCAATTCTGGCCGGGCCACCCAGGCTTGCCAACAGCTTTTAAAATGGGACAGTTATTTCCAGGACGATCCTAAGCGGTCTGAAGTTGAGCTGATCGCTAAACTGTTACACATTACGTTATTTATTGCAGCAGTCCATAGACAACGAGATTGACTGCAATCTTAACGGCGTCTTCTGTCGGGTAGCCTGCACAGGAAGAGGTGGCTTGCCGTTCCAATGCACAGCTGAGATCGTACTTACTATAAACGACAGCATACTTGTTTCCGATTTTAATTCCTTCCAGAAACGGTTCACCCACGGTTTCTTCCGAGGCGAGTCCAGCACCGCCGATCGGCATGCGACGTTTGACCCGACGGATATCGTATCCCAGTTCGAGACGATAAAGTTCGTCATCAAGTGGAATGCGTTCGAGCTTCTGCCCCAGACATTGCTCAATCATTTTACGGAAGCTGTCGTCGAACTGGGTTGACCCACAACAGGCGTCGGCAAAGAGAAAGCCTCCGTTCTCTAAATACTGTTTCAATTTCTCAAGTTCTTCCGGACTGAGTTGATAGTTCTTGCGCCCATGCAGATAAAGTAACGGGAAACTGAACAGCGCGGCGTCCGTCGCCGCCAATGTCGGGGTTTCGGCTGCGACTTCGATGTTCACCGCGTCAAGCGCCTGTTGCAGGCGACGGAGTGCATTAGGAGCTGTGTCCCACCCCCCGGTATGGCGGAGTCGGGCAATCGTCAAGGAGCCTCCTCCAATACGTGTCAACTCGGCAGGAGTCAGATTTTTGGGGCGCTGTAACTTATCCTGTAACTCTCGTCCCGTGGCATAGGCGATCACGTTCAGCCCGAGCTTCATCGAACGATCCACTTGTGTTTTCACTGCAACTGTCCGGCGTGGCGGATCATAGCGCATCCATTTATCCCACCGGCAGGCATGGTCGAAGGGAGCATAAATAATGGCT
>DATMFC010000362.1:0-2626 GCA_035556335.1 Planctomicrobium sp. | reverse complement strand
AAAAAAGAACGAATGGTTTCCAACCCTCGGGTTCGGGAGAGTATCAAGGAACTCGCCCAGATCGATGGGGCGTTTATCATCGCTTCAGACGGGACGGTCATGGCCGCGGGACGGATTCTCGACGCACCTGCAGAAGACCTGACTTTGTCCAAAGGACTCGGTGCCCGGCACTGGGCCGCTGCTGCTATCTCCAAATCTACCAAGGGGATTGCGATTGCCGTGTCGGAATCGACCGGCACCGTACGACTGTTCCAGAACGGCATGGTCGTGCTGCGAATCGAGCCGATGATGCAAGCCATGAAGTGGCACGAGGTCGACACCGAACCGCCGCTGGATTAAGCGTTTAGTAAGCCTCGTGGGGAGCGTTTCGCCAATAAACGCAGTCCCCCGCGTGGCGAACGACGAACACTTCAAGTGATCCTCTCTGATATCTCCTGGGTTGCGGGCGGCAGCCCGCGCTGTGCTATAATGGTGAAATGATTCCTGAAAGCAAACGACAAACCACTTCGAACCGAAATGTGGTCCGGAAGTCCACGCTTGATATGCAGGGGTATGACGACGATCTGTCGCATTTAACCCCTGGAGAGCGGATGCTCATGGTGTGGTCGCTGACTCAAACCGCCTGGCTGTTCAAGGATCCCCATGGAGTTCAATCAAGACTTCAGAGACATGTTGTCCGCATTGAACGACGCTAACGTTGACTTCTTGATCGTGGGTGCTTATGCAGTCGCGGCTCATGGTTTCCCGCGTGCGACTGGCGATTTGGATATCTGGATTCGCGCCGATGTCCAGACCGCTCCCAAAGTCATCCGTGCGCTGACCGTATTTGGCGCGCCGCTTTATGATCTGACGGTAGCCGATCTGTCGTACCCCTCAATTGTTTTTCAAATTGGTGTCCCGCCTGGTCGTATTGACTTACTCACATCAATTTCTGGAATCAATTTCGACGATGCCTGGCCTCGCCAAATTCGCGTCGAAATTGACGGGCTCGTCTTGCCTGTCATCTCGCGTTCAGACCTCATTGCGAACAAAAGGGCATCGGGGCGCCCCAAAGACCTCGTGGACCTCCATGTCCTTGAACGCGGTCAGGACGAATAACAAGCAGACGGCGCAGGTCGTCGTCGTTGACGGCGGAGGGGTTTCGGCTTATTGTCGAAAACCCATTCATTCTTGCTGAAGCATTTTCCTCCAACGAAACGGGACACTGATGATTCGCCTGCGCCAAGCGACTATGTTGTTGACACTCGCTTCCCTGCTACTCCTTGTGACGACAGGGTGTCCTTCCAAGGGATCTTCGGAATCCGGGGGAGGCACTGCTGGAACCAAAAGAATCGTCATCTTGACCAACGGAGACGATCCGTTCTGGGATGCCTGCGAAGCCGGGGCGATGAAAGCGGAAACGGAACTGGAACTCAAAAAGCAGGGTTATTCCGTCACCTTCGATCGGGCCGATTTCACCGATAAAGGTCAGGTCGACAAGATCAAGCAGTACGGTCTACAGAAGGATCTCGTGGCCTTCGGAATTTCCGTCTACAACCCGGATAGTCCTGCCGTCGCGAATGAACTGCGGGCATTGCAGAAACGGGGCGTGAAAGTCATCACCATCGATGGTGACATGAATCGGGAGAAATACCGGGACACCCGTTATGCCTATCTGGGGACTGATAACATCATTGCCGGAGAGGAACTCGGAAAAACGGCTCAGTTTCTTCTTCCTGATGGCGGAAACTTTGCCATGTTCGTGGGGAACACGGGGTCAGCCAATGCCATTGCCCGCATGTCGGGATTCGTGACCGGAGCCGGAGAAAAGTTCAAGGAAATCGAACGGCTCGAAGATCGGGGAGACCGGGCGACCGCTCGCAAGAACGTGCAGGATGCATTGGACCGTCACCCGGAAACCAACATGCTGGTCGGAATCTGGGCTTACAACACACCGCAGCAGATCGCCGTTGTGAAAGACCGCAAGATTCGGGACAAGACCAAGATCTTCTGCATCGACGCTGCTCCCGCGAGCATCGCCGGAATGAAAGAAGGAAACCTGGATGTCATGGTCGTCCAGAATCCTTATCAGATGGGGCACATCGGAGTTCGTCTGATGAAAGCTCTGGTGGAAGATGATCAGGAATTCATCAAGACGATGTATCCCAGCTATTCACAGGACGGAGAAAACGATTTGTATCGGACCGAACTGAGAGTGGTCGTTCCCGATGCCAGCTCCCCAATCAAAGCGGACAAGTTCGAGAAAGAAACCGTTTTCATGACTCTGGAAGAATTCGAAGCGTGGTTGAAAGAACGAGGTTTAACCACATCGTGAACGTGTTCAGGGACACAGGTCCGGGAGGGCGAGGCTCCCGCCGAGCCGCAAACTGAAGGAGAGCGTGACCTTACTTGCGGCTCGGCAGGAGCCTCGCCCTCCCAATTCTGATTCCTTTGAAATTTGCAAAAGTCCTGAGTTTCCATTCCTTCTGGTTTTGGACGAAACAGATGTCTCCTGCGTTGAATGGCGGTTCCGGGTTCTTTCAACGGTATCGCAATGAACTCGGCTTGCTCGTGGCGATCTTTGCGGTCGTTCTGTTCACGACATTTGTGAACGACTCTTACCGCACGTCGCCGGAGCAGAACGCCC
>DATMFC010000361.1:0-10794 GCA_035556335.1 Planctomicrobium sp. | reverse complement strand
ACAAACCTGCCTTGCCGTCTAGAGCCCCCTGCAATCCCGTCGTGTCGCTGATCACATGAGAATGCACTGCCGCAGCCTTACCTGCGAGAGCATCAGTCAGCCCGGCGATGTCGGCAATGTCGAGTTCATCAATCAACGTCTCAAGAGCAGCAAGAGCCGCCGCGAGATTCGTGACGTCCGCGATGGTGTGATTATGCGCAGCCGCAGCGGCTCCGACGTCGGAATAACTCAGCACAATCGCCCCGGTCTGATTGTTGACCGACAAGACCGGAGACGCCGGAGAGGTGATCCGCTGCCAGCTTTCCACTTCTGATGGATCGTCGTCGATCAGAAAGAATGCCAGTTGCTCGTCGGAGCGAATGCACCAATCTCCTCGCTGGCCGTCAAGTTCGAGCATGTCCTCTTCGCTTGCAACACTCCCCAGAAACTCGACGATGGACAGGGCTGGCAACTGCGAAGTGGCCAGCTTCCCACCGACTAAATCGGCTTTCGCTGCAAGCGTCGACACTAGATCATCGATACCGTCGATCGTGTGCCGATGACTGGTTAGCGAATAGCCCGACAGGTCTTGATCACCCGTGTTGACCCCGGAAGTCAGGCCCAGCAGCGTGAGCATCGCATCGGTCACATAACGACGGTTCGACGAGTCGGCAATGTCCGCTGTCGTCGCGTCAGAACCGGCAGTGATCAGACCTTTCGAATCGTAGGTAACTTTGGTTTTCGTGGCA
Organism: Planctomicrobium sp.; assembly: GCA_035556335.1. Classification (GTDB taxonomy): domain Bacteria; phylum Planctomycetota; class Planctomycetia; order Planctomycetales; family Planctomycetaceae; genus Planctomicrobium. The sequence continues at coordinate 10,066 of DATMFC010000361.1, read as the reverse complement.
CCGGTGATCGTCGTGTTCGCCGAAACCTTGCCATCGATCGCTGATGAAAGCGATTCCAGTGCATCAGCCAAGCCAGTGACGGAAGCTAGATCGAGATCAACCCACTCCGCAACAACACCACCATTACCATCCGTCGCAGCGAGCACCTTGCCCGGCGATTTAGCGCTATGGTCAATGTCACTTAGACGGCGGAATAAACTCAGCCAACCCATTACTCAATCACCTCGTCAAATCACACTGGCCAAATGACGTTCGTATTCGGCACGTCTTTGGCTTCTTCAACCAGAAGATCAATCTCGTCGTCGTTCAGGCCTTTCGCCTGATTCACTAAATCGCGAGCCATCCTTGCAGCGATAATCCGGGAATAGCCTTCCTTCTTAAATTTTTCACGAGCGGCCAGAAAGGCTGTTGCAGATCCACGTTTAAGATGACTCGCCGCTGATTCAGGATTGCGACAACCCCGAATCAACTGGATCAGTCCCCCAATCAAAGCCATAAAAGTCGCCGGATCAATCACCGCCCCAGGCAACACGTTCTGGAATGATGTCCGTAATCGACTTTCAACCAGAAGTTCCGCTGCATTTGTTCCTACAGTTTCACCCATCACACACCTCAAACAGGAATCAGTTTCGTGTCATTGTTTGGCACTTTGAGGAGATCCTCGTATGTGCCGTCCGAATACTTCCAAGCAACAACCAAGTCGCGAATCAATGGAGTCGGATTCTTCGATTTCACCGGCTGTCCGCCAAATCGCCGTGCCAGCAGCGACCACGATGGATCACCTTTCCAGCTCACAGGCAAACCGGAGATGATGTATGGGTTCATCACACCACCCGAACTGTGATCCAGTCCGCAGTTATGTCCCAGTTCATGCTTGATTAAAGAGGTCCATTCCGACAGGACGTTCGAAGGTCGAAAGTTTCGGTCGTATTTCGACCAGATTTTCGATGTGCAGGAGAGCGAGCCGGTTCCCACGATCGCCAAACCGATCCAGCCACCGTTCGGATTAACGAACTCAATAGTGGTGTTGTAATCGTTTCCATTTGTCAGTTCGAAACGGAGTCCAACTTCATCGTATGCCGCGACCACGCGAGCCCAGACTTCATCCCACACTGGGGCGAGAAACGATGGGAAAGAATTAACGAGCTTCACTTTCGCGCAATGAAAATCGCCGATTCCGTGACAGCTTTTCCAGTTGCCAGACCCGAGTGCCGGTTCGGCGATGGACTGAGCGTAATCCGGGCAAGCACACCGGGACGTTCCCAGCAATTCAAGAGTCGCAGGTCCGATATCCCCATCCGGAATGACCTGAACGCTCGAACGATCAGGATGATGCTTCGCAACTAAATGCTCCATTGTTGACGAATACATCGACTGGTACGACCGGACAGCTTCTCGAACTTCCGCGACCTGCAACGACAATTTTTCTTCCTCATCAACTGGCCAAACACCTTGCTGTTTGCCGAATGGCATCGCAAGGTGTCCAGTGGAATTCAGAAGTCGAATGATTTCCTGATCAGTCAGACTACTCACCGCAAACCCTCCACTACTTCCGTCATCGCGTCTGCAAGTGCTACAGGAGAATTCACGCGACCGAGAGTTTTCAGAACAGAAACGGAGTCATTCAGTTTGTTCGCGAATTTCGTCCATCCCTTTTTATCCATGCGACCTACCGCTTGTTCAGCCGCAAGATATCCAACCAGTCCCTCTTCTGCTTTTGCGAGTGTCGGATAAGCTCCACGTCGAACCTGCTGAATGAAAAAATCAATTACGTCGGCAACTCGACCGGACTGAGATTGAGCATTCGCGGCCACATCCTTCGCAAGCCATTCCCGAACACTGTCTTTCAACCCGAATCCGACAGGCGGCTTTGGAGTGTCAATAACATCAGGAACTTTGGGATCATCTACAGGTGGAACGTCCGGAGTGTTTCCCCCTGTGGTGACCCGGACTGACCACGGCTTAATTGCGATACCGTCAGAATTCGAAGTGGCAAGAGCAACCCGCCACTGACCCTGATACGAAGCCAGAATCAACAGCTTTCCATCGTTCAGGATCAAATGCGTCAACGGACCGGACGACTCTTGCGGACGTTCGACCTTGAATCCCAAAAGTCGGAGTTGTTCAGCCAGTCTCTCTGTGTCGGATCCCGATTTCGACTTCGGAACACTCACTTCCGATTCATCGACCATCCACGCAAAATGTTCAGCGTCTGTTTCGCTGGCGTCCAGAATAATGATGTCGCCGACTTGACTCTCGTTCGGACCATTGATGATCACGACAGGAGGAGCAGCTAAGGCAATGGACTGCAACAGGAGCAGGGCGATTAAACGAATCATGCGTCACCAAATGGATCAAGAATCACAAACACCAGCGATGCTATCGCCAACACCCAGAGAAGGGTGTTCACTTCACAAGGCTGGGAGAATCCCCTTCGCCGACTGGGGCGGATGCGATTGAAGAAAACACTGAAAGAACCGCTGCAAGCAAGGCCAGTGACAAGACACCCAGCCAATCCACTTCAAACAGCCCCAACTGATCGCCAGACAAAGCGGCAACTGACGCTTGGGCGAAAGTTTTAATCGCTCGTTCTGCTGTCGATTTCCAGAATTTCGAAGTCCACATCATTTAATTCCTGCTCAGTGTCCAGAGTCTTTATCCAGCCTCACGGCGAGTCGGGACATCGTTGTGTTTGCCCGATCGAGAGCGTCGGTGTTTCTACGAAGAACTTCCGTGACGGTGTCGTTTTGTTGGGCCAGATCGGTGCGAATAAACGTTTCGAGCGTGTCAATTCGTGATCCCATACGTTGCTCACGGATGTTGCCTTGCCATACAAAAAAGACAGTTAACGCGCCCGGAATTCCGACGCTGGCGACAAGCTGAGCAATGGCAGAGAAGTCCATCTCGTGAGTCCCACGGTAAAACGAAAAAAGGGCGACACGAAATCCCACCGGATCGTGCCGCCCTTCATAGCGGAATTCATTTAAATTCAGGTCCCGTTCATAGACCTGTGAACATTAGACAGAAATCTAAATAAAAATCAACTGTTTTTTTGAAACTAACTGTGTCAATCACGGCGCGAGCTCGGGGGCTCGACGCATGTTTAAGTTTCATTCGGAAGAACCTACTAGCATTTAACACGTTATGTCGCCTTTGAAATTAACTTAAGACGATTCAAGTCAGCCTTAAGCGTTCCGGTCCTCACCCTCGGTCCGCGTGGCCCCTGAACGTAAATTTCAACGTCCAGCGACTCATAAAATGCCACTGGATTCACGACCTTCGCAGACAACTGGTGATTCATGTCCTTCAGGTTTCTTGCTGCCCGTGCTGGTTTGTGAAACTCGAATGGCTCCGATGGCAACAAAGATCGATTCGATTCGTACCAGTCGATCAGTGATGCCAACTCCTCATCTACATCTTGCCAGTTAATTTTCTTCTCACCGCATGATTTATGCGACGTGCGATTCAGCCTTCGATCGATTTCGTCGACCCAAGTTTCTCTCAGAGCGACCTGGATCACAGGAGTCGTCGATTCCTGCTCAGTATCCGGAGCGAATTCATCAGGTTCGTCACTCCATTTTCCGGCGACAACAAAGAGACTTGGACACTCTCCGGCGTCCTGGCACTTGGCACACTCAATGCCACCAAATTGATTCACGAAAAATAATTCGCTTTTGCACTTCCGACATGCCTTTGCCGGTCGTCCAATGAATCTGGAAATATTGATTGTGAGTGTCATTTTTGGCTCATTCTCGACAGAACACTTTAGAACACATTGCGTTTTTGATTTATCTTCGTTGTGCTGTTAGGTTTAAGGTCTAAATAGAACACATAGAGCACTTTTGCGCCTACTACCCTATTTACTCCTAAAGCATATGTACACCATATGTATTATTCCTGTATGTTTCTGCCAGTTTCTATTTTGAAGTGTTCTATGTGTTCTATCTGTTCTACGATTGATGTAAATGTATATTGCAGTGTTAATTAAAAAATCCAAATCATAGAACACTTACTGTCGACAAAGTGTTCTATCTGTTCTAAAAACCGTCCGATTTCCCTTTTCTGGACTCTTCAATTCGAGCTTTGACGTCCGTCTGAACGTCCTGAACTTTTCCTCTTGGTCCAATCCAGATAAATCCTCTCCCCCATTTGCACGTTTTGTTGACTGTCAATTGAGTAATTGTGCCTTCGTCAATCGCCTGTTTCAGCTTTCTCGTGATTGACGTTGTAGTCCCCCGGTCCTTCGTGATTTCGTTGTACCACTCGGCCGCAATGAGCGATGGAATCATCACGCAATCGTCGTCGGGGAAGTATCCGATTGATCTCAGTCGTGATGCGAACTCCTCCTGGATCAGTCCAATTTCATCGTCTTCGGCGTCGGCAATTTGCTGTCTGTCAAGGATCACTCGTTGAGCGTCATCAGGCTCCGGCAACCGACACAGGACGTCACGTTCCCAGTCGCTCCAGCGTGTGAATCGACTGAGGGCAAATCGCTCTCCCTGCAGGAATCCTGCAATATCTGCAATGATTTTCTGACGATTGTCGTCAATGAATTTCTCAGTTTCTGCTGACCAGTCTCCCGTACGTTGAGGGGCCGTGATCTTGATGACGACGGAACGTTGAGAAATGTCACGTCCGAACGACGCACCGTTCACAGTCAGGATGAACATGAGCGTTCCGGGCCGTTGTCCTTCGCCGACGTACATTCTTTTTCCGGAAATCACCTGAGCCGTGACGAGTGCTTCCAGTTCAGCGGAACTGAACCTTAGCGACTTCACGTTATCAATCAGGGCGATTCGTTTTGTCATGCCTTCCGGAGAAAGCAGTCGCTGTTTCACGAGCCCGATGTCTTCGTTCGTCGACAACTCGATATGTCCGCCTGCAACGCGAGAAATGTGACCGGCAACGGTCGATTTCCCTGCTCCCCGACCGGCGTCAGACGTGATCACGAAAATGGGTCGTTTTCCGCCAGTACCTCCCCAGAACGGCGTCACGAACGCGGCAATCAACAGGTCACGGTCGATTTCAGACTCTGGAGAGTATCTATCAACAAGGGCTTCCAGTGTTTTGCCGTTTCCCGGTTCAATGTCCGGACAAACGTAGTAGTGATCCGGAATTGGCGGGATGTGCGGCAGTGTTTCGACAGAGAGGAATGACTCGGCTGTTCTCTGAAATTCGGCAAAGACTTCAGCTTGCGTGTGCAGGTGTGCCGCCTTCCGGAACACTGCCGGGATTCCTGTCACAGAGCCAATCCATCCAAAGAGCGACGGGGAGTTCTGTAGCCAGGAGATGGAATCTTCCCCGTCTCGCACAAACAGAGCTGATCCGACTCGTTTCGGGAATCCTTCAGTCCGTGACGTGATAGAGCCGATGATGTCTTGCATCGGTTTTGCCAGAACTTTCGGCTCTTCACCTGACCAGTCCACTTCGTGATTTGCGATGGATGCGACAGATGCAGGCTTTTCTTCGTTCTCGTCCGGCAACGCTTTTTCGACCGACTTCGCCGCATCAATTGCCTGCTGAATCTGATCTTTTGTACCGCCAGCATTCAAGAAGTCGATCACGTCTCCTTTGTCCGGAAGTCCCGTAAGAATGGCCACGCGGACGGAATTTGCTCCATGTTCAATCAGGGATTTTGCGACGTTTCGAGCGTGATCCCGTCCTGCCCTGTCATTGTCGGGCAGAATGACAACGTCACGTCCTCGCAGGAACTCCGAATGTTCTGGCTTCCACTTGTTCTTCCCGGCGCCAGCGGCGTTGCATGTTGCGGTGAATCCAAGTTCCGCCAGACGGTCACAATGTTTTTCGCCTTCGACAATCAGGACGACATCGTTCGAGAGCCAGAGGTCTGGCAAACGGTATGGGATGACACGGACGCCTTTGACGGAATTTTTCCATCCGCCATTTCCGTCCGGTCTTTGCTGTATGAAATCCTTTTTCGGCTTCCCGTCCGGCTTAAGTGTTCCGTCTTCGGTCCGGATCGTGCGGAAAATGACTTCACCCAGTTCGTCACAATAGTTCCAGGTTCCGGTGATCCGTAACTTTGGCTTATTGGACCGCTCGAACATCCACGTCGCCGTGACTCTAGCCGCATGGCAGATTTGCGGAAAACTGCACCCTGCGTGACAAGTTGCAACTATGCCTTTATCACCGATTGATGTTGAGAGCGACTGTTTATCGTCAGGATGAGCAGGACAGCAGGCAACGTGATATTCGCCTCGATTTTGCACATCACGAAGAACAGAGAGCCAGAATGAGAATTTTTCTGAGAGGGGGGCATCATGCGGGGGGAGCACGTTTCGTCCTACTGTTTTTCGTAATGTTGCTTCCAGAACTGCCGGAGCAGTTGAAACGTGAGAAGTTCAGCGTGTCGCCTGTCTGAGCAGGTGAACCAGTGAACTCGTGGAAATCTGATCGACCAGGACAGGATCGTCCTGGCGATGTTTTTTGGCTCCATCTGACTTTGAGCTGGTGGATCAAGGAGTATTCGGCTCCAATCACCTTCGATCACGACGGCAGAAAACGGCAGCATGTTCAGGCGGGCAATTTCGCATTTGAAGTCATACCGTCGTCCGCCGATTGTGCTGTAGAGGTCTGATACGGACTTTCGCTCAATTGCAATGTGATCCGTCAGCCCCTCAATGGAATAGTCCGCCATCCCCTTCAGTATCGGTTCACGCTTCAGGTCCAACTGGATCGGCAGTCGATGCGTAAGGTAAAGCGGTTTGGTGATCACAGGGACGATCCACGGCAGTCCATTGCACCTGTCGCCGGAATCAGACGAAATCCCTGCGAAGTGATACGGTGCCGTCTCATTGCTGCAGCGAACAATCGTAAATGGGAGCGTTGGAGCGGTGACCTCTTTTGTTATTCTCATTTCTCTTCCATTAACTCTAACCTGAGTTGGAATTTCACGTTTGGACATTGAGTAAACGTAAATGACTGAAGCAGCTCATCTGCTTTCTTGGCATCCACTGGATTTAGCAAATTTTCAACTCCACATTGCTCCAGATACCGTGCCGCCTTCCACAGCACGTCGATCAGGAGTTGCCTCTTCTGAAATGAAATCTCTTTTCCAGTTTCAGTGTTTATGACGATTATGTCCGCAGCTTTCGGAGAACAAATCATTCGAAAGTCCCCTTCTCGTGAACCATTCCCTTGTATCCAGCCGATTGAAGTTTTTTGGTAATTTCGAATGTCATGTAAGACGGAAATCCCACCATCGGAACCGGCTCTGCCGTCCACTTGTTCATGGTCGTGACGGTCAGTCCAGCGATCTTCGCGAGCTTTTCAGCTTCCTCGTGGAACGTTTCGTAAAAGTCCCCGAGGAGAACGACCGGAAAGTAGTCTGGGTGAAGTTGTTTTAGTTTTCTGTAGGATTCGATTGCCTTTGATTTCAAAACAGTCTCCCCTGTCGATTCTTTTCGGCTTGTGATTGCAGTTCGCGAACAGCACGGTTGAAGTAGGATTCTTTCAATTCGATGCCGATGAACCGACGGCCTTCCCGTAGTGACCCGACTCCTTCTGAGCCGATGCCCGTGAACGGCGACAGGACAGAGCAGAAGCCCCCGAGTAGCGTGACCGCGACTAATCAGCTGATGCAACCATTCTAATTCCTGCAGGGACTTTCCGAGTCCGCAATCTTCGAAGAGAGCGGCACGTCCTTTGCGAAGAGACCAGCGAATCACGTCTGACTGGAAGTCCTTGGCGAGAGGATTCACATGATCAACGTCAATGCCGACAGAGTCGTTACGTTTATGTTTTGATTTAATGAAGTCCTGATAGTTCATGTCACACTCCCAACACTGTATTCCAGTCAACATTCAGTAATTCTTCTGCGACACGACGACGTTTGATTCCAGCAACCTCTTCGATGATCAGCTCTTTCAGGAAGGTCTTTCGTCGAGTTCCGTCTGTTCGCACAGCGAGATCGACAGCAGATCGCTTCCCAACAGTGACACACAGCCTCTTTGCTCGTGAGATCGCCGTGTAGAGCCACTGGCGGGACTGAATTCTTCCGCCTGATGAATCAACGATAACGATGCAAATCGGCCATTCTGATCCTTGCGACTTATGAACGCTGATTGCGTAGGCTAAATCCCAAGTACATCCGGCACCTGACTCGTCATCACTTTCGTTATTGCCTTCTATTGACGATCTCCAGCGGACCATAACGCAGATGTCACGAGCGTCGAGACGAACGATCATTTGTCCTGGCGACACTGAGAGAACGATCCCCTGTTCGCCGTTGGCAACCGGGACCGTAAGATTCTCGACTTCATCTTTTGTATGCCATGCGTGTTGAACGTCTTCAGTTTTTGGAATCAGTTTGAACGATGTGTTTTTTAAGTTGATCACTTTATCGCCGACTCGAAATGGCGTTCCTTTGCATTTCATTCCGTTCGGATTAAGAGCGTCCTGCAATTTCTTATTTAGCGACTTCCTAATGCGATTCGTTGCCACAAGAACCTGGACTCCAGTCAGAGGGTCGACATCAAATTTTTCTGACAGTTTCTGAATCAGAGCCGTGATGTCACATGGACTTTCATCCTTCTCTTCGATGTGAACTAAGTTGTCGCCTTCTTCAAGATTCACCTTCTCCGAACAGATGAAACGACGACGCTCAACGATCTCAGAGCAAGCTCGAACGATCATTCCGGAATTACGTTGAATTTCTGTCAGTTCCCCTGTCGGAATACTTGCTTCAATGAAGTCACGTAATGGGGCACCGTGACCAACTGGGGGAAGCTGGTGGGTGTCTCCGATCAGCAGGACATGAGTTTCCGGTCCAATCGCTCGAAACAACTCTGACGCAAGAGTTGTGTCGAGCATGGAAGATTCGTCAACGAACAGGAACTGGCAATTTAGGTACTTCGACTCGCGAGGAGCGAAAAGAAGTGAATGAATCGTGCGGGCAACAACCGGCACTCCAGCATCAGATAACGCCTGACTGAGACGTTGAGAAGCTTTTCCGGTCGGAGCGACAACCGAAACGTCATCGGAGCCATATCCCGCTTTCAAAATCGCCTTGATAATTCGGGCTGTGGTGTATGTTTTTCCGGTCCCGGGACGGCCGGAAAGCACTCCAATTCGTCTCTGAAGGGCGAGGAACGTCTGTTCTCTTTGGTGTTCCGAGACGTCAGAGATATCAGGCCACAACCGACCTTCATCGGTCACAATACGAGCAATGCAATCAGCGAGGGTCTGTTCGTGGTATGCGTCTTTGGCGTCAGCCATCCAGAGTCGGCCTTCTTGCTTCGTCCGGAGAATCTTTGATCGAACGCCAAGTTCGACGGCTTTATTGAGTTGAACGCTTGCACCGGACACTTTTGTGAGAAGTGCGTCATGAAATACATCGGAAGAGTGCCAGGTGTCTCCGGACCGCGATCGGTGCAGTGCATCAATTCCGCACAATGTTTGACGCTTCAGAGTTCCGGGAGAGTGTTTCAGGTCAAGATAAAGTTGATCGACCTTCAGAAATCCACATCCCTTCAGCCGTAACAGGTGATAAGGGTTCTTGCGAACCTTCTTCGCGGCAGATGATCCCCATCGCGACAATGCATCGTTCACTGTGCTGCGATAGAATCCGTAACCGTGAATCAGTCCCATCATTTCCGCAGTGGCACGTTCCTTGCCAGTTTTCTTCTTTAATACTTCAGCGGCCGCTTTCGCTTTTTCTTCGGTTAGTCCGCGAGTGTTGTAGGCAACTTCGACAGGACGATCTCGCAGTGCAGAGATTGACTGCGGTCCGTACCGTTCATAAATCTTGGATGCCGTTGCTGATCCAACCCCTTTGCACTGAGTTGCCAGATAAGTGATGATCGCACCTTCCGACAGCGGCTCCTCGGTCACGAACGTCGAGAATGCGAATTGTCGACCGTAGCGTTCGTGATGGGTGTAGTGACCCCAGAAGCGATACGAGAGTCCGAATGTCAACGCTCTTTCTTCGGCCGGACCTTTGATTGTTTCTTTAGTGCCATCGAGAAGTCGAACTTCTGCGATGACGATTCTTTCCCCGTCGTTATCGAAGAAGTGACGTTCGCGGATGAATTCGCCGACGATCTCT
>DATMFC010000360.1:0-2483 GCA_035556335.1 Planctomicrobium sp. | reverse complement strand
TTTCACGTGTAACAACCAAAAGGCCATCGCACGATTTCAAACAACCTTAAGCTTGATCGCGTCAGCTCATTCACGCAAACGCAATTCATCGTCGCAAGACTCTCACCAACCTATTTGTCAAAGATCAAGACCAAAACCTTGTCGGTTTCGGTCGTCGCCATGTCGTGGCGGGAGGCGAAATATAACCGGATCGAAACGAGAGTCAACCGACTGCTCCCGGAATTTTGAATTTGTTGTGAACACAAACAGAAACAATGACATAAACAACATCAAAAACGACACTTACGAATACTGATCTTTTCACAGATTCTCCATTTCAAGCCATTCTCGCCGGGCTTGGTGCCAGAATCCTCCCTGAAAAATGGAGCACTCCCCCGGCAGGCTTCCAGACACTCAGTTCGCAAACGATGTGTTCAGTCCCCTGTCCCGACCGCCAGGGCTTCCTCTTGTTCTATAGCAGGGGCCATTTCCGGGAGGGGAGGGGGAAGCTCCTGCAGAAGCGAAAGAAAAATGACACGACCTCTTTGGCTCCCACACGGCAGGAGCCCCGTCTTTCCAGAAGCTTCCCATATTCAAACACGCAAAAGCCCTGCCGACACAGACACTCCTCTTGACCGAATTGTCGGATTTCCCGTGTAATCCCGCGAGAGGGATCTGTTTCACCTCGTTCCGGGATTCGCGACTTTCTCAAGCAGGCACAAGTGACGACCTTCGACCGGTATTTACTGGCACGATACTTCCACGTCGTGGTGGTTTTCTGCATTGCGACGCTGGGGCTCTATGCCGTTGTCGACGGATTCACCAATCTCGACTCGTTCCAGTCCAGGGGGGACGGCGACGAAGGGAGCGCTGCTGCCCTGTTCCTGCGGCTCGGCCAGTACTACATGTATCAGTCGGCGTTGATTCTCGACACGGCCGGCCCGTCGATCATTGCCATGTCGGCCATGTCGGCCCTTGCCCTGATGCTACGACACGGCGAAGTTCACCCGGTTCTGGCAGCAGGAGTCCCCACCTATCGAGCCACCGCCTGGCTGGCGGGAGCCGTTCTGTTCGGCAACCTGCTGCTGATCGGAAATCAGGAACTGATCCTTCCAGCCATTGCCCCGCACCTGCAGGGAAGCCACGGTGACTTATCGGACGACGTTCAACGCGTCGAATCTCAGTATGACTATCGATCCAAAATTTTTGTCAGTGGGAGCGGAATTGTCCCTGCAGAGAAACGACTGGACGCCCCAGAACTGGTCCTTCCCATCCCGTTGATGGCCACCAGTTTCTCCGCACTGAAGGGAACGACGGCCTACTATCTTCCGGCTGAAGGGGACAAAACTCCCTCCGGTTGGCTGGTCAAAGATATCTCCCCGAGTCTCGACGAACTGAACCTGACCGAACTCGGACGGCGGACCATTATCCTGCAGCCCAACGGTAAAGACGCGTTCGTCAACATGGGGTTGTCGTTTGATCAATTGAACGACTCGGCGTCGAACCCGCGCCTGGTTTCCACGGTCGGATTGATCCGAAAACTTCAGCAACCGTCCGGAACCGCAGTCAGCCGGAGACGACTGGAAGTCCGGCTTCATGAACGCCTGACACGACCGCTTCTCTCACTCATCGGACTCTATATGATCATTCCGCTGATCGTCAGACGGGAGAAAATGAGCGTCATGCAACAGGTCACCAACATCGCAACCTGCGTGGCGACACTGGGAATCGTCATGGGGATCGTAATGGGAGGGCAACTTCTCGGAGAAGCAGGGATTCTTCGCCCCGATCAGGCCGTCTGGGGACCACTCATCGCCGCCGGAGGTTTGTCCGGCTGGCTGACCGGAACCGTTCGAACATAGGGCGGCGCGAACCAAAAAATTCGTAACAGTTTAGCCGATTGAAGTTGCCACTGGGGTGGCCGCGATTGCTTGCAATCGGGGTGGCGAAGCCGTGAGAGGCCGCAAACGTAATGTCTCTCCCCCAGAGCCTCTCTCAAATCAGAACGATTCCTCATCTGTCCCCAGATGGATCAGGAGTCCGCAAAGTGCGAGCAATGGCCTCGGATCAGCTCAACTTCAGACCGCTAAACTGTTACGAATTTTCCTTTATTGGTCGCATAAATGAAATTGGCGATCACTCCAGCCAGTGGGCGACATCTTTTGCGTGATACGTCAAAATCATGTCAGCGCCCGCTCGGCGGATGCTGGTCAGAATTTCCAGCGTTACTCGTTGCTCATCGATCCAGCCATTTGCCGCAGCGGCTTTCACCATCGCAAACTCGCCACTGACGTTATAAGCCGCGAGAGGGAGTTCCGGGTGTTTGGCTTTGACCCGATGGATAATATCCAGATAACTCAGAGCTGGTTTAACCATCAGAATGTCGGCCCCCTCCAGAACATCGAGTTCCACTTCCCGAATCGCCTCGTTGGAATTGGCGGGGTCCATTTGATAGGTGGCACGATTTCCAACTTGTGGCGTGCTTTCGGCCGCTTCACGGAACG
>DATMFC010000359.1:0-5685 GCA_035556335.1 Planctomicrobium sp. | reverse complement strand
CTGCAGACAGATTGTACTCCCGAGGATTCGCGGAATAGTCGACGAACGTCTCCGGAATCTCCACGTTCTCTGCAAATCCAGAAACCAGATCGATATTGCGCTCGCCGTAACGATTCACCGTCGAACGCAGCTCCTTGTGTTCATCAATGGCCCGTTTGAAGTCAGCCGTCAACTTCGGAGCCTTACTGAGAAATGCATCGAGTTCTTTACGGGTCAGTGTTAACAGGATACAGGGAGTCAGCGTCTGTATCGTCATATCAGACGGCTTATCGGAGACGAGATCCAACTCCCCAAAGTACTCCCCTTCCGTCAGCAGCGCCAATCTCAGATCGCTCCCGTGCACGCCTTTGCTGAGCACTTCCACCTGTCCCTGAGCGATGATGAAGAACTTATTGCCGTCGCCTCCTTCCTTGATCAGCTGTTTGCCAAGCGGCACCTGTTCGGTTGTGAAGCCTTTCACCAGACGTTCGAGGATGGCATCAGAAAGTTTGGAGAACAGCGGGACACTCCGCAACGAGTCGGGAGTGAAGGAGGCAACGCCCTGACTGACGTCAATGCCGATCCTTTCCGCCTTGCTCAGTTCCACTTTCGTGCGGTTGACCCGATACGTTCCCCCATGCACATGAACCCACGGCAGCAGACTGAGCAGCCAGCGCGGGGTAATCGACATCATCTTCGGCGGCGTCTTGGTCGTGTCTGCCAGATTTCTGGCCACCGATGTCGTCACGCTGCGTTGCAACAAACTGTCTGACATAACATTTTCCATCGAGTCTGTCTGGTGATTCACAGAATCAGCGGTCTACCACGTGCTGAATTCCGCTCGAGAGCAAACTGTTCTCTAAATCCCAAGCCCCTTGTCGAATCCCGTCACGCCGCGATGTTCATAATCGTGGTAATATCCGACTTCAACATTCTCCAGCACTCCCAGTGCGTCGTCTGTCAGCACAGCACATGAGAAGTAGAGCGACAGCAGGTAGCTCGCGACTCCCATGCTGTCCAGCCCCATGAGTCTGGCTGACAGGCTCGGCATGATTTCGCCGGGAATCCCTGTCTGATGCAGACCGACCACACCCTGGTCCTCTTCCCCGACACGAACGAGCAGGATATTTGTGGTCCCGAACCATTTGTTGGACTGGTAGCGGTTGCTGACCTCCAGTTTGTCGCAGGGAATGATCGGGATGCCGCGCCAGGCAATCACGGGAGTGCCGAACAGATCGAGCGTCACCGGCGGAACGCCACGCCAGGTGCATTCCCGCTCAAATGCCGCAATCGCTTTGGGATGTGCCAGAAAGAACGCAGGCTTCTTCCAGACCAGCGACAACAGTTCATCCAGATCATCCGGAGTCGGAGCACCATAACGGGTACTGATTCTCATCGCCGGATCAACAGAATGCAGAAGTCCGAATTTCTTACTGTTGATTAATTCCCATTCCTGGCGTTCTTTGGTTCCTTCGATCGTCAACCGCATCTGTTCTTCAAGCTGATTATACGGGCCGTTATACAGGTCTGAAACCCGCGTATGCACCCGCACCACTGTTTGAACTGCAGACAGATTGTACTCCCGAGGATTCGCGGAATAGTCGACGAACGTCTCCGGAATCTCCACGTTCTCTGCAAATCCAGAAACCAGATCGATATTGCGCTCGCCGTAACGGTTCACTGTCGAACGCAGCTCGCGATGGGCCTCAATGACCCGTTGAAAGGATTCCTCCAGACTGGGAGTTCGGCTCAGAATCGTATCGAGATCTTTACGTGAGAGCGTCAGCAGAATACATGGCGTGAGGGTACGAATCGTAATCGGCGAAGGATCATCCTCAATGAGATCATTCTCTCCGAAGTATTCGCCGTCAGTCAGCAGCGCCAATCGCAGATCAGTTCCATGGATTCCCTTGCTGAGCACTTCCACCTGGCCCTGAGCAATCACGAAAAATTTATTGCCGTCTTCTCCTTCGCCAATCAGCTTCTTTCCCAGTGGAACACTTTCGATGGAAAAGCCATTTGACAGACCGGTCAGGATGGCGTCTGGCAATTGAGAAAACAGCGGGACACGACGTAGCCCATCGGTTGTGATGGAGGCGACCCCATCACGGATATCGACTTCAATCCTTTCCGCCTTGCTCAGTTCCACTTTCGTGCGGTTGACCCGATACGTTCCACCATGCACATGAACCCACGGCAGCAGGCTGAGCAGCCAGCGCGGGGTAATCGACATCATCTTCGGCGGCGTCTTGGTCGTGTCTGCCAGATTTCTGGCGACGGCCGTGGTGACACTTCTCTGCAACAGGCTATCGGTCATCGTCTCGATCTTTCTCAAAAATTGAATGGAGAGCCGGAACTCACCGGAACGGTTTCACGATGCTCCAGTGCATCCTGCGTCCACCGATGTCGGCAGATTTCTCACTTTCCGCCCTGACCGCTTCACGAAACCGATGTCCCTGACAGCGGTCGAGATGGTGTCAGGAATCCGGGAACAGCTTCGTCGAGAGATAGCGCTCACCGAGATCCGGAAGGACAACGACGATTCGCTTTCCCTTGTTTTCCTCGCAATGGGCAAGTTGCAGTGCGGCGAAGGCGGCCGCCCCGCAACTGATTCCGCACATCAGGCCCTCCTCACGCGCGAGTCGGCGGGATGTCTCAAAGGCTTCGTCATCCGTCACCTGAATGACCTCATCAATGACCTTCAGATTGAGAATCTCCGGAATGAACCCTGCCCCAAGTCCCTGGATCATGTGACGCCCCGACTGGACGGGCAATCCCGCCAGAGTCTGTGAGATCACAGGGCTGGTGGCCGGTTCCACGGCGACAATCCTGATGCTCTTCTTTCGGGCTTTCAGGACTTCCCCCACACCGGTGATTGTTCCTCCCGTACCGACTCCAGCAACGAAGATATCCACTTTTCCCTGAGTATCCCGCCAGATTTCCTCGGCCGTGGTCTGCCTGTGAATTTCGGGATTGGCCGGATTCTTGAACTGTTGAAGAATGACGTAGCGAGGATCGGCGGCAGCAAGTTCCTCGGCCCAGCGTACGGCGCCCGGCATTCCTTCCCCTGCTGGAGTGAGAATGATCTTGACGCCGAACGCCTTAAGGAGCCGTCTCCGCTCCAGACTCATGGACTCCGGCATCGTCACGTGCAGTTGATACCCGCGAGAGGCACAGACAAATGCCAGTGCGATGCCGGTGTTGCCACTGGTGGGTTCCAGAAAAATGGTGTCCGGCCCGATGAGCCCATCCCGTTCGGCCGCATCAATCATGGCCCGGCCGATTCGGTCCTTGACACTCCACAGTGGATTCGCGCTCTCCACCTTGGCAACGACTTCTGCTCCGCACCCTGAAGCCAGCCTGTTGAGACGCACCAGCGGCGTCCCTCCGATACAGCTGGCAATATTCTCTTGAATTCTCCCACTCCCCCTGGACGTCATGACCAGCATCCTTCACATCACTTAAACGTACTCGGAACAGGTGGACGTGTTTGGGGCCGCCAGTACTCATTTCTCCCAAGAGAATCCGTACTTTGCGACATTGAACTACCCACTAGGTCGTGTTTGTAATTGTTGGCCAAGAAAATTTCAAGTCATTGAATTCCTGACCAGTCGACTGAGGGAATGCCTTCGACAGTGGGAGCCCCTTTGAATCCATAAGGGGGACTGTTCCTATTCCCACTGGTCATCGCTCGAGTTTCAGTCCCCTTTGGGTTGGGCTAATCCCCGCATCATGCCGACTCAAGTGGAGCAGTTGGTCCGTGAGTCGTCCCAGTCGTGTCGTCCACAATCACCGTGAGCGCACGGGCGTATTCTCCTGTTGATCGTGGCGAACGGAGGGCTGTTTCCGCCTCGGTCCTGAAGGGCGGCGATCGGTTCGGAATCGAATCGAGTTATCGACAACTCAAACAGCATCGCATTCGCATCAGCAGTCGCGATCCTCTGTTTCGACTGCTGTTTGTCGGGCTGGCACTACTGCTTCGCAACCTCTGGGCGTGCTGCCACCTGACAACACTGGCCCGGACTCCCGGAGAACCCCACACCGTCGAACTCTCCAGACTCAGCCTGAGAGCATTCGTCGAACTCCTGATCACACAACAGGTTCCAATACCTGTAAGCACGGCACAAACTGGGAACTACTGATACTGCCTTAGTAATCATACCAGAGTCCCCAGCCGATCTGTTGCTCACTCTGCCGGTAAAACGAGAACTGGGGGCTGCCGCCGTTGTAGTAATGCAAACCTGTTCTTAGTGTTCCTGCTCCCAATCCTTCTCCCTTCCAGGCCCACCCAGTTTGCAGGCTGAAGTTCCCGCCGAAATCAAGTTCTTCCCGGAGGTGCCCGTTCATGGACAGGAAGGGGGCTCCTCGAATGCCTGTCGGATGAACGGGGCCCCAGTCGAAACCGAATTGAAGATGCCAGGGTTCGGCGAAGTCACGGGAGAAGGCGTAGTCAATCTCTCCATAAAGACGGAATTCCGGGGTGATGTGATACGAGTATCCGAGATAGAGGGAGTCACGATAGTAATCAATTCGTGAGACTGACGGATTATGAACAAGAAACTCGTCCCCCATGTGGGAACTCACGTGATAGAAGCCAAACTTCCAGGCATGAGGACCGTGCCGATAAGTCAACGGGATGTCGAAACGATAGTCGGTTCCGGTCATGTCCCAGTCATAGGTGTCTGTGTTCTGCCGGAGATTGGCTCCTCCCAGCAGATCGAGTTGGAAACCTTCCTCCGCGTTCGGATCACCAAATCGGACAATGCCGATGCGGCCTCCAATCTGGGAGTCCAGTGAGTTGTGCCCTCCTCGGTCACTCACTGCGCGCGTGGACAAACGGGGTTCCGCAACGCTTGCCCAATAAGTGCGATACAGAAATCCTCTGGGAAGAAACTTCCAACTCCAGTCCGGTGCCATCACTTCATACATGTCGAAATCTTCGATCAGCACATCCGAAGCGGATTGTAAATAAGACGTAATGGGAGGCGATAGGTCCTCCACATGAGATGTTCCGTAGTTAGAAATCAGGGATGAAGGAGCTTGAGCCAGAAGTTTTCCGGTCATCAATCCCGATGCGATCACAATCAAAAAAGTCAGAACACAACGTCTCATCAAATGAGGAAGTTTGTGGGGATGACTGTTCATGATTCAAGAAACTCCACAACAATACGTCCAGCAATCATTCAAAAGCACCTGCTGCTCAGAATTCGGTCTCAAATCCACTTTTGAAGAACGTCGCAATTCGTTCCATCATTGCTTCTGCTTCTTCCCCTCGCACTGTCAGAGTCAGCACATCACCGGACTTGCCCCCGAGCAGCAGAAGTTCGGCGATCGATTTGCAGTCGGCTTCATGAGAGCCGTCATCCAGACGGACATCACCGTCGTAGTCACTGGTCAGTTGCGCCAGAAGTGAACAGGGAACCATGTGCATTCCATAGTGGTTCAGGACTTTCACTGTTTGTTTCATATTCATGATCATCTTGTCTGAAATGGCAACATGAGAGATCAGGTCTGTTGGTCAGGTCGCGAAAACATCGTTACTGCTGCGCGACATTGAACTACACGCTTGCATCAGCGTTTTCAGGCGAGTGCATGGCATCGGCCGCACCAGGGTCGATGGCCCGTTTTCCTGAGAAGAACTCGGCCATCTTCTGAATCAGGACATAGAACAAGGGAATAAAAAAGATCGCCAGGAACGTGGCGGAC
>DATMFC010000358.1:0-1638 GCA_035556335.1 Planctomicrobium sp. | reverse complement strand
CGGATTACGCCATCGCCTGAGGACCGCCAGTCATGACGACTGAATCAATCGCCACGCGAACGCGAGTTGTGGCGGTTTCGTATCGCTGAGCCACGCGACCGATGGCGAGATTGGGAGTCGCGACAGCCACCACCTTTTGTGACTCGACGCCGTCTCCGGATGTCTTGGCCACTCCGACCAGGGCTCCCAGTTCGAACGCCGCCGAAGCACAATCGAACTCAAAGATGCCGGACGTGTTCACGCGGACCTGTTCGGTGTCACCTGTCCGGGAACGGCTGTCCGCGATTCCCAGGAACTTGTCGTGCATTGCTTCCTGAGTGGTCGCAATGTTGGTGTCCCAGGTGACAGACGCCGCCGGCTTGGCGTCATCGGTATCGAGGATCACCAGGTCGCCGATGGCGATGACGGTGCCTGCATCAACGTCCGACATGACGGGATTCACAATCCCGGAGATGTATCGCGTTTCCATGACTGACTCTCAGTGGTTTTGTAGTTTGGTGATCAACGAAGGAGGCTGAAGAAAATCAGACGCGGCCGGTAATCCGCTTGTACCAGTCGTCCGCCGAAATCCCTTCGGTGGCCGTCTGAGAACTGGTTGTGACCGGCTTTTGGACTCCGGAACCGGACTGCTTGCTTTCCGCGGCCCACTCACCGGCAGCCAGCTTGCGATCGTCGATCAGAGTCTTTCGCTGGTCTTCAGACTCACAGGCCAGCAAGAGTTTCTTGAACGTCTCACTGACGTGACGTCGCTTGTCGGAATGTTTGTTGGCAGGATCGAAGCCAGCGGATTCCAATTGCTTCGTGACGGCCGCTTCGGTTTTGGCCGCTTCCTGCTGTTTTTCGAAGTCCGCAATTTTCTGCTGAGCGGCTTTCAGCTCGTCCTGAGCCTTCTGGAGTTCGCTGGCCCCCGCCTGTTCGTTTTCCAGTGCCTTAACGATGTCTGGGCGACTGGACTTGATCTGTTCGAGTGTCAACTTGGAAAAGTCCATATCGTCCTCTTGCTCTTGATTGTCAAAACCTTGTGATTCAAAAACGCCATTCGTCGTCGCGGGATCAGCGACCAGGTCGACGCTCTTCACGGCCGTCACTTCGGCGACATGTGAGCGGCCGTTTTCCCGCTTACCCATCTGAACCAGCGATTTATGGGAAAACCCGATGGCGGATGGATTGTGTTCCGCATCCCAGGCGATCTGCTCTGCGAGGGAGTGCTTCGGGTTGAAGTGGAAGTCACCGTGAATGCCGGAGCCTTCGACGAACCTGGCACTCTTAATCACGCCGATGCGATCCGCCACGCCACGCGGTTTCGCTGGATCGTTGACGGGCGGGTGATCGACGTTGACCTTCGCCCCTTCGTATTTCGCCACGGCCATCTTGAGCACATCCGGCGGATAGTACCGACGATTTTTGGACTCGAAGCCGATCAGTTTCACTCCGCGAATGATGCCGTTCTCTCGGTCAACGGAGACGTTCAGCCCAGCCAGTGACTCAGTCACAACCTCGGAGACGGTCACGTGTTGTTGTTCCTTGACGGCCATTTGGAGAGCCTGAAAACAAAAAAACGCGGCGAACCCCTGCCGGTCTGGCAAGGATTCGCCGCGTAATTGAACGACGAAATTTTTCTTTAGAATGAATCTTTTA
>DATMFC010000357.1:0-4000 GCA_035556335.1 Planctomicrobium sp. | reverse complement strand
GATGCATCGCGCCGAGAATATGCTGAAAGCGGCGATGTTCTGCCGATGGGAAAACCCACCAGGCCGTTTGCAACTGGTGAATGTGACGCATCCGCTGCACCCAGGGATGATCGATAATCTCCTGTTCCGGGACTTCATCTCCTTTCAGACCGACGCGGGAAACAAACGGGATGTAACCGTGAATCGGGTCATACGCCAGACTCTCGGCTGCAAAATCGCGACTCATGAATTTCAATCCTTCGAGACATCAACACAAACTGCCCAGCGCAGTGTCAGTTGTCACCAGAACGGTGTCCAGTGAAGAAGGCGGAAATTCAGTGCATCTTGCTTTACCGCGCGGCTTCGAGTGACTCGATCTCGGTCACTCTGGCGCGGGGTTGGGAGCGGTCGATCAGGAAGGGAGAATCGGTCTGTGCGCTGGAGACATTTCCGGCACGGTCCCGCAGTTCCAGTCGGACGTAGAAGGACTGATTCAATGTCGAAGGGACCGTCCAGACCAGTTGACCGGCATTCGGTTGCCAGTTCTGAATCGGAATCCACGGACCGGTGCCAGTCGTTGAGTAAGACAACGCAACAGAACGTTCAGCGAGATCGGTCTCTCGCGTCGTCCATGAAATCAGAACCTGATTCAAATCCTTGCGATCCGCATAACGGACCGGGTGGATCGTCGCCGTTGGAGCAACCCGGTCGACAACGACCGTCGTCTCCGGTGCTTCGCCGGGTTGTGGAGGAACAGGAACAAGCCCCTGACCATTGGTGACTCGAAATGCGAATCCGTACTCACCATCTTTCGGGACGGAGATTTCCATCGGAGAAACGCGATCCGGATCAACTCCATAATGGAACCATTGCTTTCCACCATCTTCTGTGATGTAAAGATCCACCTGCGACACGCCGGATGGTCCCACTTCCTGAAGATTGTATCCCATTCGAAACAGGAGCGAATTCAGGTACCGCAGGCTGGCGTTGCTGCTGCTCTTTGTTTCGTTTGATTTCGGAATCGGATCTGAAATCGTGTTCAACACCGGCAACGATTCCTGACCGAAGGATCCCGTGGAAGATGATGCCGAATTAATAGGAGCAGGGGCTCCTCGCATGGAAATCAGCTTGGGAAGTGGTGTCGTCGGCTCAGTCGGCAGCGACGGTGATAAGGCTGGTGATGTTGCCAGTTCGGGTTCGGAATTGATGAGTGGTTCCATCCGGGTGGCCACCGGTTTGCCGAATTCGAGGCGATCCATCGATCGACTGGAACGCCCATTCACGGTGGTTTCGGCAGCGGCTGTTCCGATATTTCCAGCGACATCGGCAATACGTCCTCGTACCTGCAGCGGCCCGGGCTGTTCCGTTTCCCAACTGGTTTGTCCCCGTTCCTGTCCACGAATTGCCACCGGATGCCAGACGTTTGCTCCCGGCTCCATCGATTCCAGTTGTAACGAATTCGGGTCAATGAATTCGTCGCTGGCGAGCCACGTGAGACGGACTCTCCCGGACTCCACTTCCTCCAGAGTCAGTTCCAGTTGCGGAGCGACGGTGTCGACCTGCACATTCAAGCTGGCCTGATGCGGACCGGGTGGAAATTCGGCTCCGTTTGCGGCGATAGACTTCACGGAGAACCAGTAGACACCGTCTGCCGGAGCTTCAAACGTGAATCGGGATTCATTCAACGCCGCAGTTTCCACGGCATGCCATTGACGGTTGTCCTGCGAGACGAATAACCGGACTTCTTTGGCACCAATCCGTTTCAGTTCTGATTGGTCGAACTGGAAAGGAATACGGAAACGGCGCGACTTCGAATAGATTAACTCAGCGGAGGCGATTTGCTCTGCAGCAATGAAACAGCAGACTGTCAGCAGGAACAGCCTGACAACGGGGCATCCGGATCGATTGATCCGATCGAAGCGGATCGGCGCCCACCGGAATGGTTTTGTCGTGACTGAAAATGCTCTCAACATCTCGGCACCGGTAACGTTTGACCCGTCGCCAGTCCCCTAAACTGCTCTCTCTTCTCCACGATTCCCGTCTCGTTCACACGACATGGCATGTGTCGACGGAGTCCGGAAGCAAATTCAGCAGTTCTCGGAGCCGGGTGAACAAGCCTCTGTTTTCACACGTTCCATGCCGCGCCCCCCTTGGCATCGGCCAATGAACATTGTCTGCTCACTGTGAAATCGGCAAATTCCGCTGATCTCTCAGAAAGCGACACAATCGCCCATCTTGCCAGCATATCGTCTGCAGCAATTCTGCAACTTCATCCGAATGCCGTGCAGGTAACGCCTCTAACGAGAATGTTTTCCCGGCGCCCGTCTCTTTTAACATCACGATTTTCAGAGCTTCGGTTTACGTCGTCGGGATGGTTCCTGTCGAGCCGATTCGTTCTGAGTGGCGAGGAGGAATTCAATAAAGCGCAGATGCGCATTCAATCGGGAATCTCCCTGATCCAGACGCCGTGTCCCAGAACGTCTGGAACGCTCATCCATGGACCATTCTTCCCGAATTTCCTGCCGTTTTCTGGCAATTTCCGAAGTGGTCGGAGTGCTGCGACTCCGGCGGGGACGATGACGAGAGGGACTTTTCTGAATCATGACAATGACTCCTGATCATCAGTTCAGCGACACAAAGGGTGGCCGTAAAAGTGGTGGTGACAGTGACGTCACGGAAGTGAATTCGTGACAGTCAAAGTCAAAGAAAATGTTTTAACTCCCGTTAATTACCTAGGTCGCCACATCCGGTCAGGCGGAGAAATCTGCTCGTCCGTTTTCATTTCGCAACACAGTGCGGTTAGACTTTGCGGGCGAGAGCGATTGAATCGACAATGTCGGCAGCAGAGTTCAACGTAACTGTTCTCGCTGATTGTTATGGGAAGGCTGAAAAATGAGTGACGCGATTCCTACTTTGCTGGGACGGATTCCCAGTGGGCTGTTTATTCTCACCGCCAGAAGTTCACAGGGAGAAGAGACCGGCATGCTCGCCAGTTGGGTTCAGCAGGCCAGCTTTGATCCCCCGGCGATCACGGTGGGGGTGAACTCGAAACGCTATCTGAAAGACTGGCTCACTCCCGGAGCAACGGTGGCTCTCAGTCAGCTCAGTGACAAGCAGAAATCCATGCTCGGACATTTTGGAAAAGGATTCGAGCCGGGCGAACCTGCTTTTGAAGGAATCTCTGTAGAGCAGACTCCGGCCGGGTTCACAGTATTAAGCGACTCGATTGGCTGGATCGAAGGGACGGTCGCTGGTTCTTTTGAAGCCGGGGAGCATACCCTCTTTCTGGTGCAGTTGACTGCGGCGGCGATTGGTCCCAGACACGCTGAGGAAACTCCCTGGGTGCATCTGCGGAAGAACGGTTTGAAATATTAGAGCGTATCCAGAATTGATATGGTCGCTCCGGCACACAAGACCAGAAAAGTCGGTCTTGTGTGCCACTGCTCTGTGAGCAGTGCCGAATGTGAAAACGATGTTGACCGCGGGAAGACGTTGGACAAAAGAAAGCTGCTCTGACGTTTGCACTGCTCGTAGAGCAGTGGCACAAGAATCAAACGTTTCCATTCTGGATACGCGTTCGACCGACATGTTCAGAGAGAAATGACGTGGCGATTTCCGGAACAAACCCATTCGATTCTCCCCGACCGCGCGGAGTTCCCTTGATGCAGGGGACCTTGCGTGTCGTCGTGGCTGCTTATTGTTTTGCAGTCGCGGCGGCCCGTCTGCATCTGGGAGAGATGGACCCGTTCCTTCTGTTCCTGTTTCCCAATGAAGACCCGACGGGAGCGCAGATGGCGGCGATGTCGAATCTGGTCGCTTATGGTGCGGCGGCGATCGGATTCATCACACTGTTGCGTCCCATCCATCTTTTACTTCTGGCGGTCATCATTCACGCTGCCGGAACCTCCGTCGCTGGAATGTTTCCGGAAACCATCCCGTGGGCCGCATGGACACCCGCTCGACAGGCCACCTGTTGGGGAGCCCCGCTGGCGTTATTGCTGCTCGATTTCTGGCCTCCGAG
>DATMFC010000356.1:0-5816 GCA_035556335.1 Planctomicrobium sp. | reverse complement strand
TCATCTTTCATGCGGCTCAGCAGGAGCTTCGCCCTCCCGGATCCCTGCCCATCGTGAAACAGGGGCAATTGCCTTGTTCTATTGAAATCCGCGACTTGGCACCGGGTTCGTCTTGCCACCGTCCCTGACAAAGAAGATCATAGAGAAAGCGAACGTGTGTCGTTCATTTTCCGTTTTCCGAAAGCCCTTTCCCCACGATCTTTCCAAAATATTGTCATTCATGGTTTGGTGTCGCACACTGGCTGCTGGTCTGTTGCTGCTCTCCGGAGGAATTCTCTCCGCCGGGGAACCGTTGCCGGAACTGGTGCGGCAGTTGGGACATGCCAGCTTCCAGAAACGAATCGCCGCAGAACAGGAAATCCTCAGTCGTGGTGCAGATGGATTACGACTGACCAGTGTCGGATCGCGGTCAAATGATCCGGAAATTCGACAACGGTCTCAGCGCCTGCTGACGATTTTGCAGAAGCGGGCGTTTGTCGAACAGAGAGAGCGAGTCAAAAGCGACCCTTGGACCGTCTCCCCCGAACTGGCTCCGGGCTGGGAAAACTATCAGGAACTGGTGGGTGACGGGCTGGCCGCCAGAGAGATTTATGTTCGTATGATCGAGCATGAACCCGGGCTCATGATGGCACTGGTTCTTCAGCCGGATGACTGGATGTATGAACTGGACCGCCGCTGCGCCGACCTGAGAACATTCTTCGATCGACGCTACACACAGGAATTAAATCAGGCGACGGTGGTCACCCTGCTGTTCCTGTCGATTCTGCCAGATTCCCGGCTCAGTCCGGTCACTTCCGGAACGGTGGCATCACTGATTACCGAAGGAGAATTTCGTAATACGGTTCAACGGGCCCCTGAAGATGAACAGGCGATCTATCACGCATTGTTGAGCTGTTGGATTGAGAAGTCTGGAAACTCGAGTCCCGCTTCCCGAATGCAACTGGCCGGGCAATTCCAACTCTCCGCCGGCGTGGTTCCTGCCCGGGAAATTGTGGCGAACCGTAAGGCCATGGGACAATCCCGTGCGCAGCTTCAACAGGCAATCGGGTTTCTGGCCCGATATGGAGACCTGTCTGATGTTTCTGATCTGGAAAAACTGCTTGATCAGGAACGTCTGATGGCGTTAAACATTGATCCCCCCGTACCATTCGATCCGATGGAACTCAAAGCAACTGAAGAGAAATCGGCCTTGCGTCCGACCGGAAAGAACGACAACGAACAACAGGATCTGGTGATTAACGATCTTGCTCTGCGCGCACTCGTGATTTTGACGGGACAGGATCCGCGAGACTATGGATTTCCCGCACAACGAGGAGATTCGGACAGGCGTGGAATCAGCAATTCACCGGGATTTACCAATGAGTCGGAACGTCAAAAATCGCTCGCCCGCTGGCTTTCATGGCGAACCGAACATTCGAACCGTCTGATTCAAACGATTCCCGACGCCAGTGAAGGGACCGCGTTGTAAGCGGCCATGTCGACCTGCAATTCAAGCCTGTCAGGACGAATCGCCGCACAGTGCCCGTTGACCGTATGAAATTACCCCGGCTTCTTGATTCGTGCAACGCGATGAAAATGAAGCTCGACTTCCCGGTCGACCACTCGTCGCAGTCCTTCCGCCAGACAGCGGGGTTCGTTGTCGGATTCCCCGATACGGATCACTTCTGATAATGGGGTTCCCGGTTCCACTGTAAATGTCGATTGCTGGATAATCTGATTTCCGGCATCCAGTTCCGGAACGATGAAGTGGACCGTCGCTCCATACGTCAACATCCGGTGTCCATAGGCATCCTGATACGGACGGAAACCGGGGAACGACGGCAGTAATCCGTGGTGCAGATTCAGGATTCGGCCCCCGGCATATTCCCAGCAGACACGTGGCGGGAGCACCCGCATGTAACGCCCCAACACAATATAGTCGACGTCGTACTCGTCAAAAATCTGCACCAGTTTCACATTGTCGGGATTTCCGCGGGCATCTCCGATGTTATGAAAGTCGATTCCAAACGACTCAGCAACGCCGCGACAGGCATCACGATTGCCAATGATCACCGGCACATGGGCATTCAAACGCCGGTCACGAATCTCTCGTAAAATGGCTAATGCAGGTTCCGGACGATAGGTCGTACAAATTGCGACGCGAGGCGGACGTTGATGTTCGTCCCGGGCCCAGACACGAATTGTCAGTCCCTTTAACTGACCAATCTGATGCATTCGTTCCCGAAGAACGTGAACCGGCTCTTCATCATGGGGCCATTCCAGCCGTAACAGCATCGCAAACAACTGCTCGGTATCGCGGTCATACATCTGAATTTCATGAATGTTCGCCCCCGACTGCGTCACATAATGAACGATCGGATCTGCCAGACCACGATTGTCCGGGCCAACTGCTGTGATAATGACCTGCATACTGCCTATCCATCTGTCATGTGCGAACCATTGGAGCCCCACTCATCATCAATGTCAGCAGTTTTCTGTCATCAGCCGGTTTCTTGTCAAGACATGGATTGCTGTCAGCAGAAGAGGCAGCGGGGAGAAAGTGATGCGTCCGTGATCTGGAAACTGGTCTGTTTCCAGGCAGGTTTCATGCGTAAAATGGAACAAATCAGCCACGATCTGGTCGAGACGTGAATTTGTGGAGTCGATTTGAATGCCAGTCACGACGCACAGGGCTTTGCCGCCGGAGATTGCCGACATTCAGCAGGAGATGGAAGCCATCGCCGCTGGGTACGGGCTCGACTTCTTCGAGACCATTTTCGAAATGCTCGATTATGAAGAATTGAGCATGTTCGCCGCTTATGGTGGATTTCCCGTCCGTTACCCCCACTGGCGATTCGGGGCCGAGTACGATGAACTGATGAAAAGTTATTCATACGGTCTGTCCAAGATCTATGAGATGGTGATCAATACCGATCCCTGCTATGCCTACCTGCTCTCTGCCAATGCGATCGGCGACCAGAAACTGGTGATCGCCCACGTTTACGGACATTGCGACTTCTTCAAAAACAATGCCTGGTTCTCCAAAACGAACCGGAAAATGCTCGATCAAATGGCCAATCACGCCGCGCGCGTGAATCGTTCTATCGACCGCTTTGGTTATGAAGCCGTCGAACGATTTATTGATGCCTGCCTGTCTCTGGAAAATCTCATCGACCCTCATTCCCCGTTTATTCAGCGAACACCTGATCCTCGCAAGGCAGCAGAGATCAAAAGGGAAGAAGAAACGAGGAAGCAGGAGCCGGACCGGCAACACTGGGACCAGTCGCCGGGTCGCTTCTCATCGAAGGATTATATGGAACCCTATATTAATCCTCCGGATGTTCTTCAAAAGGAACAGAAAGCACGCCGGGAACAGCAGGAAGCAAAAGAAGCATCACGCGGCTTTCCGGAACATCCGCAACGGGACGTGTTAAAGTTTTTGTTAGACTATGCTCCGCTGCGCGACTGGCAGCATGATATTCTCGCGATTGTCCGGGACGAAGCGTATTACTTTGCCCCTCAGGGACAAACGAAAATCATGAATGAAGGCTGGGCCAGTTACTGGCACTCCACCATCATGACAAAACATGGCCTGACCGATGCCGAAGTGATCGACTATGCCGACCACCATTCCGGTACGATGGCGATGAGCCCGCAACGCCTGAACCCTTATAAAATCGGGATTGAACTGTTCCGTGACATTGAAGACCGCTGGAACAAAGGGCGTTTCGGCATGGAATGGGAAGAATGCGATAGCGACGACGCCCGGCGTACCTGGGACAAGAAATCAGGACTTGGTCGTGACAAGATTTTTGAAGTTCGTCGGGTGCATAATGATCTCACATTTATCGATGCCTTCCTGACAGAAGATTTCTGTCGTCGACATAAGATGTTTTCCTTCGCTTACAACGACAGCAGCGGAAACTACGAAGTCGCCTCACGTGAGTTTAAGGACATTAAAAAGCAACTGCTGAAGAGCCTGACGAATCATGGCCGTCCGTTTATCTATGTGAAAGACGGAAATTATGCCAATCGAGGCGAACTCTATTTACAGCATGATTATCAGGGAGTGGAGTTAAAGCGGGACTATGCAAATGACACGCTTTCCAATCTGCAAATGATCTGGGGACGCCCCGTCCATATTGCCACAGTCGTTGATGACAAAGCAATCAAAATCTCTTACGACGGCCACACCCACGAACTCAGCCCGGCGTAAAGCTGTTGCTGGGGAGGGCGAGGCTCCTGCCGCGCCGCGATCAAGAGGAATGCCTTCCATGAGTTGCGGCTCGGCGGGAGCCTCGCCCTCCCGGATCGTCTTCAACATTGTGAACGCATTGATGAAAGCATCGGTGCCCCTGTTCACCTGCGACAGAACGGTTACCATGAAAGCATCGTAACCGTTCTGTTGTGTGTGGATTTGTTCAATGACTCTCTCTTCTTCCGCGTCTCATCACGATCGTCCTGCCAATCGACTGGCTCAGGAGACGAGTCCGTATCTGCTGCAACACGCTTACAATCCGGTCGACTGGTTTCCGTGGGGACCGGAAGCGTTTGAAAAAGCCAAGCAGGAAGACAAGCCGATTTTTCTCTCGATTGGCTACAGCGCCTGTCACTGGTGTCATGTGATGGAACGGGAGAGTTTTGAAAACGAGTCTATCGCGAAATTTCTGAACGAGAATTTTGTTTCCATTAAAGTCGATCGGGAGGAACGGCCAGACCTTGATCAGATTTACATGTCGGCCGTGCAGTTGATCACTCGTCGTGGGGGCTGGCCGATGTCGGTCTTTCTGACCCCGGATGCCGCTCCATTCTATGGGGGAACTTACTGGCCACCCACCTCCCGACTCGGAATGCCTGGCTTTCCGGATATTCTGCACAAGCTCAATGACTACTGGAGAACAAAACGGGACGAAGTCATCACCAGTTCTGCGGAACTGGTCAACGCTGTTTCTGACATGTCTGCTCCGGTGTTTGAAGATGTTCCTCTCGGGGAAGAAACGCTGCGTCATGCGATGCGAGAACTGATCGAATCGGCCGACCGACGGCATGGGGGATTCGGAGGGGCGCCCAAGTTTCCGCACCCAATGGATATCCGTGTCCTGCTTCGTGGATGGAAGCGATTTGGTGAGGAAGCGGCCTTGGATGTCGCGTTATTCACTCTCCGCAAAATGGCAAACGGCGGAATTTACGATCACCTCGGGGGAGGCTTTCATCGTTACTCGACGGATGCCATGTGGCTGGTGCCGCATTTCGAGAAGATGCTGTACGACAACGCCCTGCTGGTCCCGGCCTACCTTGAGGCGTACCAGATCACACAGGATCCCCAGTTCGAAACGGTGATCCGGGAAACACTTGATTACGTTCTGCGTGAAATGACTTCTCCGGAAGGGGGCTTTTACGCGACGCAAGACGCCGACAGCGAAGGAGAGGAAGGGAAATTCTTTGTCTGGTCGGAACAGGAAATCCGACAGGCACTGGGAGACCGCGAAGCCGAACTGTTCAACGATTGTTATGACGTCACTCCGCGTGGAAACTGGGAGGGTAAGACGATTCTCAATCGCCCGCGAGCGTGGGGAGAGATTGCGACCTTACATGGCATTTCCATCGACGAACTTCATCGGCGTCTGGCGATCTGTCGTCAGACGTTGTTTGAACTCCGTGGTCATCGGATTGCACCCGGTCGTGACGATAAAATTTTAACCGGCTGGAATGGGATGATGATCACCGCAATGGCGCAGGCCGGATTGATTCTCAATGAGCCCCGGTATCGCGATGCAGCCGTTCAGGCGTGTGATTTCCTGTTAGAAAATCTCTTCGACTCACAGGGCCAGCTTCTG
>DATMFC010000355.1:0-25554 GCA_035556335.1 Planctomicrobium sp. | reverse complement strand
GACCAATCAACGGATCACATTGACACTTCGCGGTTCGGCGCGGTATCTCACTAAGGGGCAGGCGAGTGAGTTTCTTGAGACCTTTGTCCAACAGTTATTGACTGTCATTCCGGAGTAAGAGCGGTGTCGTCGATTCGGGTTGATGTCTGGTTCTTATGGACCGGAGAATGTCCGCAGGAGATCGACCTCACCGAGTCATCGACAGGGTTTTCCTCACAGGAACTGGCTCGGGCCGCACGTTACCGGTTGCCTGCCAAGCGACGGCAGTTTCTTCTCAGCCGTTTCCTGGGACGCCGGATCATTGCTTCAATGTTGTCGATTGCTCCAGAGGAAATCGACTGGCCGAGTACCGGCGCTCCGCGATTGCAGAGTCATGCCGCTCCAGTGCCGACTCCTTTGCCGTTGTCTGTCAGTCTTTCACATACTGGAGAATGGATCGTACTGGCGGTCAGTCAGGCCGATGTCTCATTGGGAATCGATGTGGAAGAGACCCGGTCCCCTCTGTCTGTGGCCGCATTGGCGGCGATGACGTTTACTCAATCGGAACGGTTGCTGCTGGCGGAAATTCCACGCGAACAACAAACAGGCTGGGCCCGACAACTCTGGACTGCCAAGGAAGCGGTGCTGAAATCACTTGAGCAGGAAACCCCTCCGGAGATGTCGAGTGTGGACCTGTCTGACCGGTTCATCGATCACCAGTTTCGCGATGGTTCATTGACGGACCTGAACGGGAATCAATTCATACTGACTCCCGTTCGTGCAGGACGAGTGGAATCCGATACGCACGAGGAATGGGCCGTTTCTCTGGATTCGCAGGCATCGTTCGAACTGACGGGGACATTAGTGGTTCGCTTCCCGCGAGCCGCTTTCAGTGCCGCTTTCAGGTCAAAGCGATTTGTACTGGAAGAAGTGCAATCGGATGATTGTGAAGAACGGTTTCATCCCTTCCCGGTTTCCACTTGTCGAAGTGTGATTCGACTGGATTAACACAACCGTTCCCTTGTTACGTCTTTATGTCGGTATGGATGTGTGATTGATAGGAATTATTTGGATTGTACGACGCAAGGAAGCAGCGAGCAGTTCTCAATTGGCAGGGTGGGCGTCTTGACAGGGCATCTGTTCAGAAGAGAATAATTGGATTGCTCTGTGTGAATTTCACTTCTGTCGCAAAAGAACCGTCACAACATGATTGCCCAGTTGATTCCGATTGATGGTTCGCGTCCGATCTCGATTGAACGCGATGTCACGTTGGTTGGACGCAAACAGGATGTTTGTGACGTTGTTCTGGAGAGCAACAACGTTTCCAAACTTCACTGCGCGATTGCCAGAACGGATGGTCTGCTTTTCTTTCGTGATCTGGGAAGTACCAACGGAACCAAAGTCAACGGCCAACGGGTCGTTCGCGGGGCGCTGCTGCCGGGGGATGAGCTGACGTTCGCGAATGTGAAATTTCGAGTGCACCTGGGGCCTGCGAATCCGGTCGTTCAGCAGCAGGACATCACCGAACAACTCAAGGCCTATCCTGTCTCCAGCGAAGGGAGAAACAACACCCCTCCGCTGGATTATCTCGACGACAAGTCCGATCTGAAACGGCTGAATCCCTGAGACGTATCACGGGCGGGCGATGGCGAGATCGAGGCGTTTCAGGGCTCGTTCCCGACCGAGCAACTCCAGGCATTCAAACATCCCCGGTCCGGCCGTTTTGCCTGACACCGCGATCCGTAGCGCGTGAATGATGTCGCCGAAAGAAATGCCTTCCTTTTCCATCCATGCCTTGAACTCTTCTTCCAGTTCAGGAGCGGTGAACGACGGAGACTGTTCAAGAACCTGTCTGTAGGCAGTAAGTAATTCTCGAGCCCGTTCCGGTTTGCGAATTCTCTTTTCAAACGCAGCTTCGTCATACTTCAACTGATCGCAGGGAACGAAGTATTCGTCGTAGCTGAGAATGTCACTGAACAGTTTGATTCGGTCGGAAAGAACAGAGATGACCTTTGTGACTTCTTCCCGATTCAAAGAGTCTTCCGAGATGAGCTCTGACTTCAATAGATAGGGGAGACAGGCGTCGACTTTCTGATCGAGCGTCAATTGCCCGACCCAGTGTTCCTGGCAGGCCAGCAATTTGTCGGGGTCCAGTCCGGCGGGGGCTTTGACGACCCGATCCAGTGTGAAATTTTTGACGATCTCATCAAGTGAAAAAATCTCGGTTTTGTCATCGAGCGACCATCCCAACCGGGCGAGGCCGTTCAACACAGCAGCGGGAAGAAAGCCGACCGCTTCATAGTACGACACCATCACCGGGTTGAGTGTCGTCGAATTTCCCTGGCCAATCTTCGGCAACACGTCATCCGCAATGGCGAACAATTTTTTGAACTGGGGACTCTTGCGGTACTTTTCGAGGTTCTTTTCACGCTTGCTCAGCTTCTCTTTTGTCCCGGGAGCGGCAACAAAGGGGATATGTGCGAACTCTGGCATCGGTCCGCCGATCGCCTCGAACAGCAACGCCTGAACGGCGGTGTTGGTAAGATGTTCTTCTGCACGAATGATGTGTGTGATTTGAAGATCGAGATCGTCGACCACGCTGGCGAAGTTGTACAGCGGCATCCCGTTCCCGCGCATGATGACAGGATCGGTGATCAGGCTGCAGTCCCATTCGACGTGTCCACGAATGTGGTCATCGATGGATACCTTGCGAGTCCGGTCCACGAAATAACGGATGACGAACGGGGTTCCCTGTGCTTCCAGATCGGCCCGTTGAGACTCGGTCAGATCGAGTGAACGACGGATGTTGAGGTATGTTCGCTTTTCCTGTTCTGCCGCCTGACGATCAGCCTGCGAAAGTTCCGGCGGATCGAAGTCTTTGTAGGCTTTTCCGGCCGCCAGTAGTTCGTCACATCGCTTCTGGTAGAGAGCCAGTCGCTGGGATTGAAAATAAGGACCATGCGGTCCCCCGACTTCCGGTCCTTCATCCCAGTTCAATCCCAGCCAGCGGAATGCATCCAGAATCGGCTCCAGCGCGGCGTCGATGTTCCGTTCCTGATCGGTGTCGTCGATACGCAGGATGAACTGGCCCCCATTGTGACGGGCCCAAAGCCAGTTGAAGAAGGCGGTTCGCATTCCGCCGATATGCATATAACCGGTCGGACTGGGAGCAAAGCGAGTGCGGATCATGGATCGTTCAAACAGAAATAAGGGAAGACACTGAAGACCGGTTTTACCGGGAAGCAGGCTATCGTAACGAGAAAAGATCACAATCAGAAGCTGTCTACGGAAGTTCGAAAACCCGAAACGCTTCGTTTTCGTAGACCGGCTCAAAATTGACGGGGCCGAAGCGACCGGCGAGCAGATAACGTATTCCGGTCTGTTTTCGCAGGTCTGCCAGTTCGTCGGCACTCACCTGACCATCTTCAAAGGCCGCTTTTCTCCAGCGCGAGATCACCCACAGACGATTGTTCCATTCCACAATCGAGGCCGCGTCCTGTGGCATGTCTTTGTAGTTGACGAACTCCGGCCGATGCGTTCCCCACCGGAGTCCCCAACTGCTATCTGTGGCATAAACCAGAGAATCTTTCGGGGTCTCGTTCCGTAACCAGTCGCACGCCATCTGCCAGTGTTGACGCTGCTTCAGGGAGAGGCGACTTGGATTCTGATCGGGAAAAGGAATTGTAAACGCTCCCAGGAAGATCAGCCCCCATCCGAGCAGAATCAGCCCTGGCGTTCTTCGGGAACCACAGCGAAACCAGACTCCCATCGCCTGAACACCAGCAAGACTGACCGCAACCGGCACCATCAGGTCTCCCAGACGGAACGGGTAGAACTTCAACAAACTGAGACGCCAGTCCCCCTGTGGAGATTGGTGTAACGGTCGTGGACCGAATCCGATGGCGACTCCCACCAGAGCAATGACGACACTGGCGATCACAAAATAACGCCACCATCGTTGCGGGGAGGTGGCACGAATGTCTCGCAGCAGAAACCACCAGATGATGAGTAACGACCCGCCGTACCAGTATGCCGATTTAGGAAAGGCCATGGGATCCAGATGATGGGCCAGTCGATCAGCTACTTGCAGGAACGTGGCAATTCGATCCTGATCAGGAGTTGCGCCACTGATCGTTGTGATTGCTGCGATCAAACCGGGGGCTGCAAAAACGGCCCCGCAAGCCAACGCCAACAAAATCGTCTTCACATCTGGAAGAACAATCGGAGTATCAACCCCCTTGTCCTCAGTAACGTGACGTGACTTCCAGTATTGCTCTGAAAGCAATACCAATGACGCCAGTGCCATCCCGATGACACCCCAGAGTCCCACCAGAGGATGAAAACAGATGGCCAGTCCCGCGAAGGAGCCACTTCGAATCCATCTTCCTCGAAGCAGTTCTCCCAGGCTCCAGAAAAGAAATCCGTAAGAGGGAACTTTCGACTCCATCCCCCCGACGAGCCATTCGCCGGAGAAGTTTCCAATCGACTGCAAGGCCAGAAAGAGCCCCATCGACAGCAACGCCGACCAGCGGGTTCTTATGAGTGACTGACACAAAGACTGCCAGCCTATTGCCACAATCAGCAATCCGATAATGCGTCCTGCGAAGGCTGCATCATGCAAGTTGAACCACTGAGTCAGCGAACCGAATGTCGCATAGAATGCCTGATGCGGATTCGAAGAGGAGAGGAAAAAGTCTCCGGCACACCATGACGGATCCCACCAGAACTTCGCTTTCCCCCAGTAATGCGGTTCATTGACCGCAGGAATGGGAATCCGCCATACCGACCAGACGACCAGCATTCCCCAGAGCAGCAGCCGTTCGCTCCAGAGGCAGAACCAGCCATTCCGCATCGAATCGGGCGATTCAATGCGGTTCTCTATGGACTGTTTGACAGGACGGATCTCGTTGATCGAACCCACCTTCAGGAGTTTTTAGAGCCGCGAACAAAACCCCGCACCCAATGAAAATTTCTTTTCCGCGAGCGGATCGCGGTCGGATTTGTCAGGAGTTTTTAGGCTTTCGTGTCGCTTTATTTCCAGCAGACTTTCCGGCAGTCGCTTTCTTCGCTGTGGAAGCAGGTGCTTTTGCGGTCGCGGTCTTTTTGCTCGTGGCTTTTCCGGCGGGTGTGGCTTCGGTCGCTTTACTTCCCGATGTTCCTTTGGTTTTGGACTTGGCTTTCTTATCGAAGATCTGATCCCAGTTCTGCCAAAACTTTGGAGTCGCGCCTGTACGTATGATCGGACCGCTCATCTTGCATCTCTTTCTTGATATTCAAAGGGAATGTTCGACACACCTGAAGCGATTGTTGCTCAGACTTTGGACCTGTGCAGTGAATGAGATGAGTGTTTACGAATTCAGTGGATGTTTTTCAACCTCGAACGCATCTTCACCAACGAATTGCGTCAACGTGATGATATTCCCTTCCGGATCAACAACTGATGAGAACAGAATCGGTTCTCCTTCTCGTTGAACCGGTGCTTGAACACCTTCTGCACCTGATTTGATGGCCATCGCATAAGCTGCTGCCACATTCGCATACTGAATCGAAATCGCCGTCTGATGCCGGGAGCCGTCTCCGCCATAATGCAATCCAAGAATGGCGTCACCAAATCGAAGCTCTGACCAGTATGAAGAGAGAGAGCCTTCGGTGAATCCCATCGTATCACGATAAAATCTGACAGCCCGATCCATGTCCTGGACCATAAGAACATATTTCACGGCTTGCGGTTTCATCTGACTGGCCCTTGAATTTCGAGAGCAATTCTTGGTTTAAAACAATCGGTTCAAACCATTCAACGCAGCGACACGATAGGCCTCGGCCATTGTCGGATAGTTGAAGGTGGAATTCACGAAGTACATTAACGAATTATGTTCCCCCGGCTGCGACATGATCGCCTGACCGATGTGAATAATCTCGGATGCATTCGACCCGAAACAGTGAATTCCCAGAATCTGCAATGTCTCCCGATGAAACAGCAATTTCAGCATTCCGGTGGTCTGACCGGTAATCTGGGCTCGGGCGAGACTCTTGAACATCGAATGCCCGACTTCATACGGAATTCCTTCCGATGTCAGCTGTCGTTCTGTCTTTCCAAGAGAACTGATTTCAGGGGACGTATAAATTCCGGTGGGGATATCCTGAATCAAAGCCCGTTCGCATGATCCGTTAATGAGATGATGCGCGGCATATCGTCCCTGCACATAAGCAGCACTCGCCAGCGATGGAATTCCGACAACATCCCCGACGGCATAGATGTGAGGAACACTTGTCTGAAAGTGTTCATTGACCGGAATGTACCCTCGACGATCAGGGGAGATCTCGACGACATCCAGTCCCATGGTGTCGGTGTTCCCGGTGCGACCTGCTGCCCAGAAAAGGATATCCGTTTTGATCTGCTTGCCGGAATTCAGATGGAGAATCACGCCGTCATCTTCCGCCTGAACCCGTTGGTAGGTCTCATTATGCCGGATCAGGCATCCTCGCTCCCGAAGATGGTAGCTCAGGGCATCGATGATTTCGTCGTCCAGAAATTCCAGCAGTTTGTCGCGTGTGTTGATCAGGTTGACCTTCACCCCCAGGTTGCGAAACATCGACGCATACTCACACCCGATGACCCCCGCTCCATAGATTGTGATCGATTTCGGAGTATGGTTCAGACTGAGTATGGTGTCGCTGTCGCAGATGAGGGGATGTGAGAAATCGATATCCGCCGGGCGGTACGGGCGCGACCCCGATGCAATCACGAACGCCGAGGCATGGAGCAGTCGTTTTCCCCCATACTCATCCCGCACTTCGATCGTATTGGGGTCCACGAACACCGCCTGGCCGTATAGTACCGGCACGTCGTTGCGTTCGTAGAAGTTGTTTCGCATGTCGACCTGCTTCTCGATCACCGACGCCGAACTGCGTCTCAGCGCCGGAAAATCAGGCATCGTGCTCAACCCGGCATCGCGATACACCTTGTTGTTAAACAGCTGTGTCGCCTGAAAGATTGCAAAACGAAGTGCCTTGCTGGGAATCGTTCCCCAGTGCGTGCAACCTCCTCCCAGCTGATGAAAACGCTCAACAGCGGCAACCGATTTCCCGAGTTTCGTCGCCTGCATTGCGGCCCCTTCCCCTCCGGGGCCGGTTCCGATTACTACAACATCAAAAGTTTTTTCAGTCATCGATCCGAGTTTTTCATTGAATGTCTATGCGGAGAACGCATCCGTTTAGACGGTTCTACTCCAGGAACCCTAACAAAACTTTCCCCGATCCGCTCGCGGAAGGGGAATTCTCATCATTTCAGAGATTTTGTTCGCGGCACGAAAAGGCTTCAACCCTGAGTCACCGGTTCAAACTGACCTGCCAGTCGTTCGATCGCTTCGGGAGGAGTCAGGTTGAACAGGGCTTTTCCCCCTGTTCCCCAACGACCATCACGAAAATGAAACAGGGCGGAAGCCTGACGAATCTGACCGACGGCCGCAACCTCTTCCATATCGCTTCCCGGAATTGCGGCAAAAGCAATCTCAATTCCAACGAACGCAGTTAAAAGACCGGTTTCCAAGTCACGTGCAAACGCAATGTCGCGCTTCCAGTCGGTCCGTGTCCAGACCAATCCTCGCGGTTTCCCGCTTGTGGAGGCCATCTGGAAGAATCGGGTGCGAAGTGTTTGCATCTGTTGATCCAACAGACGGCGCGCTTTTTCAAACTCCGTCTCCCGAGGACGAACACGGAAATACCAGACAATCAGAGAGATGACCAGAAAGAGGGCACAGAGTCCCACCAATCCAGTGACGATCGGAACGAGCAGCGAAGATAGAAGGAACCCCGGACAGGGCCTCGTTATGAACGGCACTGTCTTAAACGGTATTGTCATGAACGACATCATCAATGACACCGTCATCAGGGCATCACGAAGCCGTGTCCTTCAGGACGAACCGTCAGCACCGGACAGGGAGATCTCCTGACAATCTTTTCTGCCACGCTTCCCAGAAGAACATGCGCCAGTCCCGTACGACCATGGGTCGTGACGATAATGAGATCCATCTGCTGTTCGTTGGCGCATCGGACAATTTCCATGAATGGAACTCCAACGACCACCTGACGATGAACAATCAGGCCATCGCACCAGTCATCCGGCACGAATCCGGCGAGTCCCTTCTCGGCCGATTGTTGCAGGTCTCCCACGAAATCCATGGTTGACCCCACCATCACCCCGGGATCAGCAACCAGGGGATAAATATCTTCCACCACATGCAGCAACGTCAGTTCTGCGCCAAAGCGACGGGCGAGTTCGCAACCATACTGCAGAGCATGTTTGCTGAATTCACTGAAGTCGGTCGGAACCAGAATTTTTGATAGCCGAATCATGATTCTCCCCTTAGAACAGAACAGATTGCTCTACTGTGTGCAGGCGAATGGGCGGAATTCGGCACGCGAATACCCCAATTTTCGCCTGCGGGACGCTGAAGCCCAGTTCAAAAACGCTCTCGTAGTCTTTGAATTGGAAAGACACCTTGATCCTACCAGAATTTCGCCATCTGGGTGGCTTCCCCTTATCAAAATTTTACCAACTCAAGGTTTTGGAGAATTTTGAATCGCAATTGCAGTCGCCGTCGCATAAGCGCGACAATGAGAAATTGTGACGAGAACCTCGTCAATTCCCAGCTCTTTCGCAAATTGGGCCGCTCCCCCGGAAAGGGAAATCACCGGCTTTCCCGCCTTGGTGTGCGCGACTTCAATGTCGCGCCATCCGACTCCTTTCGTGAAGCCGGTTCCCAGAGTCTTCATCACTGCTTCTTTCGCGGCCCAGCGTCCGGCATAGTGCTGCATTGCTTCTTTATGCCGTTGGCAATACCGGATTTCTCCTTCGGTATAGACCCGTTGCAGAAACAATTCGCCGTGCCGTTCGATCATCTCGCCGATTCGTACGATTTCAACGATATCCGTACCTAAACCAAAAATCATTCCCATAACTCACGCCATCAATTATTACGAATATCGAAATACCAGGAAATATTAAGAGCTGCGAACAAAATCTCTCAAACCATGAGGATTTCCTTTCCGCGAGCGGATCGGTGTCAGTTTTGTTAGGGGTTCTAAATGTTAATTGAACGGCCACGTAATTTGGAGAATGTGACACCGCCGGCAATTGCTGATAATAGCAGCTCGATTCCCCATAAAACTTCCGGCCAAGGTGACGGCCAGTTTCCCAGATTCGAAACACGGTGCCTGAGATAATCATCAAATCGGGGATAGTATCGGCGAAGTTCTTTTTCGTACTCTTTCTGAGCATCAGGATCCTGACCGGTTGCCACTCGAAGAGATTCGAGAATTTCAATATCCTTGGGGCGTTCTCTGGCAAGTTGCTGTCTCCCTTGTTCGAAATGACGAAACGACAGAAATCCCAGATTCACCGCGCCAGCAAAACAGATCAAAGCAACAGACAGGGAAAGGAAGCGAGTCTGTCCTGTCAGGATTTCGCCGGCAAGCCAGTTCAGAACAAATCCGCAAGCTCCTCCATAGATAATATAAAAGATCAGTATTCGCTTCATCCCGGCCGGGGCATAGGCCGCGGTGACTGAAAGAACACCCGCCGCAAGAATCCCGGAACAAATCCAGAGCGGAAGCCGCCACCAGTTTTCTGGACGTTGCGGCTGAGTCAGCACTTCAGAGGAGTGGTTTTCAGTCATTGTGCTCCTCCTGATGTCCAGTTGCTTCCTCAGGATACTGAATCCGTTTGAGGACGAGAAAATAACCTTTGGTGTCAATGGGGACAACTTCCCATTGGTCTCGCTGATTTTGATATTCCCTCATCTCTTCAAATTGCCGAATCTCGCTATACCGATGTTGTGTATCAATCACAATATAGTCTGTATCGTGCGGAACGCGATCTTCGTAATTGGCGACACGTCGTGGATAATGACTGTAGTCATATGACCGTTCATAATGCGTAAATCGTGGATGAACGAAATCGGTGGAAGCGACCCGTGCCGTTGTGGGGATAACAGAGAGAACTTTCGTGAACTCTCTGGCACGTTCATCCTGAACATACAGACGCTTCCAGTAGAACGTGCTGCCGGAATCCCAGAATTTGATTCCGAATGGGGAAAGACTGAAGAACAGTCCTGTCGTCATTGCACAGCAGAGAATCCATAACCCCCGCTCTCGTGCTTTTAAAGACCTCCTGTCATCGTCCAGCTTCAGTCCAATTCCAATATGCGCACAGGCGGCCCATGCTAAAACCGGGAGAATTGGCGCATGGAAATGATGGAATGGTCCCGGGTAGTCTCGTGTTAATTGATTGGCCGCAAGGAGGACAAATAATGGTAATCCCACCAGGAGCCGACTCCAGGCACGATACGGCATTCCGAACGGTATAATAAGATAAAGAAACAGGGCGAATGTCGCGGCTGTCACCAGTTCGCGCCAGACCAGATCCGGCCGGGTCAGAAGGTTCCAGACAATCTCATATGGAGTATTTCCGAATGCTTCAAAGTAGCTCACGTAATGAACGGGTACTCCAGATCGAAACCATGGGATAATAACTTTCACGACAGCAAAGACATAGACTGTCGCGGCGATCGCAATCGCCCCTCCGATTATCATTTCGTTCCGCGATGAGGTCTCTCTCTGACGGCGCCATTGAATTCCAGATTGAATTGCCAGCCATAATCCTAACGGGGCGATCACGATCGCAAAGTCTTCCTGGCTCGCCAGAGCGATGAGAAAGCAGAACGCCATCCATCCCCATCGGCGACTTTCCATTGCCAGAATTCCGAACAGCATTGCCGGGATTCCGAACGCGCTCGGTCGAAATGTTTTGAGATCAATGGCAATATCCAGGTATTGAACCGGAAACGCAAACAGCCAGGCGAGTGCGACAAGCATTGCCGTGACTTCAGAGCGACCGTATTTTTTTGCAAGCAGAAAAACCGGGATCGCTCCTGTTGCAATCGCGACAGAACCGAAGAACTCCAGGCAAAGATGAGACCGCCAGAGTGCATAAATCGGCAATAATAATAAATGAATCACCTGAACATGCTCGCCAAGGAACAGACCCTGATCGAGATCACTTCGAAAGCCTCTTCCGGTTAATGTGTTCCATAAATGCTGTTCATACATTGCGGAATCCCCATGGGGAATCTGCAGGTTAAACCAGAGTCCGAAATTCATCACCACAAATAAAACGACA
This sequence comes from Planctomicrobium sp., assembly GCA_035556335.1. Taxonomy (GTDB): domain Bacteria; phylum Planctomycetota; class Planctomycetia; order Planctomycetales; family Planctomycetaceae; genus Planctomicrobium. The sequence goes on along the minus strand of DATMFC010000355.1, from coordinate 14,396 downwards.
TAGCCGACGATCCCCATCGCCACACACAAACGGCAGCCGTTCCAGAACTTCGAGGGAATCGGTTCATTATTCTGATTGAACAGAACTCGAATGGTTTCCCACAGCCACCCTGCAAGTGTGACTGCCAGTGCGATCTGAACCGAGCGGATCAACCAGAGAGATAATACCATTCCCGGGATTAGAAAATTCATGATCCACAGAACAGACCAGATCACTAATGGAAGTGTCCAGTAGGTGTTTGACAGGATCATCTCAGGCAGGAAACGTTTTGATTGATCCCGGGTTTGAGTCAATCGCTGAAGAAGAAGGGGAGCCCCGTTCACTAGGGTACTAATGAGTAATGACAGAAAGCCGATGACGCCTATCGGGAGGCTGACAATCGTTGATTCCGGAGTTCGAATAATGTCGGCTCCCAAAAGAGAGACGACGGAGAGCCAGAGTTCCCGACTGACAAAGGCCCCAGCGACGAGGTTATTCTCTCCGGCGAATAGAAAGAACAGCCAGACGGTTCCGATCTGCAACAGCAGACACGCCAGGACAACCGGCACCGGTCGCGTTGGTTCAGTTAAGACAATCTTTTGCGGCACAACTGGGGCATTCTTTTTTGTTGCTATTTCCGAATCTGTCCGTCGCCCCAGGCGACATATTTATAGCTGGTCAGTTCTTTCAACCCGCAGGGGCCGCGTGCATGAAACTTATCAGTGCTGATTCCAATTTCCGCACCCAACCCGAATTCGCCACCGTCATTAAATCGTGTGCTGGCATTCACAATGACTGCGGCGGAATCGACTTCCTGTGTGAACTTTCTCGCTGCGGACAGATCACGGGTGACGATCGATTCAGTATGGTGTGAACCGTATTCATTAATGTGTGCAATCGCAGCGTCGATACTCTCAACGACTTTTGCGGAGATTTTGAGATCGAGATACTCTGTTCGATAATCCTGTTCCGTTGCGGAAATTGCTTCGGGAATCAGTCGGCAAATCGCGTCATCACCCCGGATTTCGACTCCGTTTTCTTTTAACGCGATTGCAGCACGAGGAAGAAATTGATCTTTGATGTCTTGATGAACGAGGAACGATTCGGCGGCGTTGCAGACTCCGGTGCGTGAACATTTACTGTTCACGAGAATCTGTTCGGCCATTTCCAGATCGGCGGACTTATCAATATAGACATGACAGACCCCGTCAAAATGCTTAATGACCGGCATCGTCGCTTCGCTGGCAACTCGTTCAATCAATGATTTGCCGCCACGAGGGATAGTGACATCAATATATTCGTGCATCTTCAGAAACTGCCCGACCGCGTCACGATCGGTTGTTTCCACCAGTTGTACCGCATGTTCTGGCAAGCCGCATTCGACGAGAGTGCTTTTCAGAATCTGATAGAGTGCCAGATTGCTGTGAAAAGCCTCCTTTCCACCACGCAAAATCACCGCGTTACCGCTCTTCACACAGAGTGCCGCCGCATCGGCAGTAACGTTCGGGCGCGATTCATAAATAAAGAAGACGACCCCAAGTGGAACGCGGACCTGCGTCACCATCAAGCCGTTCGGTCGGGGATTACTTGAAATGATTTCACCGACCGGATCAGGCAGGGCGATCACTTCTTCCAGCGCCGCCGCTAAACTCTCCAGTCGAGATGGGGTTAACTTCAGTCGGTCGATTGCAGCGCCGGAAAGGCCGTATTCGGGAGCCAGTGCGATATCTTTGGCGTTCGCTTCAACCAGCGAGTCAGTCTGTTCACGAATCGCCGCCGCCGCCCGATTTAACCAGGCGTTCTTTTGTTCTCCACGTACTGTTGCTAATTGCCTTGAAGCAATTCGAGCCTGTCGGGCGACGTTCCGGGTGTATGTCTGAAGATCGTTCATAGCATTAATATCAGAGGACATTTTAGAGGCGATCTGAAAAGTTGGACAACGCACAACATATCGTATGGAAGCGGTGCAACGAGCACTCGATGTCGCTGTGACACCAACATTTTCAGATAGGTTCTAGGAAATCCAGAAGCAGGACAGAAGCATTCATCTTGATTCCTGTCTTGCTTATCCTTCACTTTATTATTCATCAGGACGATGCGGTTCAAAAACGGTTCGTCGACGGCGTTCCAGACGTCGAACATTTTCACGAGCCTGACGATAGAGTTCTTCCTGGGAACGAACTGCCGGACTCTCTTCTTCCGGGCGGAGACGACGATAGGTTCCGTCTCCACTCAATTCAGACGACTTGACGTTATCCCGGAAGTAGACTTCAAGGATTTCCAGAAGTCGACGACGACTGAACTCTGATTCTACCGGAACCAGAAGTTCCTTGCGATGATCAAGGTTTCGTGCCATCCAGTCTGCACTGGAGATAAACAAACGGGAGTCGCCGCCGTGATGGAAGTAAAGGATTCTGGCGTGTTCCAGGAACCGATCGACAACGCTGACGACCCGAATGTTGTTGCTTAATCCCGGGATTCCCGGTTTCAGGCAACAGATTCCGCGAATATTCAACAGGATTTCTACTCCTGCCTGCGAGGCCTCGTACAAAGAGTTAATGAGCGCGGTGTCGGTCAGAGCATTGAGTTTCAGGATGATCTTGGCTTCGTCTCCATTCCGCTTTCGGCCGGTTTCCACTTCAATCAGTTCCTGCAGTGTATCCCGTAATCGCAGTGGCGCTGCGGCCAGTTTTCGATAGCTGTAAGGGGGCTGCGAATAACCGGCCAATGCATTAAAGAAGGCCAGAGCATCGACTCCTAAGTCTTCATCACTTGTTAAATACGATGCATCACTGTAGAGCCGGGCTGTAGATTCGTTGTAGTTGCCGGTTCCGAAATGGAGATAGCGTTGAATTCCATGCGGTTCGCGTCGCACGATAATGCAGATCTTGGCGTGTGTCTTGAGTCCTTTGACCCCATAAATGACCTGAGCGCCACGCGCTTCCAGTTCTTTCGCCTGTTTCAGATTGCGTTCTTCATCGAAACGGGCCTTCAACTCCAGAAGTACCGTGACATGCTTTCCATTATCAACGGCTCTGAGTAATGCTTTGACAATCTGGCTGTCACGACTGATTCGATATAAAGTCTGTTTAATTGCAATAACGTCAGGGTCGTCGGCGGCTTCTTCAATCAGTCGAACAACCGGTTCATAGCTTTCGTAAGGGTGATATAAGAGAACATCCCGTTCTGATAAGATGTCAAACATCAATTCTTCAGAAGGGACCTGAGGAGAATTGATCGGTGGCCAGGGCTCGTCTCGCAGATTCTCGAATCCGCGACGGCCCGCCAGTTCCAGAAGTCCCCCAAGATCGACCGGCCCGGGGACTGAGATGATCTGTTCGTCGGTCACATCCAGCTGTTGTTTGAGAAAAGCAATCACTTCCGCCGAAGCGTTCCCCTCAACTTCCAGCCGAATACAGTCAGCGGAGGTTCTGGCACGCAACACATCTGCCATGTTCCAGGCAAGTCCATATGGAGTCAGTTCCTGAACTTCAATTTCTGCATTTCGGGTGACTCGAAACGGAACGCATTCGTCGACTTCTTCGCCGGGGAAAAACTCAGCAATATTCATCTGGAGGACATCTTCCAGATGCATGTAGGACAGTCCCTTCTCCGAAGGAACTGTCAGAAACCGTGGGAGGCTTCGACCGACCGGGAGAATTGCGAACCGGATGGGGGGAGTGTTGGATTCGTCCGGTGACTGACTCGCCGGGAGTCTGACACATAAACTGAACGACTGGTTCGACAGAAGTGGAAATGGCACTCCTTCTTCCAGCGCCATTGGCGTCAGGATGGAATAGAATTCCTGTTCGAAAACCTGCCGGACGAGGCGTCGTTGCGTGGTATTCAATTGCTGTGCGGAAAGACGTTGAATCCCTTGTTCCGCGAGCCTGGGCATGAGTTCCTGCGTGTAGCAACGATACTGATCGGCCACCATCCGACTGACGCGGTGGCGTACTTTTTCAAGCTGCTGTTGTGGCGTTAATCCGGACGAAGCAGGGCGGGTGGCCTCCGCTTCCACCAGAGTGGTCAGCGCACCGATTCGAACTCGAAAAAACTCGTCGAGATTCGAACTGGAAATGGCCAGGAATTTCAGGCGTTCCAGTAGAGGAACCGCCTCGTCCCAAGCTTCATTGAGTACCCGTTGATTGAACTCCAGCCAGCTCAATTCACGATCAAAATAAACCTTGCCGGGAGTCGTATTCATCATTACATCCGTAACAACCACTGCGAACTTTTCGCCGAATTATACGGACTCTTCTGATTTCCGGCAGGGTGGACGCCACATAGAAGAGGGAAACTGTGAATTTCAGACCATTCTCAGAAGGGATATTCCGAGTTCCGCAAGCGAAAAGTCAGCCATGTGTGCCACTGCTCTGCGAGCAGTGCCGAATGTGGAAACGATGTTGACTGCGGAAAGACGTTGGACAAAAGAAAGCTGTTCTGACGTTTGCACTGCTCACAGAGCAGTGGCACACGAGTCTAACGTTTCCAGTCCGGACACCCGGTTTGCACCCGGTCGAGCAAATTGCTCGTTATCGGGTGAGTCCGACGTAGAAGCTGAACATACGCTCACGATCGTAGGCTTCCTTCAGGATCGGGAAACCGAAGTCGAAGGCGAGTGGAGCGGGGCCCATGGCGGGGATCGTCACACGAAATCCGAACCCGACCGAAAGCCGGAAGTTGTCCAGACTCACATCTGGATCCACTGTTCCGAAGTCGGTGAAGAGAACCGCTCGCAAATTGTCGCCTGCTGTGATGGGAATCATATATTCCGCCGATCCGAGGGCCATGAAGTCCCCCCCGACCCGATAACCGCTCTCCACTGGAGAAACTCCACGGAAGTAAAACCCGCGGAAGGAGGAATAACCCCCTGCGAAATACCGCTCGAAGACGGGTGTTCCGTCGCCGGTGAATCCGAGTTGACCGGTCAGGGCGAGAACATGCTTTCCGAAACCGTCCGGGCGTTCATAGACGGTGAAATACTGGCTGGCAGTCAGATCAAACTTGGGATACGAGAACTCGCCGAAGGCTTGTTCGTAAGTGAAGCTGGCGAAGTTTCCACGAGTCGGCATGAATGCATTGTCACGGGCATCGTAGGTCAGAGTCGCGGCTCCTGTCGAAAGGAAGTTGTCCCCTCGAACAGAGGTTAAGGTTGCGGGGGCTCCGGCAGGGATGTTCCGCATATCCACGTTCTCCAATCGGAGTGCCGCTGAAACGGACCAGTATTTGTTCAGCACATATCCCACATTGATACGGCCTCCCAGACGGTCTTCTGTCCATGATTCGAAGAAGCGGTTGTAGTAAAATCCGCTCACTCCCAGGCTGAAATCGCTGCGGAGGAAGTAGGGATTGTTCCATGTAGCCATGTACCGGCTGACTTCACTTCCGGGAACCGCTTCAATCCGCATGCTCTGACCGGCCCCGCGCCAGGCGGTTCCGTTGATGATGTCAGACCAGCTTGTCGGCGGACGGAACAGGTCGAAGTTGTCTTCCTGCAAAACGAGCGAACCAACGACGCCCGCGTCGCTGTTCACCCCGACTCCGAACATTAACCGCCCGGTGCGTCCTTCGGTCACATCAATATTGACGTCAACAAACCCGGCCGGAGGCTGACTCAGTGCATCTCCGAACGGGTCTCCCTGTGGAGAAACTCCCTGCAGATAATCTTGCGGAACCTGTTGCCCGTATGCGTCGATGCTTTGCGGACGATAAATTGTCGGCGGTGAACCGTATCCCGGTGGTGCGGCATATCCCGGAGGAGGACCGTAGGATTGTGCCTCGACCATCGGTTCCGACTGCCCGCGAAAGACGATGTCAGGATTCACAATCACCTGATCTGCCTCTGCCCGGATGGGTGTTGGCTCCGAACTGGCCAGTTCGCGATAAACTGGCCGAGTCGCTTGTGGTGCAGGTTCAGTTCGAACGGCCCGATCAATCGCACTCAGACTCCGTGAGGGAGGAGGAAGTGCGGAGACTGGTTCTGATTCCAGTCTCGTCTCTGTTCTCAGATCCAGTTCTCTTCTCGGCAGTCGTGCCGGTACTTTTTTTTCCGGTACGGGAACAGGTGTGGAAGCATCTCGGCGTTCAGGGGGACCCCAGAAGAAATCTTCCATTCCCGCTTCAGACAGAAGTTCGTCTGCATTCCAGACGGCGGATGTCGGTCGAAGATCGTCTCGCGTTTCGCTCTGTCCCCGAGCAAATGTCTGGGGAAGATAGTCGGTCCCTGCCACTGGATTGATGGCAAAGTTTGGAGCCTCTTCCCGGTCCCAGATTCCACTTCCAAAAACACGGGCCTTGGCCATTTGCAGATCGGAACTGCGGGCCAGATATCCCGGCTTCAGGAATCGTCCTGCCTGCTGACGGACCACTTCTTCCTGCGAACGAGGGTAGTCTCCCCGGATTCGAATATTGATTTGCCCGATATATCGCGGAACGTCTTCATCAATGTTGTAGATGAGATCGACGACCGGTTCGGTCCCTTCACGAAATCGTGGAGTCGGAATCACCTTGGCGAACAGACGCCCCTGTTCGTCGTACAGGTTTGTCATGGATGTGACGTCTTCCTTAAGGAATCGCTCATTGAAGTAATCTCCACGCTTCAGTTTGAGATTCGACAGCAGTTTGTCACGGGCGATGACATCATTTCCGAGAACTTCAATTCCTTCCACCCGATATCGGGCCCCTTCATCCACCAGAAAATTCACAGAGACTTTGGCCCGGTCGTCACTCAGTTTGACATCCGATTTCACATCGACGTCGAAGTACCCCAGCCCCATGTAATACTGTTTCAAAGCGAGTTCATCATTCCGGATGACATCGGTGTCGTAGTCTCCCTGAATGACCCAGAGTTTGACGGTTTTCGAACTGATCTTGGTTTTCAGAATCGACGAACTGATGTCCTGATTTCCATTCACGGAAATGGACCAGATCTTCGGTTTCGGGCCTTCCACGATGTCGAAGATCACTTCCCGATCATCGGGTGAACCCCCTTTGGTGAGGGTCACTTCTGCAAACCGGTAACCCTTGTCGAAGTAGAGCTGACGGATACGGTGAACCGATTCCCGATTCGCCGAAACGTCGTAGGCATGCATCGGGCGTAAACCCGTATGGGCTTCCAGTTCCCCAACCTTGATCTTCTTGTTTCCTCGGAATGTCACCCGTTCGAGAATCGGTTTCTCAACCACCTTGAAGACCAGAATCGGGCCTTCGTCGGATTCGCGATAGGTGGGGGTGACCGAATAGAACCAGCGGGTATTCAGAATTTGTGTCACATCCTGTTGCACCATGCGCGGAGTCGCGAGACGTCCTGGGCGACAGAGAACATGTCGGTAAATGGCACTTGAGGGAATCGTTTCATTCCCTTCGACGATGACGTCGGCCAGTGGAGTTTCCAGAAGTTTTTCGACAGAGAATCCCGTCTGCTGAATCTCACCGGTATAGACGGGCTTAATGTCACTCAGTGGACGTTCTTCAGAAAGACGGGAAGGGGCGGTATGTTTTGCCGGTTCAATCCCGATACTTGAGACGGGTGTACTCGACAGCGGCGGCGACACTCGCGACGACGGAACGAAAGCATCGGTCGGAGCAGGACGGGTCGGTTTTTGTTGTTCAACAGGAGTTGAAGCCGACTTTTGGGTTGCAGCCCATGCCGGAGCCGAAGCGTCATTTTCCGAAGAAAATGGTGCTTGAGAGGTGGATTCCGCGGAAGAATTCGAAGGTGGAAAAGGACGCTGGGCCCAGGACTCCTTCGCGCAGAACGGGCCGACAACCGCAAACAGACCGCTCAAAATGGCGATCCATCCACGTTTGCACGGGAATCGTTCTCGATCAGTGCCTTGGCCGACACGAAGCATCAACTTTGCTTTCGATCCATGTTTGCTGCCGCTGACAACTCATCACCCAGGAACAGTTCCGGGGGATGAATAACCAGACAACAATCGCGTCCATGCGAATAGGTGATGTTGATTCAGGGGGGAAACCCGTGCCTCGTCCGACCGTTTATGGCGAGTCGATCCGTTGGCAGCGAGTTTCAGAGGCGAAGTGACGTGTTTTTAAGGAGTCAGTGGAGTGGTGATTTTTGGGTGAAAACGCGTTTCTGATCGAGTTCATCCTGTTCTGCAGGGAAAAAATCAGGCGTTCAACAGTCTGAAATTCCCGTTAATTGCTGCAGGCACTCGAGCCAACTCCCTGAGTGCTGCGGAGGAATACCGGAAGAGAGAAAATCGAACAAGACGAAAATTCACAGGAATCCGATGAGATTGACTATTTTGAGGAAGATCCTGTTCAATCTGGGGCGTCGTGGGAGATGAGGCCCCTGTTCATGGCGGGATTCGCTATCGAACGAATTGGCAATTGGTTACATTCATTTGCTCGCGTCGCATCGGCAGTTGTCACCGGTTTCATGGAATCCGGCGAATTTCCTTGCGGTTGAGTCGCCTTTCCTTCTGCTTCGTCATAACTCTGTGGTGAATCCACGATGCCGTTTGAACGTATCAGCCGCACCTGTTTCAATCTGATTCATGGAAAGAATCTGGTCTATAACCAGTGCTGGGAAGATCCACGGCTGGACCGGGTCGCCTTGGAACTGACTCCGCAGGACGACGTCCTGGTGATCACATCAGCCGGTTGCAATGCATTGGATTATGCTTTGGCCGGGGCACGTCATGTCTACGCGGTCGACATGAACTTCCGCCAGAATGCGGTGCTGGAACTCAAAAAAGCCGGACTGAAAACACTTGAGCAGCCGCAGTTCTTTGAACTGTTTGGAAAAGGTCGCCTGGCCGACTGGGATACTCTTTACCCTCAGAAACTCCGTCCGGCACTCCTGGAATTCGCTCAACGGTTCTGGGATCAGAACGGTTCCTTCTTCTCCGGAAAAACACGTCGGGGAAGTTACTACTTTCGGGGAACCTCCGGTCTGTTCGCCTGGGGAGCCAACGGATACATCAACCGTGTTGCTCGAATCCGTGATGCCGTCAACGAATTGCTTGACGCCCAAACGGTGGAAGAACAGCAGGAAATTTTCGAACGGACCAAGCTCAAAGAAAAACTGTTTCGCCCATTATTAAGATGGGCGTTACGTCGTGATACGACGATGGCGTTGCTCGGAGTTCCCCGCAGTCAGCGCAAGCAGATGGACCGCGAATACCCCGGCGGGGTTGCTCAGTTCATTATGGACCGGATTGAAACCGTTTTCGCGAAACTCCCGCTGCACGACAACTACTTCTGGCGAGTCTACCTGACCGGCGAATACACTCCGACCTGTTGTCCGGAGTATCTCAAAGAAGAAAACTTCGAAGCACTGAAGAACGGTGTGGCCGATCATGTCTCCACTCACACCAATTCCGCACTGGGATTCCTGGAATCACATCCGGAGAAAATTTCCCGCTTTGTGCTTCTTGATCATATGGACTGGCTCTACAGCAACCATCGCGACATCCTGAATGCGGAATGGCAGGGAATCGTCGATCGGGCAGCCCCCAACACGAAAATCATCTGGCGCAGTGCCAGCCTGTCAGTCGATTTCGTCGACCCCATTGAAGTCACGGTCAATGGAGAAAAGCGACGAATGGGGGACCTGCTGACGTACCATCGCGAGCTCGCGGATCAACTTCATCCTATCGATCGTGTCAACACCTACGGCAGCTTCTACATTGCCGACCTGAATGTAGAAGCCTAATTCCCAACTCCTAATTCCTAACTCCTCTTCATTATCGTGAGCATCGTTAACGACGTCAAAACGTTATGGCATCTCGCCGTTCGACGGGCGAGCGGGTCCACGCATCAGGAACGGCTTGAAAGCTTCTACTCCGGTCAGGCGACCGGTTACGACGACTTTCGTCGACGGATGCTGCATGGCCGGGATGATATGATCAGGAAGGTCACGGTTCCGCAAGACGGAGTCTGGGTCGATCTGGGAGCCGGAACCGGTGAGAACGCCGATCGTATTGGGGCTGGCATTTCTCAGTTAAAGAAGATGTACCTGATCGACCTGTCGACGTCACTGCTTGAACAGGCACAGGCCCGCGTCGATGCCAGAGGATGGTCGAACGTTGTTCCGGTCTGCCATGATGCAACGACATTTCAACCGGAAGAAGGCTCGGTTGATGTCGTCACATTTTCGTATTCTCTAACGATGATTCCCGACTGGTTTCGGGCGATGGATCACGCTTACAAACTGCTCAAACCGGGCGGAACAATTGGCGTTGTGGACTTCTTCGTCGCCCGCAAGTATCCCGCCGATGGGAACACGAAACATGGCTGGACGACACGGACCTTCTGGCCTCCGTGGTTCGGGAGCGATAATGTCTTCCTGAGCCCCGACCATATTCCTTATCTGCAGAACAAATTTGAGACTGTGGAACTGAGCGAACGTCGCGGTAAAATTCCTTATCTCCCGTTCGTTCGTGCACCTCATTACATCTTCATTGGTCGAAAGCGATCTGATTAGAGCGGCCCCAGAAATAACATGTCTGTGTGCCACTGCTCTGTGAGCAGTGCAAACGTCAGAACAGCTTTCTTTTGCCCAAGGTTTTTCCGCGGTCAACATCGTTTTGACATTCGGCACTGCTCGCAGAGCAGTGGCACACAAGACGATTTTTCCTGGATGTGTGTCAGATCGGCCAGATAATTTCTGGATCCGCTCTCTAGAGCAGACAACTCTAATCGTGATGAACCGATTCCCCTTTTCGGTGCAGCAGCGGTTGAGCACGTCCTTCTTCGGCCTGATGCACCAGTTGGGCCATCTCCCAGGCACTGACGTAATGATATCGAAAATTAGGATGCTGCTGATGGAGCGTTCCTAATTCCTGATGGAACTGCTGCATCTGCGGTCCCAGGATCATATCGATATTTCCGTTCTTACAGCCATGTGTATGCAGTTTGATAAACCGCCAGTTCGGTTGACCAGCGACATGAACCCCGGCCTGCATCCATAGCTTTAATCGTCTTAGCGTCGGTGCGCGGCCATCATGCAAGTCTGAGTTCTCAGTCCGTGGAAAGATACCGAAGCGGCGCACTTTCCAGTCTGGCAGCAGTGCTCCCTGAATCATTAACAGATGATCATTCGGGGCCGGTTGTCCGACACGGGCACGAATTCCTGTATCATGTGATTTACGTTGCCCGGGCCGATCCTGAGCATAATAAATGGAATTGATTGTTTTCGTTTGTGTCGCGCTCGGCGCAGATGGCAGCGTGAAGTCGGCATAGCAGCCGGTTTCCTGAAGAACCGTCAGTTCTGCATCGACTCCGCAAAGATGACCGTCTGGACGGGAGTTACATAACGCCCAGTTTCCATGAATGAAACCGTATACAATTTCTCCAGTGACCGGATCGCGACGAAGCAGTCCATGCTGGTGATAGAGTGTTTCTCGGAAGACTTCCAGTTTCTCTCTCAGTTGGTCGGCGGTGTCATTGTCATGATGCAGGTGCACATCGACATCCACCAGTTCTGCATCGACGAGAGAACGAATATCATCCAGATATTCCGGGCGGTATTCATCTTCCGGGAAGAAGAATGTATGGATCGGAGCTTGTCCATTGATATCGGAATAGCGTTCAAATAGACGAGGATATTCATCACGCCATCGATGGACTCTTGATCGGGCGAGTTCGTCGCTGGCCCCATAACAACGGGGTTCCCAGTGATCGCAAACAGAGATGAAAACATCCACTTCATCATCGGGATGCCATTGCAGGCGAGGTTCGGAAGGAAAAAGATAACTTCCAAACCAGCGATGCATTTGTCGTGAACGGACCGCCAGTGCGGTCATTCCCAATCCACCAGCAACGGCGCCGGCTGACGTGAATAGTTCCAGTTCGAAGAGCGTCATGGACTCTGGCCTGGCCTTTCCAGAAGCGGCATCGATGTCAATCGATTCCCCTGTAGGCACCCGCGAAATAATAAATCTGCTTCAACTGTCTCGTCCAGGAATCTTGCCAGTTGCCGGGTGAGTTCTCTCCGTTCAAATCGGGCAATATCCCAGACGGCCCCTGAAAAGTGTTCACCACACCGATGGAGTTCCACCAGCAGCAGCAGTTTTTCAGCAATGTCGTCGATATCATTGGGCCAGCATAAGGTTGTCCCCGGCAAATCGCTGACGATATCCCAGACATCCCCACGAGGAGCAACGACAAACATCGGTCGTTGAGCCGCCATATATTCAAATGTTTTTGCATTAATGATGCGTTGGGTTTTCGGAAGCTGACTATTTAGCATTAACAACGCATCCGCCGAACGCATCATTTCGATCGCCTCATCGTGTGAGACGAACGGATAGCGAACCACCGTGACCGGTGTCTGTTCAAGTCGATCCAGAATGGCATCCTGATCCGGGGTCCGACGTCCCGCGAGAAACAGTTCGATCGACCCTGCCAGAATGGGCTGTTCCCGACTGATTTTCAACAATGCATTCACAACGGGTTCAATGGAGTTCAGATTCCAGAGTGTCCCGATGAATGCGAGTCGAAACTTCTCATCAGGGGCGGAAAGGCGATGCTGAGACTGTTTGCTAATTGGAGGATAATCGTCGGAATCAAAACCGTTGTAGACATAAGAAACTTTTGCACGACTCCCATGACGCCGGGCGAATTCTTCAATCGCCGCCGCACTGGACGGAGTCGTGGCAAGGATCAGATTGGCGCGGCGGACGACAGAAGCCTGCTGCCGAGTCTGGATCAGATTTGCAAACCGACCATGTCCTTTGTTTTCCCAGTATTCATTACTGATATCCCATTCATCCCGATAGTCGAGGATGAGTGGCAATCCTGTCTTGCGACTCAGTTTCGCTCCCAGTAGAAACGAAGAAAACGGCGGACCGGTGGCAACGATGGCATCATGCGGAGTATCCGCGAGGAGTTTCATCCCTTCCCGGTATGCGTTGGGATGCCAGAGAATCTGTGCATCCGGTTGTAGCAAGGTATTAGCAACCTGACGGACACCGTTTTTAACAACACGAATCAGCTTATCTTTAAGATGATTCTTCTGCCGGGCATCTTGCTTTGAACCGGAAACCGCTGCTTTCAGTGCATAACCAGGTTCATAAGTTTTCGCGCGACGGATTAATGTTCCAGCAGGGATATCGCGGACAAGGCTCGCATCATGTAACGGAACCGACGCATTGGAGACTGTCAATACAGACGAATTCCAATCCGATTCAGGAAGATACTTCACGAATTTACTGACTCGATGGACTCCCACTCCTCCGGTTGGAGGGAACAGGTACGAGACAAACAGCACGCGACGCGGTGGGACGTGGCTCAACGAAGTCATGTGTTCCCTTCTTTCATTGGGGAGGCACACGGGATCTCTCCACACATGAGCTCGGAATCGACACAGGCTTTCAGAAGATCGGTCCTGCGTTCGTCTTTGCGTTCTCCTCGCAATGCATTCAGAAGACGAGCTGTTTTTCTTGCGGTGTTATTCCACGAAGTGGGAAGATATGCTGACGCGGCCTGCTTTGCTTCTGGAGTCAACATTTTTTGAATCGCGTCGGCGAACGCCACGGGATCTCGTGGAAGGACCAGGCATGATGCCTCCGGAAACAGCAATTCATGAACACTTCCGACGTTCGTGGAAACGAACGGAGTTCCACAAGCCAGGGACTCGCGAAGTACGTTCGGCAGCCCTTCTGAGTCGCTGGAAAGAACAGTGACATCGGCTGCACGATACCAGTCTGCAATCGCATCCTGACTGATACATCCATGAAACTGGACCTGTTCGCTCAGGTTGAATTTCGCAGCCAGTTGTTCCATCGATCCTCGCTGCGGACCATCACCGAGAAGATGTAACTGAAAGCGAACACCCTGATCTCGTAATAGTGCCACTGCGTTTAACAGAACTGGAATCGCCTTGATTTCCACCATTCGCCCCACCCATAACAGGTGAGCAACATCATTAGATAAACCTAATTTAAGTCGTGACATGGACCGAGTATGAACGCATTCAAACAGGTTCTCATCAACTCCCTGATAGATGGTGACAACGTTCATCTCTGGAACGCCCATCTCGCAAACCTTGCTTGCTAACCCCTTGCTGACAGTGATGACAGCGCTCGATTGATTCAGCACTTTCTGGATTTTCGGTCCTCGACCATGACGTTGCGGCAAGACTAATACGTCTGTTCCACCGACGATGACTGCTGATGGAATTCCTGCCAGCTCGGCCGCTCGACGACCGACTTCACCATCGGGATGAGCCCAGTAACTTAGTACCGCGTCTGGTTTGAAGACTTTCAGTGTTTCCTGAACACATTTCTTAACAGACCACCACATCTGGTCCCCGTACCAGTTCTGAAAACATCGCGGCGTGTACCAGTAAGTCGGATAGGAAACCGGAATTCCCTGTCGGACGAGATCGGCAGGGGCTCGGAATCGTTTCTTTCGGAACTGCCTGCCCGTGTAGGCTTCGGTGAAAA
>DATMFC010000354.1:0-3016 GCA_035556335.1 Planctomicrobium sp. | reverse complement strand
TTGCATGACGCGTATCCAGGACAGCAGCATCCGGCGGACGATCCTTTCGACCGGTCTCCGTTTCCGTTGCCGGAAGGAATTCATGAGGATCTGCGTCGCTCGCTTCAGAAGCAATATGAACGTTTCAAGGGGCTGGTGAGTTGTGCCGTCCCGATTGATATCACGCCAAAGGAGGAAGGGTTTGATCAGTCCTCGTTTGGCAGTGACCGGCTCAAGGCGACGATCATTGAGTCATTGCCGAACGCCTATCGTCAGACGTTGCGTCAACTGGAGGAAGTGGTTGCTCCATTGAAAGATCACACCCGCAAGCAGGCGATGCCGGTCATTCTGGGAACGAGCACGCTCGCAGCCACTGCGGCGGCGGTGCCGGTTCCGTGGATTGATATTCCCGTCGTAATGGGACTGCAAACGCACCTGGCCTACAAACTCGCCCGCATTCATCGACAACGTCTCGATGCCCAGACGATCGCTCATGTCTCCGGCGGACTCGGTGGGCGTGTGGTGGTTCAGCTGGCGATTCGGGAAAGTCTGAAATTCATTCCCTGGGTGGGCATGGCGGCCAATGCGGCGGCTGCGTTCGCTTACACGTTCGCAGGGGGAATGGTCTGGAACTGGTACTTCACCGAAGTCCGAAAAGGACACGTGCCGACCGAATCGGAGTTGAAGTCGGTCTTCAAGGAACAATTGCAACGAGCCTCGGAGCTTTGGAAATCGTCTCGAGAACCGAAGGTGTAGATAAGAGGAAGAATACAGAAATTCGAAATTGGAAATTCAAAACAAATTCAAAATCAAAAATTCAAAAGAGAGCCAAATCCTCGTTCCCAAGCTCCAGCTTGGGAACGCACTCGCCCAGAAGCTCTGCTTCGAGTTATTTCAATTCGACACTGCCCCACTTGCAGGTTCCTCTCCGTTGTTTGAAAAGACAGCAATGGGATGATGAGTGGCCAAGCTGGAGCTTGGCGTTGAGTGTGTTCCCAAGCTGGAGCTTGGGAACAAGGGAGGCGAATTTTGAATTTTCCCCATCTTCATCGGTTCCCAGATTTACTACAGTGTCGGCATGATTTCTGTCCTTCATCATGCCCTGCGAGAGTCGCTAAAACTGTGGGCTGTTCGTGAATCACGTCTGCTGATCGGCGTTTCCGGGGGGGCCGACAGTGTGGCCTTATTACGTGGGCTGGTCGATCTTCAGGATGAATTTTCGTTCCGACTGGCAGTGGCTCATTACGATCACGCGTTGAGAACGGAGTCGTCAGAAGATGCCCGCTGGGTGAAAGAGTTGTGTGAATCGTTGCAACTCCCCTGCTTTTCCGAACGACGTCCTGTGACGTCAGAAGATCAGAATCTGCCGGAGGAATCGGCCCGGCGGTTACGTTATGAGTTTCTCACCAAGGTCGCTCTAGCTCAGAATTGCCGGTTTGTTGCGGTCGCTCATACCGCGGATGATCAGGTGGAAACGGTGTTTCATCACCTGATACGGGGCACCGGGCTCGCCGGTCTTTCCGGGATTCCATCCGAACGCCCTCTGACGGAAAACATCACGCTGATTCGACCGTTACGGAACGTGCGCCGGTCGGAGCTGGTCGCGGCATTGGCAGAGTGGAATCAACCGTTTCTCACCGATTCCTCTAATACCGACCGCCGGTACACTCGCAATCGGATTCGACATGACTTGCTGCCTCAGCTCCGGGAAAAACTGAATCCTCAGGTGGATGAGGCGTTGCTCCGGCTTTCCGTTCAGGCGATGGAAGCTCAGGACGTGATCCGGCAATTGGCGGATGAGTTACTGAGTCGGGCGAGTCTGGATGTTCAGCCTTGTTCGATTCGCCTGAATCGGGTCCCGTTTGAAGCGTCTCCGTTGCTGGTGGTCAGGGAGGCATTGCGTCAACTCTGGGAACGTGGCGGCTGGCCACGGCAGAATCTGTCGTTCTCCCATCTCGATCAACTGGCCGGGATGCTGAAAACCGGAGCGCCGAGCCGCGTCTGCCTGCCGCAGGGGGTGGAGGCGATCTGTCGCGGTTCTCTGCTGGAACTCAGGCGGGACCGTGACAATTGTGAACTCTGAGAATTGTGTTGAATCACCCCAACTCAGTCCTGTTTATCGGTTTCGCTTTCCGGGAGGAGTGAATATCATCTTCCTGCATGGATTCTGTCCTACAGATCCAGCGTTCAATGAATGAAGTTCTGTCCGCCGCATCTTTCTAACCTGACGTTTGCCATCATGAAAATTCACGAATACCAAGCCAAGGAACTGTTTGCGAAGGCGGGAGTTCCGATTCCACGAGGGATTGTGATCAAGTCGGCTGCGGAAGCAGCTGCGGCCTATGAGCAACTGGGAACGAAGGTTTGCGTTGTCAAATCGCAGATTCATGCTGGAGGACGAGGGCAAGGCCGCTTCAAAGAACATCCCCAGCAACCCGGTGTTGTCCTGGTGAGATCGGCTGAAGAAGCGGTTGCCAATGCGGAGCGGATGCTGGGCTCGACCCTGGTCACCATTCAGACCGGTGAAGAAGGGAAACTGGTCAGCACGGTGTATGTCGAGCAGGGTCTGGATATCGCCAAAGAATTGTATCTGGCCATTGTTGTCGACCGTGAAGTTGGTTTGCCTTCGATCATCGCTTCCGCTGAAGGGGGAATGGCGATTGAAGAACTGGCTCACGAACATCCTGAAAAGATCTTCCGTGAAGCGTTCGATCCCGGTCTCGGCCTGCAACCGTATCAGGTTCGTAAAATCGGTCATGCACTCGGACTGACCGGAGCCGCCCTGAAATCAGCCGCTGTCTTCCTGCCGAAGATCTGTCAGTTTTTCGTCGACAGTGATTCCAGCATGACGGAAATCAACCCGCTGGTTGTGACGGGTGACGGGCAGCTGCTCGCACTCGACGCCAAAGTGACGTTTGACGACAACGCTCTCTTCCGCCATAAGAATCTTCTCGAGCTTCGCGATCTGGCGGAAGAAGAACCGGCAGAAATTCAGGCCGCCAATACCGGTTTGAGCTATGTCAAACTGGACGGCAAC
>DATMFC010000353.1:0-6475 GCA_035556335.1 Planctomicrobium sp. | reverse complement strand
ACGATTTTTTTGGTCGGCTCTCCGCAGGTGGTGCAGAGCAGCGCCTGGCCGTCTTCTGCAACGACGGTCGCCACATCCGTTTGGCAATGTTCGCACCACATCCGTGTGATCCTGCTCGCCTCGAGCGATTTTTCAAATACCTGAAAGCCATTTTATGACACGAAATCAACATCACCTGGCCTCATTGCCGGGAGGACGCGACTTCGTGTCAATTGATTAAGGGAGCCGTAACTCTCTCTGGCCAATTCTGAAAAGACATCTTCAATTGCCGGGGACCATACGACTCTGTCGAAACAGGGTCAAGATCGATTCCCGGGGAATAACAGGGCTTTCGCTTGTACTACACAGCGGAATTCCATCGGGAGGGCGAGGCTCCGGCCGAGCCGCAAACCAGAGAGAGCGTGAACTTTCATGCGGCTCAGCAGGAGCTTCGCCCTCCCGGAATGCTCCGATCATGACGCACTTTCAATAAGGTGAAAGTGCTGTCGGAAACGCGAGCTTGCTGCCAACTTTCCAGTGTTACGGAGCCTCAAGCTTCTTTTTGAGGGCTTCCGCCTGGACGAAGTAAGGGAATGCTGTTGTTTCCGCCAGTGCTTTGTTCAGGATGTCCAGAGCCGCCTCTTTCTTTCCCTGACTTGCGAGGATTTCTGCAGAAAAATAAGCCGTGGCCGGAGAGATCGGTCCGCTGTTGAGCACGCCGGTGATCAAACGCTCGGCGTCCCCGCTCCGTCGATTTCGATGGAGGGCCCAGGCCAGCAGTGTTGCCGCCTGACGTCCCTGAACGGTTCGCAGATCATTGTTGTTCTTCGCCAGAATTTCCGCATATTCCATTGCCAGCGGATATTTTGACTCGTCCTTCTGAGCCAGCATCGACAACGCCAGTCCGTTCACGGCATCATAGTTCCCCGGTTTCAGCTGATAGATTTTTTGAAACCGTGCTTCTGCCTGTGCAAAGTCCCCTCGTCGGTAATCCGCCTGGGCGATCAGAACATGGGGGATGGGAGACTCTGGATCGAGTTCCGCAGCCGCAGCAGAACATTTCAGAGCCAGATCGGTGTCTCCTGATGTCAATGCCCAGGAGGCCACGGCAATCTGGACCGGGAATTCATTGGGAAATTTCGCCAGCCCCTCCAGCATTGACTCTTTCGCCTGGTCTGATTTCCCCAGCCGTTCGTAAGCCACTCCCAGAACGATTGGTGCGGGAAGCTGCTTCGGGTTGAGTTGCCGTAACTGCTCGAGAGTTTTTTTCGCTTCGTCGAAACGTTGCGTATTGATCAGAACAATCGCCAGACGGGACGGGATGTCGGCGTTGTCTGCATCCAGTGTCAACCATCTCTGGAGAAATGGTTCGGCTTCTCCCCACTGCCCGCGCCGTTCATTCGTCAGAGCGGCCCCTGCCAGAGCGCTGGCCAATAACTGTGGCTGGCGTTTGGAATTCCCTTTATAGGCATCAGCGACACTGATCGCTTTACGAAACAGAACATCCGCCTCGGCCAGATGCCCTTCCCGCAGTTGCAGGTCTGCCAGCATATTCCAGACCTCCGGGTCATCCTTGAATGTGACTGCGGCCGCCTGCAAGGCGTCTCGCCCCGGTTTGACGTTATTACTGGCAAAACAGAGATGGGCGAACAGAACTTCGCCGGGGGGAAGTTCCGGACGTTGAGCCTTGGCATCCCGAAACATCTTCAATGCAGCCGGTCCGCTTCCTCGCTGAAACAATGCAATTCCATCAGCGACCGGGCGATAGCGGTCATCCACCGTGTCCACGGACGAACCGATCAAAGCCTCCACCGTCACTTGCGCCATGGCAGATGATGTGAGCCCAAATAACATGAGACCAATGAACAATATCTGTCGCGAACAATAAAGTCGTGAGCGGTGGGATTGCATGGAAGCTTTCTATAAGTTCGTGGCCCCGATCGAAACACGCGGGCGATTCGGTGTGAATGTGAGTGATTCAGGCCACAAGATGGCGTAATCAGGCCGATTCCTGCAATATCACCTCCATTGAGCGGTCAAAAATCAGAAAACGACCTCATTTTTCAGCAGCATCCCGTTGCCGTCACGCTTGGCGGGAAGGGCTGAAGTACGATACCGTTCATCCTTCAGTCCTGATGGGAGAAACTCGATGTTGGCTGCTCGACGATGCGTGCTTGTTGTGGTCTGTCTTTCTGTCTGGAGTCTCCTGCTGATCGATTCTCTTTCGGCTCAGCAGCCTCCTTATGACGTTTTTCCAGAAGCAGAGCCGCCGTATTATCGTGTGAGATATGAAGCCTCCACCGAGCCGGGTGAGTTGATCTTCCCGGTCAATTACACCGTGTGGATTCCTCCCGACATCAAGCAACTTCGGGGAGTCATTGTCCATCAGCATGGTTGTGGAGAAGGTTCGTGCAAATCCGGTCTGACGGGAGCCTACGATCTTCATTGGCAGGCACTCGCGAAAAAGCACGATTGTGCGTTGCTTTCCCCTTCTTATGAACAGCCTGAGAAAGCCGATTGCCAGATGTGGTGCGATCCCCGCAATGGATCCGGCAATGCGTTTAAGAAGTGTCTGGTCGATCTCGGCGAGAAGTCGGGACACCCGGAGCTGTCTCAAATTCCCTGGGCGTTATGGGGACACAGTGGAGGAGGACACTGGTGCGGCGGAATGACACTGCTGCATCCTCAACGGGTCGCCGCAGCCTGGCTCCGCTCCGGAGTTCCCCTGTTGGAAGCCGATCCTAAACGGACGGGAATCAAACCGCATGATCTTGCTGTTGCGGCGTTGCAAGTTCCGGTCATGTGTAATCTGGGAACCAAAGAAGGAGTCACCGACAAGGAAGGGCGATTTGCCGGAGTGTGGCCTGCGAATGAAACCTTTTTCCATGCACTCCGGTCCAAAGGAGGCTTGATCGGTGTCGCGGTCGATCCCTTCTCATCGCACGATTGCGGGAATCAGCGTTATCTGGCGATTCCCTGGCTCGATACCTGCTTGCGCATGAGACTTCCGGAAACCAGCGGCGATTCTTTGAAAACGTTGGAGAACGAAGGAATCTGGCTGAGCGAATTGACTGGAACTTCGGCGGTTCTGGCAACATCCTGTGACGGAGATCCCTTGAAACTGGGCTGGCTTCCCGACGATCGAATGGCCGCTGCGTGGATGCAGTACGTGAGAGACACCAAGGTCACCGACCCGACTCCTCCTCCGGCACCGACGAACCTGAAAGTGGACGGGAACCTGCTCACATGGTCTGCGGAAGCGGATCTGGAAAGCGGTCTCGCCCGATTCACGATTGAGCGGGATGGCGAGTTCCTCGCTCATGTTCCGGAAAACGGCAAGAACCCGTTCGGACGTCCACTTTTCCAGAATCTGCAATACAGCGACACCCCCTCCATGCCGCTGGTCCGGATGGAATTCACCGATAACAGGGCTGTTTCCGGTAAAAAGCATGAATACCGGGTGATCGCGGAAAATACGGTCGGGTTGACAGCGGCATCCAGTGCCGTCACATCGTCAGGGGATGTCCATCAGGTTCGTGAATGAGGTGATCTCCTGAACGGCGCTAACCTGGATTATTCATACTTCTGGTAGGGTGCCTGCAGCAACTCCTGAAGTGGCGGTGCATTGCGCACGAAGTTTTGTCCTGATGGAAACCACACACTGTGTTTTGAGGCGGAGTTGCGGAATGCACCATTCTCCTGATTTCTTCGTGCTTCATGCACCCTACGAATAATCCGGGATAACCCGGATGATTCACACTTGTAGGGTGGGTCGAGCCAACATGATGGCGCGGTGGGTCTTCAGTCGCAGGATTCACTTCCCAAAAACACAGACCGTCGCAAGCACAATCGGCCGTTGGCGACGACCCACCTTCACGTTGCGCGACTTTGACCCACCCTACCATGAATCATTCGGGATAAGGCACGGATGTAAAGACAGGACTTGAACTTGATTCTCCTTAAGAACCAGTTTTTTTGTATTTCACGTGAAATCTTATTGATGGGTGTAAATTGCTTGCAATTTTGCCACAATCAGGGATCAACTGATGCGATCAGGTCCGAAGTCGTGAAGTGCGATCGGGGCTTGCGTATAAAAATTGTCTTGAGATTGAACTGAGAGGATCGATTCCATGTCTGAACCAACGCGTCGAGATTTTCTGAAAACGACATCCGTTGCTGCCGTGATGGGCGCAGGCTTTTTGCAGAACGTGTCCAATCGCGCCTTTGCGAACGGAAGCGATGAGATCAAGATCGGTCTGGTCGGTTGCGGTGGTCGTGGAACTGGAGCGGCAGCTCAGGCCCTGCAGACCAGTGGAAAAGTCAAACTCGTCGCGATGGGAGATGCCTTTCCAGAGCAGATTGAAAGTTCACTCCGGAACATCCAGAAAGAAGTCTCCGGCAAACCGGACGCGGAAGTCGACGTTGAGCAGTCACGGAAATTCTCTGGCTTCGACGCCTACAAGCAAGTGATCGATTCCGGTGTCGATCTCGTCATTCTGGCCACTCCTCCCGGTCTGCGTCCGATTCACTTTGAGTACGCCGTTGCACAAGGCAAGAACGTGTTCATGGAGAAGCCGGTCGCCGTCGACGGTCCGGGTGTTCAACGGGTTCTCGATGCTTCACGAGCCGCCAAAGAAAAGGGGCTCAAGGTCGGTGTCGGACTGCAACGACATCACCAGAAGCCTTACATCGATCTCGTGGGACGTATCCATGCCGGGGAATTCGGCGATGTCCGCATGATCCGCACCTACTGGAACGGCGGTGGAGTCTGGGAACCACGTGTCACACACGATCAGGTCAAGTCGGAAATGGAGTATCAGGTTCGCAACTGGTACTACTACAACTGGCTGTGTGGTGACCATATCGTCGAGCAGCACATCCATAATCTCGATGTCGGAAACTGGGTGATGAAAGGCTATCCCGTCAGTGCTAACGGCATGGGGGGACGTGAAGTTCGGAAAGACCCCAAGTACGGGGAAATCTACGATCACCACGCCTGTGAGTTCACCTATGCCGACGGCACCGTCATGGTCAGCCAGTGTCGGCATATCAAGAACTGCTGGAACGACGTCAGTGAACACGTTCACACCACAAAAGGAATTATCCACCTCGGTGGAACCGGTCGTGTTGAACTGTTTGGTGACGATAAGGGGGAACGGGTCACCGGCGGCGGGAACCCTTACCAGGTGGAACACGACAATCTCTTTGCCGCGATTCGCAAAGGAGACGAGTATTCCGAAGCGGACAACGGAGCACTGAGCACCATGACCGCCATCCTCGGCCGGATGTGTACCTACTCCGGCAAGGTCATCAAGTTTGAAGATGCCCTCAAGAACGGTCTTCAGATCACCCCGACCGAATTCAGCTGGGACGCGATTCCACCAGTGGTCCCCGGTCCAGATGGCGCTTACCCGATCGCCATCCCCGGGATTACTCAGGTTCTGAAAAGCTGAGTGGGACGATGCTGGACTTCGCCCCTATTGGGAATGGTCTGGCTGATTATTGATTGTCTACAAGAACCGCATACGGCTTTCGTGTGCGGTTCTTTCATATCGCAGGAGCTTTCTGGATGAACGTGATCACACCTCGGACGCCCCCATTGATGGCAGTGCTGGCCACCTGTCTGATACTGAACGTGGCGACAACGATCTTACAGGCCGCTGAACCGCTTCCGGCAAAGTATCGAGTCTATGTGGGAACATTCACAACTCGGGCGATGAGTTCCAGCAAAGGGATTTATCGTTTTGAGTTTGACCCACATTCGGGAACAACCACGACTCCACAACTGGTCGCAGAGTGCCCGAATCCTTCTTTTCTGGTGATTGACCGGAATGCTGAACACCTCTATTCCGTACTGGCCGTCAACGAACTCAATGGACAAAAAGGAACGGGCGGAGTTCGTGCCTTTCAGATCGATGCAGCAACCGGTGACCTGACGGAACTCAACACGCAACCGACTCATGGTGTCGGACCGTGTCACGTCTCTCTGGATGGTGCCGGAAAAACTTTACTCGCCGCCAACTACGGAGTCGGGGCCACCGCCGCAACCTTTCCGATTCAGCCGGATGGCAGCCTGGGGCCCGCTGTTTCCACCGTGAAACACACTGCCGCCGGAGAAAATAAGGGAGACACAAGAAAGCCGCATGGCCATTCGATTCATGTCAGTCCCGATCAGAAGGTGGCCGTTGTCGCCGATGCCGGGTTGGATGTGCTGAAAGTCTATCCGTTTGATCCACAAACCGGAAAATTGAACACGGAAGGAGCAGTTTCGGTGACCACGCTGGAGAAAGCGGCACCGCGTCACTTCGCGTTTCATCCAAATGGTCAATTTGCGTATCATAACAACGAAGCGAACTTCACTGTGACGGCACACCGCTATCAGAAGGGAGTGCTCACGCCGATTCAAACCTTGCCCACAGTTGCACAGGATGGCACGTTCAAAGGATCAACCGCCGAAGTTGTGGTCCATCCGAATGGGAAACTTCTGTATGTCTCC
>DATMFC010000352.1:0-3217 GCA_035556335.1 Planctomicrobium sp. | reverse complement strand
CTTTCTCGTTGTCGCGCCCGGTCTGACAATTCGCGACCGATTGCGGGTTCTTCTCCCCAATGATCCGGATAGTTATTACGCCAGCCGGGAACTCGTTCCCAGCGACATGCTCGAAGACATCAAACGAGCCAAGATCGTCATTACCAACTATCACGCATTCAAACTGCGTGAGCGGATTGAAATCTCCAAGGGGGGGGCGACAGCTCCTGCAAGGACGGTCGGGGGACGCCCTCGACACACTCGAAACTGAAGGGCAAATGATTCAGCGGGTCATGCCCGACCTGATGGGGATGAAGAACATTCTGGTTCTCAACGACGAAGCCCATCACTGCTATCGCGAAAAGCCGCAGGAGCCGGACGACGAGGAGTTGAAAGGCGAAGAGAAGAAGGAAGCCGAAAAGAACAACGAAACGGCCCGACTCTGGGTTTCCGGTCTCGAAGCGGTCAAACGCAAGCTTGGCGTGACCCGGGTGATCGATCTGTCAGCAACACCTTTCTTCCTACGAGGCTCCGGGTATGCCGAAGGGACGCTGTTTCACTGGACGATGAGCGACTTCTCTCTAATGGATGCCATCGAGTGCGGCATCGTGAAGCTTCCCCGAGTTCCGGTGGCGGAGAACATCCCCGGCAACGAAATGCCGATGTTCCGGAACCTGTGGGAACACATTCGTAAGGAGATGCCGAAGTCTGGTCGTGGAAAATCTGCTGATCTCGATCCACTCAAACTCCCTCCGCAACTTCAGACGGCACTGTACGCACTCTACGGGCACTACGAAAAGACCTTCCGGCAATGGCAGGACGTAGGAATTCAGGTTCCCCCCCTGCTTTATCGTCGTCTGCCAGAACACAGCGATCTCGAAACTCGTGTACGACTTCATTTCCGGTTTTCATCGTCAGAATCCGGATGGCTCTACCACATTGGAAAACGGCCGACTGGCCCTCTTCCGGAATTTTGATGCGACGACCGGGGAACCGCTGGCTCGCCCCAACACGCTGCTCATCGACAGCGAACAACTCGAAGCCGGAGATGCTCTGGACGACAATTTCCGCATAATGGCCGCCGATGAAATCGAACGGTTCCGTCGGGAAATCGCCGAACGGACCGGCGATCAGCGACAAGCCGAGTCGATTACCGATCAGGAATTGCTCCGCGAGGTCATGAACACTGTCGGGAAACGGAGCCAACTGGGAGCTTCGATCCGCTGCGTCGTCTCCGTCTCCATGCTCACGGAAGGTTGGGACGCCAATACCGTCACTCATGTTCTGGGAGTGCGGGCCTTTGGCACACAGCTTCTTTGTGAGCAGGTCATTGGCCGAGCACTTCGTCGTCAGTCCTATGAACTGAATGAAGAGGGGCTGTTCAACGTCGAATACGCCGACGTCTTTGGCATCCCATTCGATTTCAACGCCACGCCGGTCATCGCTCCGCCGCAACCTCCCCGGGAAACCATTCCAGTCAAAGCCGTCCGACCGGATCGTGATCATCTCGAAATTACGTTCCCCAGAGTGGAAGGTTATCGCGTCGAACTCCCCGAGGAACGGATCACAGCACAGTTCAATGATGATTCCATTCTCGAACTCACTCCCGAGATCGTCGGTCCCACCATCACCGAGAGCGCCGGCATCATCGGCAAATCGGAACAGTTTGACGTCAAGCATCTGGAGAATGTCCGTGCATCGACAGTCCTGTTTCATCTCACGCACTGGTTGCTCTACGAAAAATGGCGTGATCCAGGAGAGGAACCCAAGCTTCACTTATTCGGTCAACTCAAGCAGATCACCAAACAATGGCTCGACAATTATCTGATCTGCAAAGGAAACACTTTCCCGGCCCAGTTGATGTACAAGCAACTGGCCGACATGGCTTGTGAACGCATTACAAAGGGGATCACCAATGCCTTCATAGGAGATCGCCCGGTCAAGGCGATTCTTGATCCTTACAATCCCACCGGTTCCACAACCCGAGTTCGGTTTAACACCAGCATGACCGATCGCTGGGAAACAAGCCCGGAGCGCTGTCATATCAACTGGGTGATTCTCGACAGCGATTGGGAAGCGGAATTCTGCCGAGTGACGGAAAACCATCCGCAGGTCGTTGCCTATGTCAAAAACCACGGGCTGGGGTTTGAAGTTCCGTACCGTTTTGGTGGTGAAACTCGACACTACCGCCCCGATTTCATCGTCCTGATCAATGACGGCCACCCGCCCCTTCCGGACGGCAGCCTGGATCTGCTGCATCTGATTGTCGAGATCAAGGGCTATCGCGGGGAAGACGCCAAAGAAAAGAAATCGACGATGGACACCTACTGGGTTCCCGGAGTGAACCACCTTGGGGCCTATGGCCGCTGGGCGTTTGTCGAATTCTGCGACATCTACGAGATCGAAACGGACTTCAAGGCAAAGGTGGAAGCAGAGTTCAAGAAGCTCATCGAGACCATCACAGCACTTGGAGAAGTCTCGAATCAGAAGGAAGGGGCTGCAATATGAAAACCGAAATCGTTCAAACTTTGACCGCGACATTTGAAGGGCATGCCCAACAATCCGATGGCGGGGTGGAATACTGGCTCGGTCGGGATTTGCAGCACCTGCTGGGCTACACGGAATGGCGCAATTTCGGAGCGGTGATTACGAAGGCCAAAACCGCCTGTGAAATCTCCGGACAGGAGATTGCCGACCATTTTGTTGACGTCAACAAAATGGTGGATCTTGGTGCCTGTATTCATCTCAAGGGGACCATGGATGTCACTCTCCAATACGCATGAATACTTCCGTGGGCTGCTGCATGAACTTTGCCAACTCCCGAGCGAAACGGGTTGGGTGGAATTTAAGTGCAATAACTCCAAGCCTGAGGAAATTGGGGAATATCTTTCCGCGTTATCAAACTCCGCTGCCTTGTGCGGTAAGGTGCATGCTTACCTAGTCTGGGGTATCGATGATAGTACCCATCAGATCATTGGAACAACATTTCGTCCCTCACAAGCCCGAAAAGGAAATGAGGAGCTGGAAAATTGGCTTCTCCAGTTGCTCAGCCCTCGCATCCATTTCCGATTCATGGAGTTCGATTTTGAAGGCAAGGCGTTATCGGTGATTGAGATCGCCCGTGCTGCACATCAGCCGGTCCAATTTCAGGGGACAGAATTCATTCGCATTGGTTCCTATAAGAAAAAACTCAAGGACTTTCCAGAAAAGGAACGAGAACTCTGGCGAATCTTCGATG
>DATMFC010000351.1:0-5487 GCA_035556335.1 Planctomicrobium sp. | reverse complement strand
GAGACCTGAGCGAACAGATCCTGATGGAAATTCCTGAAGAGGCAACCAACTTTGCACTTCAGAATGGCCGGGTTTACCACGATCAATTCGGCGTCATGATTCGCAATATGCGGGTCGTCACGACCGGCTCGGTGGGATTGGACCAGACTTTGGACCTGAAAGTGGTGATGCCCATCCCTGATCGCTGGCTCGAGGGAGTCGGGCCGGTGTTACAGGCTCTTCGAGGGGAGGCAATTGAACTGCTGGTTCAGGGAACTTTGAAAGAACCCCGACTGGATGGCCGTCCGGTGGCCGACTTCGGAAAACGAATCGGAGCAAAGGCCGCTTCCGGTCTGATCGAACGGATCCTGGAACGTCGTCTCCCCAGAGGGAGATGACAGCCTTGATCTGAGGAAGTGGCGTTACGTCATGGTCAACTCGTTTCTGAGCCCGGGCTAGACCAGTTTGGTCTATCATGTGCCCGCGTAGCAGGACGTCATACATTATTTGCAAAAACGCTCTAGCTTCGAGAGGCGAGGATTCCACCAGCGATAATCAGCAAGGTGGCTGCGAGAATTTTAGGAGGGCTGATAGTTCGCCATTCCGCCAGCAACACCAGTCCGGCCAGCACGGCGACAAGCGTATTCATATTGTAGAGCGGTGCCAGCTGGCTGATGGAGCCGCCCAGTTTTCGGAGAGAGAGAGAAATCAATCCACTGGAAACAGCCCAGAAGACTCCGAACAGCAGTGTGTACCCCGCCGCTTTAAACGTGATTGCAGCGTCCCGTTCAAAGAGAATAAAGACTCCCCCGACGCAGGCCGTGCACAGCCCTACCAGAACCAGAAACGGTCCGGTGGCAATTCCATGATGCCCCGACAGCTTCTGAAAGATGGCGGCAAATCCCAATCCAAAAGCCGGAAGCAAACCACCAATCAGTAATGCAATTTGCTTTGAGGTCATCTTTAGAAATCAGTTGATGGGATGCTAACAGAACAGCGTACAGGACAAGGGGGATACCGTAGAGCAATGCTTTATCTTTTCGCTCGCTGCATGCCAACCCGGTGGTTCATGTAATGTCGAAGGACAGCATCCAGTGGAGTGCTTGTTCGAATGGTCTGATAGTCAACCACATTTCTGGCACAGTTACGACGCAGGTCATCAACAAACTGTGTCATGGCTTCACGGTAGCCATCACGAAGCGCTTTCGGGTCGCACACCAGAGCCCCAGAGTCTTCGAGACCTTCGAACTTTGTTGTCCCGGTAAACGTAAAATCCAGTTCTTCATCATCAAGAACATGAAACAACATAACGTCGTGACCGCGCCGTCGAAGGAGTTGCAACCCTTTGAACAGGTTCTCACGTTCGACGAAAAAGTCGGAAATGAGGATGACTAATCCTTTTTGCGATTTCTCGTCGGCAACTGTTTTTAACAGTCCCAGCATATCAGTTTTCTGTCGGGCCTGTTCCATCGCCAGAACGGAGAGAATTGTTCCCAGGTGACTCTGGCTGCTGCGGGAGGGGGCTCGATGGCGGATCACTTCATCGAAAATTGACAGACTCACCGCGTCCTGCTGTCGAAGGAGTAAGTACGTCAATGCGGCGGCAATGGATGCGGCGAAATCGTACTTGGTTTCCTGCTTCGACTTATACTGCATCGATTCACTGGCATCGACGAGAATGGTTGTCCGCAGATTGGTTTCTTCTTCGTACAACTTCAGGTAGTAGCGGTCTGTTTTCGACCAGACTTTCCAGTCGACACGACGAATATCGTCGCCGGGAACGTACTCCCGGTGTTGGGCGAAGTCGATCGATTGCCCGAAGAACGGACTGCGATGCTGCCCTGACAGAAACCCTTCCACCACATGCCGAGCCCTGACTTCCAGCCTCGCAATGCGAGCCAGCGCGTCCGGCGGTAATCGGTCGTCATGACGGGAAGAGGCCATAAATCACACGTTCAGCGGATCGCTCTTAGGGACAGGGAAACAATTGTTTCTCCGAATCAGAGAGTAGGGAGGAGTTAGGAATCAGGAGGTAGGAATTAGGAAAAGACAAGTTTCAGTTCCTAATTCCTAATCCCTCTTTGGGAAACATCGTTTCCCTGTTCCCTATGACTTCGATTGCGGAGCGGAGAACATGGCTTTCAGTCGCGGATCAGAGGTCAATTCTCCTTCTTTGGAAGGAGTGACTTCGATCAGTTTGTCGATCACTTTATCGGTGGTGATTCCTTCACTCTCGGCCGAGAAGTTGGTGACGATACGGTGACGTAACACGGGCGCGGCGAGTGCCTGCAGATCTTCGGCAGCAACATAGGTTCGCCCTTTCATCAACGCCCGGGCTTTACTTCCGAGAATCAGATATTGAACCGCACGTGGACCGGCTCCCCAACTGAGCCAGTCGTTCACAAAATCAGGGACACCGGTTTCACCGATCCGGGTCTGGCGAACCAGTGCCAGAGCGTAATCAACCAGATGTTCCGTAATGGGAACTTCCCGCACCAGATGTTGCAGTTCCAGAATTTCCGGAGCGGTTAAAACGGGCTTGATTTCGGTTTTGCGATTTCCGGTAGTTTGCAGAGCGATCAGTTTTTCTTCGTCGTACGACGGATAATCGACGAACACCTTGAACATGAACCGGTCCTGCTGGGCTTCCGGCAGTTGATAGGTTCCTTCCTGTTCAATCGGGTTCTGTGTCGCGAGGACGAAGAACGGATTCGGCAGCGCATGTCGGTTCATGCCGACGGTCACCTGATGTTCCGCCATCGCTTCGAGCAGTGCCGACTGAGTCTTCGGCGGAGTTCGATTGATTTCGTCTGCCAGGACCACATTGTGAAAGAGAGGACCGGTGATAAATTTGAATTCCCGGTCACCGGTGTCTTGATTCGTGGTCAGAACATCGGTTCCGGTAATGTCGGCCGGCATCAGGTCGGGAGTGAACTGGATGCGGGAAAATGTCATCGACAGGCACTGCGAGAGCGAGTTGATCATCAACGTTTTCGCCAGTCCCGGCACCCCTTCCAACAGGCAGTGACCTCGACTGAATAGAGCAATGAGCAACTGATCGATCACCTCGGTCTGTCCGACGATGATTTGTGACATCTGCCCACGAATCTCGTCGTACGCCCGAGTGAGCTTCTCGATTCCTTTTGCTCCCGCGTCGCTGTGTAAATGGCCGCTATGTGAATGACCACTGTGCAAATCTGTCATCGCGTGATTCCTGACGGTGCTGGCTTCCCACGACGAACCGCTCGGTCGCCGCCAGCTACTATAGTAGACTCTTCCCGGACCTCACGCCAATACCCAAAATCCCCCAGAGCCGCATTCCGCTCCACAGGACGCGTTTCCACGCACCGTTTCGGGGAAACCAACAAGATTCAAACATGGCTATTCAGGAAAAATCGCACCGACAGGAAACTCGCTTTGACGTTCGTGATGCGTCCAGACGCACCCTATCGGGGGCTATCCGAGGATTACGGAACGTTCCTCGTCGGTGATCGGGTCTTTCAGACGGGCCCCCAACTGACCGACGACACGGCTGGCGGCGAAGGAGGCCAACCGACCAGACTGTTTCCAGGTCAACCCGTTGGTGATTCCGTACAGAATTCCGGCAGCGTACATATCGCCTGCTCCGGTGGTGTCGACCGCCTTCACGGAAACGCGCTCAATGGGAATGGCGGCGTTCTCATGCATCAGCAGTGAACCGGTATCTCCCATTGTCAGAGCCACGTTTTCAGCATGTCGATGAATCTCGCGGGCGCATTCAATCGGGTCGAATTTTCCGGTCAACGCCCGGGCTTCTTCGAGATTGCAGAACAGCAAATCAACCGGGCCTTCAATCAGGGAAATAAATTCATCTCGGTGATACTGAATTAAAAATGGATCAGAGACCGTAAACGCCACTTTAACGTTGTGCTTTTTAGCTAATTCAATCGCACGCAATGCTGCCGACCGGTTGGGTTCTCCTCCGAAAAGATATCCTTCAATATAGACATACTTTGAATTACGAATCGTCTCTTCGTCGACATCCTCCGGAGTGAGTGTTGAAGAGGTCGCCAGATTCGTCAGCATTGTGCGCTGTGCATCATCGGTCACCAGAACAACACAGCTTCCGGATTGTCCCTGACCGGGCTGCACCTCAATTTTGACTCCCTGTTTTCGCAGGTCTTCAAGAAAAAACTCTCCCAGCCCGTCGTTGGCAACTTTGCCAAGATAGGCGGTTTTACCGCCAAAATTCGAGATTCCGGTGATCGTATTCGCTGCCGATCCACCGGCACAGCGGGAGATCGATTCATTCGCGAGCCGGGAGAGAATCTCCTCCTGCGTGGAGTCATCGACAAGGGTCATGATCCCTTTGGCAAACTTCACTTTCTCCAAGAACGCATCTGTCACGTGAGCCTGAATATCAACCAGAGCGTTCCCAATTCCATAAACGTCGTATTGCACGAGAATCCTGACTAAAAAATAAATACTAAATTCTAAGAACCAAAGCAGAAGAGTCTCTGTTAATTGTTGTTTTGATAAACCTGATGGGCTGCAGCGATTCCGGCGCCGGGAGTGACATTAACTCCCTGTGATGCCAGGCATCCTTCCAGTGCCGCTAGAAACAGGAGCACGTTTCTGGGAGAACTGGATTCTCCCATGAGTCCGACACGCCAGGTTTTGCCTGCCATCGGCCCCAACCCGGCTCCGACCTCAATTCCAAACTCATTCAGGAGTTGACCACGAACGGCCTTATCGTCCACTCCGGATGGAATGGAAATTGCATTCAATACTGGCAGTCGAATTGATTCTTCGACAGCGTACTGTAACCCCAAGGCCTCAACACCGGCCCGTAATGCCAGATGATTCTTCTGATGTCGTACAAATCGGGTTTCCAGCCCTTCTTCAAGCACGTCACGCAATGCCGCATGCAGGGCATAATTCATGTTGATCGGAGCGGTATGGTGGTAAGCTCGTGACTGCTGGCTCCAGTAATTTCGAACCATCGACATATCGAGATACCAGCTGGCCACTTTTGTTTTTCGGGCTTCCATCACCTGAATCGCCCGGTCACTGAAGGTCACCGGTGCCAGTCCCGGCGGGCAACTGAGGCATTTCTGTGTTCCCGAGTAAGCTGCGTCCACTTCCCATTCATCAATCTCAACCGGCAAGCCTCCCAGTGAGGTGACGCAATCCACCAGAAGTAAAGAGCCGTTCTGATGGACGGCCCGGGAGATGTCCGGGATCGGTTGAAGTGCTCCTGTCGACGTTTCGGCATGAACGATGCCAGTGACCTTCGGACGGAACTCCTGTACTGCGGTTTCAATTTCTTCTGTCGTGAAGACTTCGCCGAAAGGACGTTCGATCTTCTTGACTTCCGCCCCGGCCCGTTGTGCGACATCGGCCATGCGACCGCCGAAAACGCCGTTCACACAGACCAGCATCCGGTCTCCGGGTTCGATCAGGTTGACGACACAGGCTTCCATCCCGGCACTGCCGGTGCCACTGACGGCAATCGTCAGCTTATTCTGA
>DATMFC010000350.1:0-1846 GCA_035556335.1 Planctomicrobium sp. | reverse complement strand
CTCCCCCGAATGATTGGTGTCTCTCTTCTGGTCGCCGCAATCAGTGCGGGACTCGGACACCTGATGGCCAGAACGATTCCAGCTATTCTCGCTTCCTCCGTTGGACTTGATCAGGTTCAGGATGCCAGCACTCCCGGCATGATGGCAGTCGCCTGCGGGGTGATTTTTCTCGTCATCTATTTTCTATCACCCCGACACAGCGTCATCGCGCAATGGTGGGGAAATCTGTCGCTGGCATATCGCATGGCCGTGGATGATGTTCTCGCGACGCTGTATCGGTTTGAGGAAACTCCGGAGAAGAAACCGGCCACTCCGGCCAATGTCCGGCATGCCACGGCATGGATCAGCGCATGGATGTGGAACGTCACCATCTGGCATCTGCAACGCCGCGGCTGGATCATCGCGGGAGACACGTTGAAGCTCACCGAACCAGGACGAGGCCGGGCCATTGAGATCGTTCGCGGACATCGCTTATGGGAATCGTTCCTCTTTCAGAACTTTCAACTGCAGGATTCTCAGCTCCACGAATCCGCCCATCGGGTCGAGCATTATCTTAATCAGGAATTACAGACTCAGTTGGAAGAGGAACTGAATTCTCCGAGTGTCGATCCGCATGGGAAAGCGATTCCACCGAGGTGAAAATACTAAAGACTAAATTCTAAGAACCAAATAATTGCAATGCCGTTTTTCTGATCTCTTCTGTTTGGTTCTTAGTATTTAGAATTTAGTATTTCTTCTTCCCCTACATGTTCGTCTTGGCGTCGATCGCGTCGCCGAGAACGGAATTCAACGCGGCGTTCAGTTCGGTGTCGTACAGATGCGTCGGGCAATAGATACGGAAGATTAAAAAACTGACCGGAATCGCGCGGAATAGTTCGTCGTCGTTCAGTTCATGAACTCCAGACCCTGCATCAAAGATGTAGTTCTGTCCCCCAGCGGGAAGCCGTCCACTCGGGCGGTGATAATGTTTCGCTACATCAATATTGAGCGGCAAATCACGAATGGGCTTGGGGAGTCGCTCACGGACACGGCGCAAGATCAGATCTGGCTCGGAGAAAATCGACATCCGTTCGCCATGCGATGAATGAAAATTCAACGTTCGTTCACAGGCCATCTTCCATCCGGTTTTACGACAGAGAATCGCCTGCCATTGCTCCCCGAGCGCTTTCTTTTCCGGATTGTCTGACCGGTGCCAGCGCTGCACATCCACAAGGAACGACGACTCATGGAAGTCACGGTACTCTTCCAGATGATCGATTGGATTGCCGGTGAACAGATGCCGCATCGTTTCCGAGAAAATCTCTTCAATCGAAAGATCGAGAGCCCGAACGGTGCGGTGAAAATAGACCATTCGAAACAGATTGGCCCGGGTTTCGATGAAGTGAATTAACGTCGGCAATCCTCGCACATGAATCGTCAGCCCCTGTTCGGTGAAGAAGCTGTAATGAATCAGACGATCGACATCAAAGGCTTTGGTGTTAAAGCCGGTCATGTAGGCGTCGCGGAGGACGAAGTCCATGTTGTCGACGGTATAAATCCCGCTGAACAGGGACCGCAGTTTTCGCAGCCATTCCGGGTGTCCGGTCTCTTCCCGACGCGGACGCCGAATCAACCAGGCGACCTGCTTGGGATCCAGTTCTTCAAGTGGCTGCAACCGGGAATTCGGATTGCGGCGGACGCCACGAATCAGGTCGCCGAGATCCTGTTCAATAATCGCGGCGCCGATGTCTTCATGCGTGACATCAAACTGGTCGAGATAGTGATCGTCAAAGAAGTGCCCGAACGGTCCATGTCCGACATCATGCAACAAGGCCGCGAGTCGGGCCAGGGATTCGACATACCCGCG
>DATMFC010000349.1:0-1594 GCA_035556335.1 Planctomicrobium sp. | reverse complement strand
TGTAAATTGGATCGGGCTGCCGCAGGCAGACAGCGATCAATCGGTTTTGCTTGAGTATTTGAAAGAGTACATCCGTGGAAGAAGCCAAAGATACAGCCAGAGCGCTGGTCAGAATCGGGTACGACGGCTCTGTCCACAAATTGTTCCGACACAAGAATGCACAGGAACGTTTCGAGAACGAATTACGGGTGTTGCAGTACCTGGAAGAACGGGGCTGTGAGTTTGTTCCCCGTGTTCTCGGTTACGATGCGGACAAACTCGAATTGGTTACAACCAATTGCGGGGCTCGCGTCGATCGTATGGATGACGAAAAACTCAAGTCGCTCTTTGCGGAACTGGAAACATACGGTGTTCGGCACGATGATCCCTTTTTAAGGAACGTGACTTACAACTCGAAGACAGGTCGCTTCTGCCTGATCGATTTCGAGTTTGCGACCATTCTGGATAAAGCCGCTGCTGCTCCGCCTCCGCCGCCGAAGCTGGAAGGGCCGATCAATGCTGACGATTTCCTCGAGCCGGAAATTCCAACTCGTGTGAAATGGTCCGGGTATCGGGATGTTGGAAAGATTCGTCCCAACAATGAAGACGAATTTCTCGGTCTGGCGTTCAGTCGTCAGGAGTTCGTTTACCTGGCGAGTCGGGGAGAAGTCCCCATCAATGGATTCGATTACATCTTCGCTGTCAGTGACGGAATGGGAGGAGAACGTTCCGGGGAATTTGCCAGTAAATGTGCCGTCGACAACATTACGCGACTCATGCCGCAGCGGTTCCACCTGAACGTCAAAAATCAATCTGCCGGGATACGTGACTGTATTCGTGAGCTGTTTCTGGGAATTCATCGTCAGCTGACCGTGCTTGGTGCCAGCTATGAAGAAGGCCGCAACATGGGGGCCACGCTGAGCCTGGTCTGGTTCATTCACGATCGCTTCTACTTCGGGCACATCGGAGACAGCCGGATTTATTTTCTCAAAAAAGGGGGTGGACTGGAGCAGATTTCGCACGACCATTCACATGTCGGCTGGTTGCGAAGAAAAGGAGAGCTGAACGAGCGCCAGGCCCGAACGCATCCTCGCAAGAACGTGCTGTCACAGGCGCTGGGTTCGGGAAATCAGTTCGTCAACCCGCAGATTGGAGAACTCGTGTTGGCTCCTGGGGATCGGCTTCTGCTCTGTACAGACGGGGTGATGGAAGGACTCTGGGATCATGCACTGGAAGACCTGATTCGATTTCCTCCTAATGAAATGGTCGGAGATCCACCGGCAACACGAATTGTGAAATCCGCCGTTGCCGCCGACGGTCGCGACAATGCCACTGCGGTTGTCATCGAAATGAGTTGATCGATTGCGCGGGTTGCAGGCCCCCCTGACAAATAGAAAAACTGGACGACAACGAAAATCGTTACTTAAAATGAAGATCCGTCTGGAATTTCGGATGAATCTCTGGTCTTCTCCCAGATTGGAACCCGATCTCCGGGAGCCGACTGTCTCATCTTCCACATTGATGAAAACAAAATTGCGATGGTGACGTAAGTCGTTTATAATCCGGGGAATTCGGGCGGGGTTCGCATCAACTCAGGGCGTGCGAATGATTGGGA
>DATMFC010000348.1:0-4543 GCA_035556335.1 Planctomicrobium sp. | reverse complement strand
AAGCGATCTGCTGCAGATCGCAGCGTCGATCGTAGGGCCAGACGTCACGCTCTCTTATGAGGTCGGGGCTCCTTCTGCGCCAACGGCGGCAAAAGGGAACGCCAGTGAATCCGCAAAGCCCACCCTGACGATCGCACAACCTGCGTCGGCGGAACCGGCTGTTACTCAGTCAAGCGTGTCACGACAAACGTCGTCATCACCCTCGGCTCAGTCGGTGCATGGACGAGGCAAGCGGGTCTATGCCCTCGCTGATTTTGTCGTCGGCGATTGCAACAGTCTGGCGATGGCAGGAGTACAGCAGTTTCTCTCTGATCCGGAATCAGTGGCCCCGTTGTATCTTCACGGGGGTGTCGGAAACGGAAAAACACACCTGCTGGAAGGATTGCGGATGCGGCTTCGAAAAGAGTCGCCTCATCTTCAGGTGCTGCATTTGACTGCGGAACATTTCGGAAACTACTTCACTCAGGCACTGGGAGCCCGATCGCTTCCCAGCTTCCGAATGAAGTTCCGCAGTGCTGACGTCCTGCTGATCGATGATGTCGACTTCTTCAACGGCAAGAAGGGATTCCAGGAAGAGTTTCTGCATACACTGAAACACTTCGAACAACAGGGACGTTCCGTGGCCATGACGTCAAACCGTCATCCACGATTGCTGGGGGAGACCTCTGAAGAACTGGTCAGCCGGTTTCTGTCAGGACTGGTCTGTCGTATCGAAGCGCCGGACGAGACAACCCGTTATGAAATTGTGAAACGCCGGGTCTCCAAACTGAAGACCCGTTTCACGACCGATTCTCTCGAACATGTCGCCAAACGGTTCACGAGTAATGTCCGGGAACTGGAAGGAGCGGTGAACGTTCTTTCCACATGGTCGCAGATGTCGAGCAGTCGAGTGACGGTGCAGGTCGCCAGGAAACTGCTGGGACGACTTGAACGGGATTGTGTCCGAATGATTCGGGTGGGCGACGTCGAAGCGGCGGTTTGCGAGTTCTTTGGGATGAGTCCTGAAGAACTGCGTTCGAAATCGCGCAAGCAATCGATTTCGCAGCCTCGAATGTTCGCGATGTATTTGTCACGCAAGTTGACGCAGTCGGCATACAGTGAAATCGGCGCCCATTTCGGCGGCCGGAATCATAGTACGGTGATGTCCGCCGAAAAGAAGATTGCCTCACAATTGAACTCGGATGACACCCTGAAAGTTGCTTCAGAAAACTGGACCATTCAGGATCTCTTACAGACGCTGGAAGAACGGATCAAAGCGGCGTAAGTGGGAAGAAGAAAATCCAAAATCTCAACTCGACTTTCGCACTTCCACATCGCGAGTTGGAAGAGTTTTGTCAGGTGCTGGATGAGTTTTTGAACATCGGGTGGGGGACGACTTATCATCCACTTTTGTCACAGTGGAAATCGATTCCCTGTTCCGGATCACAAAGAAAGTTATTATTGGAGCCGCGAACGAAACCTCTCGAATAGTGAAAATTCCCTTTCCGCGAGCAGATCACGGAAGGTTTTGTTAGGGGGTTCTAAGCTGCTGATTTCCTGTTATGATTGATGTTGGCCTGTCAATCCGAGCAGCTCCGGACAAGAGGGGAATCCGATGTCCACACCAGGGAATCGGCGATCATTTCTGGCAACATCCACCACTGGAAGTCTTCTGGCATTGGGGGGGCCGTTTAGTTTTCTCAACCATCTTCCCCGACTGACTGCTGCGGAAGCGGCATTGCCTCCCGGTATGGTCCGGTTCGATCCGGAGATCGAACCGCTGGTACGGCTTATTGAAGAGACACCCCGTCCGCAACTTCTGGAGCAGGTGGCTTCACGCATTCAGGCAGGGACCTCTTACCAGCAGGTGCTGGCTGCATTGCTGCTCGCCGGAATTCGCAACGTGCAGCCACGTCCTTCGGTCGGATTCAAGTTTCACAGTGTGCTCTGTGTCAACAGTTGCCATCTTGCGAGCCTGACCGGACCGGATGAAGACCGCTGGTTGCCGATCTTCTGGGCGCTCGACTACTTCAAAGGCGCACAGGCTGAAGAAGCACAGAAGACCGGCTGGAAAATGTCGACGGTGAATGAGTCACATGTCCCGTCTGCTTCGCAAGCACGCTCTCTGTTCATTGATGCGATGGAACGCTGGGACGTGGAACAGGCAGACGCCGCCGTTTCTGGTCTGGCCCGCACCGCCGGAGCAACCGAGATCTTCAATCTTTTCGCCCAGTTCGCTGCCCGGGACTTCCGTTCCATAGGACACAAGGCAATCTATCTGGCCAATAGCTGGAGGACACTGCAGGTCATTGGTTGGCATCATGCGGAGCCGGTGCTACGGTCGCTGGCCTTCGCACTTTTGAACTCGGAAGGAAGTAAGAACCCATCGGAACAGGACCTGCCTGCCGATCGGCCATGGCGACAAAATGCCGAGCTTCTCTCACAGAACTGGCCCGAGAACTGGGAGAACGGTTCCATTGACGATCAGGCAGCTCACGATCTGATTGCCCATTTCCGGTCAGAAGATCCCCAGTCGGCAGCCCGTTCAGCGGCAGAGATGATGCAACGGGGAGTTTCACCTCAATCGGTTTGGGACGCGGTCTTCGTCGGTTCCGGAGAACTCCTGATGCGACAACCTGGAATCGTGGGACTGCACGGTCTCACCACTGCGAATGCGATGAATTATCTCTGGCAGAATGTGGCGAATCGGGACCTTCGTCTCCGTCTTCTTTTACAGGCCTGTTCGTTCAATACAATGTTCAGAGACACTGCAACCGGTCGAGGAAAACTGAAGTCGGAAACCATCGATTCTCTGCCGAAACCGGAGCCGACCCAGAAAGAGGGGCCGACTCTGGACGAGATTTTTGCATCAATCTCCACCGACAAAACACGGGCGTCGACAGAGGTGCTGGCCTATCTGGCGGCGGGAGGCAATCCAGACGATTTCATTGCTGCCGCACGACGGACCATCTTTCTCAAAGGGCGTGATGCTCACGATTATAAGTTCAGCTCGGCAGTTCTGGAGGACGTTTCGCACGTCAGCGAGCATTGGCGCGATCCGTTTCTGGCTTTGTCCGTCTTCAATCTGCGCGGAACTGGCGACCGGAATTCTCCTGTTCTGGAACGGACCCGCGAAGCGTTTGTTTGATTCGAGATGACCAGTCCGGCGTCCTCGTTGAAAATGAGTTTTAGGGGCGTCCTGGAAATAAGTGTCATGTTGCGAGTGTGTCACATCGTGAGTGTGGCCGGGGTTGGACAGAGCGCAGCGAAGGAAACCCTGGTCGAGCGCGAAGGGTTAAGAGAGTCGACGACGAATTCAGCGTCTTTCTGAACTCGTTCCGGGGTTTCGCGAGTACGCTCCAACCCCGGCCACCCGGTCGACATTTCCGGATAGCCTTTTACAGGCGCGTCGGGGGAAGAGCCGGTTCGACTTCTTCTTCGACAAGACGGCGAGAAGGCTGTCCACTTCCAATAGCCGACATGGAGAGCTGGTACAATCGGGCTCCGGCCTGAGTCGGGTAGTCTCCGGTCAGACAGGCCTGACAGAGGTGCTCCGGTTCCTTGTTGACCGCTTTGGCGATGGAACGAACCGGAAGGTAGCGAAGCGAATCGGCATTGAAATGTTTCGCCATTTGCGTTTCGATTTCCGGGGTGATCGTCTGCTTCTGCTTCATAAATCGGGGAGCGAACAGATCGTTCACGTCCGGCATATCGATCCCGTAGAAGCAGGGAGCCATGATCGGCGGACAGGCCACACGAATATGAACTTCGGCGGCTCCTCCTTTGGTACGAATCTGGTCAACGAGTGTTCGCATCGTCGTTGAACGGACAATCGTGTCATCCACCAGAAAGACCCGTTTTCCTCCCAGCACTTCGGGGAGAGGAATGTATTTCATTCGTGCCTTGGCTTCACGGTCTTCCCCTTCGATGAAGGTTCGTCCCAAAGCCCGGTGTCGCATGAGTCCTTCCAGACAGGGGACTCCCAGCGAAAACGCCATTCCTTCTGCGGCGGAACGAGCGGTATCAGGAACCGGGACGACAATCGCATTGACTGTCGATTCCTGTTCCTGCAGTGCCAGTTCTTCTCCCAGGAACTTGCGGCTCAAGTAGACACTTTGAGCATCCAGCCGGCTACAGACGTTGGCGAAGTAGATCCATTCGAAGAAGCAGTGTGACATGCGGTCGGTCGGGGCGTATCGTTCGACCCGCAGTTCCCCGTTCTCGATGATCACCGCACAACCGGGATCAAGGTCCAGCACTTCATCCGGCTCGAATCCAAGATTGGTGAGCGCGACACTTTCGCTCGCGGCCGCAAAGAAGCCATCGCGAACCGCGTAACACAACGGACGGAATCCGTTGGGATCGCGGGAAACAAACATGTTTCCGAGTGAATTGATGAAAGTAATATTGTATGCGCCGTCGAGTCGTTCTGAGACTCGGGTGAGCAGATCCCGCATCCCGATGTCAGGAGTTTCTGAAATTTCCTGACTCAGCAGATGCATCAGTGTTTCGGTGTCGGTCTCCCGGGCGAGATGAAAGTCTCCTTGAGAACGGATTTCGTTCC
>DATMFC010000347.1:0-5729 GCA_035556335.1 Planctomicrobium sp. | reverse complement strand
TGATTGGTGACCCCGGTGTCGGGAAGACCGCCATCGTGGAAGGTCTGGCCAATCGGATCGTTCTGGGAGATGTCCCCGCGGTTCTCAAAGAGAAACGGGTCATCGCCCTCGATATGGGAGCCCTCATTGCCGGAGCCAAGTATCGCGGGGAGTTTGAAGATCGTCTCAAAGCCGTTCTCGGGGAAGTGGAACAGGCCGCCGGAAAGATCATTCTCTTCATCGACGAATTGCACACCCTCGTCGGTGCCGGAAAAACCGACGGGGCGATGGATGCCAGCAACCTGTTGAAACCGGCACTCGCCCGGGGAGAGTTGCACTGTATCGGCGCGACCACCATCGACGAGTACCGCAAATACATTGAAAAAGATGCGGCCCTGGAGCGTCGTTTCCAACCGGTCAACGTTCGGGAACCGAGCGTGGAAGACACCATTGCCATTCTGCGGGGACTCAAAGAACGGTACGAAAAACACCACGGCATCAAAATCCGAGACGCCGCTCTCGATGCAGCGGCAACTCTATCGGACCGTTACATCACAGACCGGTTTCTCCCGGACAAGGCCATCGACCTGGTCGATGAGGCCGCGTCACGGGTCTCGATGGAGTTGCATTCGGTTCCAACGGAAATCGATGAAGTCCAGCGCCGTCTGACCCGTCTGGAAATCGCCGCTCGCCAGCTTGCTGAAGAAAAGGAACAGCATGCGGAGAAAGAACGGGCCGACATCGCTCAGGAGATGGAGCAACTCAAACAGAAACTCGCGAGCCTGAACGAACAATGGGAATCCGAAAAACTCGGACTCGGCGACGTCAAAGGAATTCGCGAGCGACTCGAACAGGTGGAGTTGGAATTCTCCCAGCAGGAAGCGGTCGTTCGTGACAAACAGGCGAGCGGTCGTATGGTCGACGAGTCCGATTATCAGACACTGTTCAAGCTTGATCAGGAGCGTAAGAAACTGCGTGATCAGGTCGCGTTGCAGGAAGCCGAGTCAGAGAAACAGGCGACTGAGGAGGAACACCGCACACGATTACTCCGAACGGAAGTCGGCCCGGAAGAGATTGCGCAAGTGGTCTCCAGCTGGACCGGTGTTCCTGTCAGCCGGATGCTGAAAACGGAACGGGAAAAGCTGCTGCAGATGGAAGACCTGATTCACCAGCGGATGATCAATCAGGAAGAAGCAGTCTCCGCCGTGGCCAATGCCGTGCGCCGTTCACGATCCGGATTGCAGGACAAAAACCGCCCGATTGGTTCGTTCATCTTCCTTGGTCCAACGGGTGTCGGAAAGACAGAGCTTTGCAAAGCCCTGGCCGAGTTCCTGTTTGACGACGAACGGAACATGATCCGGATCGACATGAGCGAATTCATGGAGCAGCATTCGGTCGCCCGGCTGATTGGGGCTCCTCCGGGATACGTGGGATATGAAGAAGGAGGACGACTGACTGAAGCCGTTCGCCGTCAGCCGTACTCGGTGATTCTGCTCGACGAAATCGAAAAGGCCCACCGGGACGTCTTCAATGTTCTGTTGCAGGTTCTGGATGACGGCCGTCTCACAGACGGCAAGGGAAAGACCGTGGACTTCACGAACACGATTATCGTGATGACCTCCAACATCGGTTCGCAGTTGATTCTCGAACTGGCCGAGGAAGGGGACGACGATCAGATTCAGAAGGTCTGCATGGAAGCTCTGAAGAAAGAGTTTCGTCCCGAGTTCTTGAATCGGATTGATGAAGTGATTGTCTTCCATCCGCTGGAACGTCACGATATTCGTAAAATCATCGAGCTTCAAATCTCCAAACTCCAGCGACAACTGGCGGAGCATGAGTTTCAACTCGAAGTCTCCGACGAAGCAAAGACCTTACTGGCGAACGAAGGTTATGATCCGGTATATGGAGCACGGCCGCTGAAACGGGTGATTCAGAATCGCCTGCAGAATGCCCTGGCCAATGCAATCCTGAACGGAGAATTTCCGGAAGGTGCCACCATCAAAGTCGACGCGCAGCATGGGGAATTAACGTTCGATTCCAGTCTGTAAGGATCGTCCTGAAAATAACTGTCCGATTTTAAAAGTTGTTGGCAAGCTTGGGTGGCCCGGCCAGAATTGGCCGGGTGCCGTAGGCACAAGAAGCTTTTCCTTCAGGATCCTTATTTCCCAATGACCGTGAATTGTCTCTCGGCCGTTGAATCAGAGAATGAGTTCTTCTGTGGAATCGCAAGCTGAGGGGCAGGCTTCTTGTCGCTGCGCGACCCGGCCAATTCTGGCCGGGCTACCCGAAATGTTATTTTCAGGACGATCCTAAGCCTGTCTTTCACGTACTGCTCCTGGGCAGCAAACTGTTCAAACAAGGTCGTTATGGCTGAAAAATTATCATCTCGTGAACGATTCCGCTGCCCTTGGGCAAAAGGGGAGAATTATGTCCTGTATCATGATCAGGAGTGGGGAGTTCCGATCCATGACGATCGTCTTCTCTTCGAATTTCTGGTTCTTGAAGGAGCCCAGGCCGGATTAAGCTGGAGTACCGTTCTCAACAAACGGGCGTCCTATCGAGCGGCCTTTGACAACTTCGACGCCGAAAAAGTGGCCAGATATACTCCGGAAAAGATGGCAAAACTGCTGGAGAATCCCGGCATCATCCGGAATCGCCTGAAAGTGGCCTCGGCCGTCAACAACGCCCGACAGTTCCTGAAAGTGCAGGAAGAATTCGGATCATTCGACAAGTACATCTGGCAGTTCGTCGACGGTAAGCCGATTCACAATCGCTTCAAGGAACTGTCTGAAGTCCCGGCGAGAACCACTGAATCCGACGCCATGAGTAAAGACCTGAAAAAACGGGGCTTCAACTTCATCGGGTCAACCATCTGCTACGCCCACATGCAGGCCACCGGCATGGTCAACGACCATCTGGTCGCCTGCTTCCGCCACAAAGAAGTGAAATCGGCAAGCTGAATCGACCTGCATGTTTTTAGCATAAGAAGAGGAGACTCACGCAAAGGCGCTAAGGCGCAAAGAATTAATATGACAACGTACTTGTAATCGTCGCGATTTGGACCATGCGGGCAATTCAGAAACCACGAATAATACGAATCGTACGAATCGATTGCGATGAAATCATCAAGTGTCAGCGAGGAGTTTACTCATGGCGTGGAACAAAATTTCTTTGCGCCTTAGCGCCTTTGCGTGAGTCTCCTCTTCACCCCTTTATACAAATCTGCCCTAAACTTTGACGAAGTCTGACGTCTTTGACGTTTGCCCTGATGCCGAATTCGTGAAGATGGAATCGGCTTTCATGCTTTCAGGTTTGGCGACTCCCAGCAAATCCAGCACCGTCGGAGCGACTGCGGTCAGAGAGACACGGTTGCTCAGAACCTGATGCCCCTGCCCGGGACGGCGGACCCAGAACAGACCATCTGGGTGATGGAAGCCACTCTTCACGGTATCCACCCGATAGAAGACTTCCGAGAACGGAATCGTTCGACCGTCGGTGGTATCTGTAATGACCGCCTCTTTCCCGGGGATTTCACGACAACGGCA
Source organism: Planctomicrobium sp. (assembly GCA_035556335.1). Taxonomy (GTDB): domain Bacteria; phylum Planctomycetota; class Planctomycetia; order Planctomycetales; family Planctomycetaceae; genus Planctomicrobium. Next base: position 2,205 of record DATMFC010000347.1, on the reverse strand, counting down.
TTGACCGATCACATCGGTCCCCTGAACACTGGCGGTGAATGCTTCTTTCCCATTAGAAAGTTGAAACGCTTCCAATGCCTTGGCGGCAATCGTGGCCTGTTCTGTCGAATCAAAGCGGAGAAAGAACTCGTCCGCCATAATGGGATCATAACGATATGTCCCTGAGAGCCCCGGCTTATTCAACAGAAGCTTATCCGTCAGAACCGACTTGTTATGCAACCGGAACACGAGCTTTCCACCGGTCGCTTCCATCTTGGTATAAGGTTGCTGACCTAATCCGGAGAGAAGCACAATCGTTGCTTTCGGGTCCAGTTTCAGAATCCTGCCAACAACCCGGTCCATCTGTTGATAACCATAAAGAATGGCATCCTTATAGTCCCGCTGTTCCTGATCTGTCGGCGCGATCTGGAATGCTTCCGGCTGCATGTTTCTCCAGAACTTATGTTGATAATGTGCGGTGCTGTTAAAGAACAACGTCGAAAACTGCGGACGGTGTTTTCGGTAATACCATTCAAAAATGTCATACTGAATCGCATCGAGCAATGTCGCACGACGCCAGCGATGGTTCCCCAATCGTTCACGGACAAGCTGTCTCGCCACGCGAATGGCAGTGCTCATCCGCAAACCATGCCCCGCCAGAAATTTGAGAAAGCGGGCGATGTCATTCTTCGTCACCGGCACTTTCGACGCGGCATATTCCTGCACGTTCTTCTGAATGAAGGAGTAGAACGCCTCGAATTCCCCCTGCGGATACGGAGAGACCTGATTACTCCACGCATCCGGCAACAGATAGCCATTGAGCGGGGTCTGATACCAGCTGTTCATACTGCCGCAGACCCAGACTTTCTGGCCGGCCGACGACGCGAGGTCCCAGACCGCCGGTGAAGTCATCTGCACGCCATTGGAAAGGCGAAAGACTCCATGTTCTTTAGCCGCCAGCCCCGAATGCACAGTCACCCACTGCACCCAGGGGTTCAACCATTCGCCATCCGCTTCCGCATCGGTCGTGGCGACCAGAGACTGGGCATGCAATCGCTGAAAATGAGGGAGTTTTCCTTCACTGATGAAACGGTCCATCAGCCAGGGGGTCAGTTCGTTGAATTCCAGGCAGATGACAGGGGACGTTCCGGACATTCTTTTTTTCCTCACAATTTTCGGCGTGTCTGCTCTGACGGTTTCAGTTCGAGTCTTGCGAAAGTGTGCGTCAGAATCCGCGACAAAGCGTTTCAGGTTTTTCGACACCGGTCGAATTACCGCACTCCGGTTCCGATCGTATCAACTCACCGCAAGAGGTGAATTTCGGCAACATAAGTGTCGGTGCGGTTAAGTCGTGAACTGAGATACGGGTTCCGGCTTCACAGGCTTATTCGGTGTTTCGTCTTTGTAATACGAACCATAGGTTTCGTATTCATACCCTCCTTCACCACCCGGTTGCGGACGGAAGTCGTTCGCCACGATTCCGTAGACCGGCACTCCATGTGCTTCGAGTGTTTCACGAGATCGAAGCAAAGAAGCCCGTTTGGTCTTCTTCATACGCACGACGAGTAACAGTCCGTCGGCAAGAGGAGCGATGATACAAGGATCGCTCACCGCCAGAACTGGTGGAGTGTCGATCAGAACGTAGTCATATTCCTCTCGCAGTTGGATCATGAGCTTCGAAAGACCGGATGCGGCCAGGAGTTCCGCTGGATTGTCGGGGCACAAACCGGCCGTCATCAGTGACAGACCGTCAATCGGAGTCGAACGAACTGCGTTCTGCCAGTCGATTTCATTGAGCAGAACATCCGCCAGGCCGATTTCCTGAGGTGTCTGAAACAGGACATGCTGAGTCGGTCGACGCAAATCTCCATCAATGAGAAGAACCTTCTTCCCGGACTGCGCCATGGCAATCGCAAGATTCGCGGTCGTCGTGCTTTTCCCTTCACCAGGAGCCGCACTCGTAATCTGAATGACTTTATGCCCTTCTCTCATCGCGACGAACAGAGTCGTGCGGACGAGTCGATAAGATTCTGCTTCACGAGACCCCGGGCGATGATAATAACACAGTGCCGACGATAACCCCCTTGCCTGGGCCACTCGCTCCATCTCTGGCGAAATCGTAAAGGTTGGGACCGTCCCGATCAGTGGTTCACGAGAAAGGGATGTCACTTCGCTTAATGTCTTCAGCGAGGTGTCGTACCATTCACGGAAATAGGCGAGACAGAA